>CACZBP010000001.1 GCA_902779495.1 uncultured Bacteroidia bacterium
GAGGGATGCATCCGCCAGGTGGGCATCCACGCCTGCGCGATGATTATCGGCCGAGGAGATTTAACTGATTATATACCAATTACTTTAGGCACCGACAAAGCCACCGGCCAGGAGGTCTGGGTGTCGCAGTATGAGGGGTCATATATCGAAGAGGTCGGTATGCTCAAGATGGACTTCCTGGGGCTGCGCACGCTGTCCATAATAAAGGAATGCCTCGCCACCGTAAAGAAGACCCACGGGGTGGATATCGACATAGAATCCATCCCCATCGACGACGAGAAGACATATGAGCTGTATTCCAGGGGCGACACCAAGAGCATATTCCAGTTCGAATCCCCCGGTATGAAAGAGTGGCTGCAAAGGCTTCATCCACAGCGTTTTGAGGACCTCATCGCTATGAACGCCCTCTACCGCCCGGGCCCTATGGACTATATCCCTTCCTTCGTCGCCCGCAAACGGGGTGAGGAGGAGATAGCCTTCGACCTTCCCGCGATGCAGGAGTTCCTCGACGAAACCTACGGCGTGACGGTCTACCAGGAGCAGGTTATGCGCATCTCCCAGAAGGTCGCCGGCTTCTCCAAGGGCAAGGCCGACAAGCTGCGTAAGGCTATGGGTAAGAAGAAGATAGACATCCTGCAGTCCCTGCACGGCGAGTTTATCGCCGGCGGCACGGCCAACGGCCACCCCGAGGATGTGCTGAACAAGATATGGAAGGACTGGGAGAAGTTCGCCTCATATGCCTTCAACAAGTCCCACGCCACCTGCTATGCCTGGGTAAGCTACCAGACCGGCTGGCTCAAGGCCCATTATCCCGCCGAGTTTCAGGCCGCCAACCTCAGCCAGAACCTCAATAACATGGAGGAAATCAAGGAGATAATGGACGACTGCAAGAAGGGCCGCATCCAGGTGCTGAGTCCCGATATCAACGAAAGCGACTCGCATTTCTCCGTGAACGCCGCAGGCGACATCCGCTTCGGCCTGGGAGGAATGAAGGGCTTCGGGTCGAACATCGTGGACGCCATTATCGCCGGCAGGGAGGCCTCAGGGCCATATACCGACATATGGAACTTTATGGAGAGGCTCTCCGGAACGGTGAACCGAAAGGCCCTGGAGTCCCTGATATATTCCGGCGCCCTGGATTCCTTCGGCTATGCCCGCGGGCAGTACTTCGAGCCCTGCCCCGGAGGCGACCTGTTCATCGACGAGCTGCTCACCTATGGCGAACGTTTCCGCCAGGGAGCCGAGGATGACGCCGCTTCGCTGTTCGGCGAGGTGGAGGAGCTCAAACCGGTGCGTCCTGAGATGCCGCCCCTGCGTGCCGAAGAGGACCAGATGGAACTGCTGCAGAAGGAGAAGGAGCTGGTGGGAATGTTCCTTTCCTCGCATCCGCTGGACAAATATTCCTTTGAGCTTGAGACATTTACGTCCTTCCCCATAAGCCGCCTCACGGAAAAGGTGGCCGAGTGCGAGGCGAAGGGCACCCCGATGAAGAAGGTCGCCGTGGCCGGCTTCATCACCTCTGTCAAGCAGATGCTCACCAAGGCCGGCAAGCCCTGGTCCCGCACCGTCATCGAAGACTTCGACGGGTCATACGAACTGACCCTCTTCTCCAAGGAGCACGAGCAGTTTATGAGCTACCTCCAGCTGCACAGCGCCATCTACATCGAAGGGGAAATATCCGAAAGGTTCTTCGTCCGTCCCGAAGAGAGAAAACCCGGCCAGGCGGTGCCATATGCCTTCAAACCCAAGAAGATAATGCTGCTGGGCAACGTGTCCGACTCCTTCCTCTCAGGCCTTGCCATCGAGGTCACGACCCCGATGCTGACGCCCGATTTCCGCGTCAGACTGCTGTCGCTGGTGAAGAAGCACAAAGGCACCGTGCCCCTGACGATGTACCTGTCCGACCCCGTGACAGGCTACCGCATCGAGTTCCTCTCCCGCAAGTTCACCCTCGCCGTCACGGCCGACCTGATCGCCGACCTGCGCTCACTCGGCGTTCCCTACCGCGCAGTACTGAAATAGCTCTAGACGCTTTCGTCGGGCCAGCCCTGGGCGCGGAGCGGATGCTCCAGGCCGTCGGGGGAGACCAGCGACGTGCCGGCTTCGGGGAGGGCGAGATGGCCGATTATTTCGAAGGTCTGGAAGTCGCGGCGGAACTGCTCGGCCTTGAGAATGGGGATGGTGAACAGGAGGCGGTAGTCTTCGCCGCCGTTCATCGCGGCCGAAATGGGATCCACGTCAAGCGCTTTGCCAAGGTCGAAGGACTGGCCCTCGAAGGGGATGCGGTCGGCATAGACCTTGGCGCCGAGACCGGTGGCGCGGGCGATGCGTTTCACGGCATCGGCCAGACCGCGGTCCACCAGCACGCCGGCTGAGGGAACCATCTCATCTTCAATCATTTGCGGAACCACATAGGGGCTGATTTCCGGTTTCAGGTAGGAGCCGACCATCATCCGGTAGCGCTCCAGGGTGGGGCTCGGGGTAGCTATCGCTGTGCCATCCTGCCCGGCAACGGGGGTGTCCGGGGCGAGGGCCTTCTTTTCGCGGTCGAGGACCCGGATGCCGAAGTAGGCTCCGCCTACGCTGCCGCTCAGGCACAGCAGGTCCTTGCTCTGCGGGGCTGGGCGGCGGGAGGCCGTTAGCTTTGGAAGTTCGCCAGCTGCGGAGAGGCTGACCAGCAGGCCGTTACGGGACGGCAGGAGGTCCAGGTCGAGCGAGGAATAGCCGTGCTCTTTGGCGGCGGTGACCACGCCCTGCCAGAGCTCTCTCACCTGCGGGAGGTCGAGCTTGGCGGAGACGGCGATGCGCACCGCGAGGCTGCGGGGCGTGGCGAGTGCCGCGAGCAGCTCTCCGGTCACGGCAGTTACGCACTTGTAGCCCAGGTGTTTAAGGGGGAAATACACCAAATCGAAGTCCACCCCTTCGGTGAACATCCTGGCCGCATTGACGACGCTACCCCTGGCTGAGGGCTCGAAACCAGCACCTGCAAAAGGCTTGAATCCGGTTCCCTTGAACAGTGACTGGATCGCTTCGACCCTTCCGATATCCGCAAAATTCTCCATATGCATAGCTTTATTGCACAAAAATAGCGAAAATTTTGTTTATCTTTGTGAACTATAACCAAAACACACTGCCAATATAATGAAAATAACCTCAGCCGATGCCCTTGAAAGCATCAGAAGGGAAGCCGCGGCGGCACTCTCCGTAAGGGAGAAGAGCAACGAGTCCGCCTCGGACCTCGCCTGCGGCCTCGACAAAGGCACCCCGCATATGCAGATTCTCTGCTGCGGAGGTACCGGTTGCAAGGCTTCCGAGAGCGCAAAGATCGTGGAGAACTTCCGCACTTCGCTCGCCCAGCACGGAATAGACGGCAAGGTGGAAGTCCTTGTCCCCGGTTGCTTCGGTTTCTGCGAGAAAGGCCCTATCGTAAAGATCATTCCCGACAACACGTTCTACACCAGCGTCCGTCCCGACGACGTGGAAGAGATAGTCACCTCCCACATCATTGGCGGCGAGAGGGTGGAACGGCTCCTCTACCAGGACCCCGGGACCGGTGCCCACATCTCCGACTCCAAGCATATGAACTTCTACCGCAAGCAGCTGCGTATCGCGCTGCGTAACTGCGGTTTCATAGATCCGGAGAATATCCTTGAATACATAGCGCGCGACGGCTACAAGGCCCTCGCCGACAGCCTTCGCAGGGACAGCCTCGAGGTGCTCGCCGATGTGAAGGCCAGCGGTCTTCGCGGCCGCGGCGGCGCCGGCTTCCCCACCGGAGTCAAGTGGGAGATAGCCCGCAAGTTCGACGCCCCGGACAAATATGTGGTCTGCAACGCCGACGAAGGCGACCCGGGCGCATTTATGGACCGTTCCATTATGGAAGGCGACCCGAACTCGGTCATCGAGGCAATGATGATATGCGGCTACTGCATCAACGCCCACCACGGCCTGATATATATCCGTGCCGAATATCCCCTCGCCGTCCACCGTCTGCAGGTGGCCATAGCCCAGGCCCGCGAATATGGCCTGCTGGGTAAGGATATCCTCGGAAGCGGCTTCGACTTCGACATCGAAATCCGCTATGGCGCAGGTGCTTTCGTCTGCGGCGAGGAGACAGCGCTCATCCATTCGATGGAAGGTAAGCGCGGCGAGCCCACGCTGAAGCCCCCGTTCCCGGCCGAAGCCGGATATATGGGACGCCCCACCAACGTCAATAACGTGGAAACCCTTGCAAATGTGCCGGTTATCCTCACCAAGGGCCCCGCGTGGTTCGCATCCATCGGCACCGAGAAGTCCAAGGGCACGAAGGTTTTCGCCCTTGCCGGCAAGATCAACAACGTCGGCCTCATCGAGGTCCCTATGGGCACGACCCTTCGCGAAATCATATATGACATCGGCGGCGGAGTCAAGGGCGGCAAGAAGTTCAAGGCCGTCCAGACCGGAGGCCCCTCCGGCGGCTGCCTCACCGAGAAGCACCTGGATATCCCCATCGACTACGAAAGCCTCGCTGCTGCCGGCTCGATGATGGGTTCCGGCGGTATGATAGTGATGGACGAAGACGACTGCATGGTCTCCGTCGCGAAGTTCTTCCTTGAGTTCACCGTGGACGAGTCCTGCGGAAAGTGCACCCCCTGCCGCATAGGCAACCGCCGTATGCTTGAGATCCTCACCAGGATCACCGAGGGACGCGGCACTATGGAAGACCTCGACAAGCTCGAGAACCTCGCCAAAGTCATCAAGGACACCGCCCTGTGCGGCCTGGGACAGACCTCCCCCAACCCCGTGCTCTCCACCCTGGCCAATTTCAGGGATGAGTATGAGGAGCACGTCCGTGACCACGTCTGCCGCGCCCACAAGTGCAAGGCCCTCCTGACCTACTCCATCGACCCTGTCCTGTGCAAGGGCTGCAGCCTGTGCGCCAGGAACTGCCCCGCTGAGGCCATAGTCGGAGAGGTCCGCAAGCCTTTCGTCATCAATCCCGAGAAGTGCATCCGCTGCGGTATGTGCCTGTCACGCTGCAAGTTCGGTGCAATATCCGTAATCTAACCGACGCCCTATGGAAAATATGATAAACCTTACGATAGACAACCGCCCCGTGAGCGTCCCCAAGGGCACTACCGTCCTTGACGCCGCAGCGGGTATAGGAATCAATATCCCGGCACTGTGCCATATAGACCTCAAGGGCACCTGCGTCAAGAATTCCCCGGCATCCTGCCGCATATGCGTCGTGGAGATAGAAGGCCGCCGCAACCTGGCCCCCTCCTGCGCCACCCAGTGTATGGAAGGAATGGTGGTGAAGACCAACTCCGCCCGTGTCGTGCGCGCCCGCAAGACCGTCGCCGAACTGATCCTTTCGGACCATCCCAACGACTGTCTCACCTGCCCCAAGTGCAATGACTGCGAACTGCAGAAGCTGGTGACCAGGTTCAACATCCGCGAAATGCCGTTCAAGGGCGAGCAGTCCACCCGCAAGAAGGAAGTCACCGCCGCCATCACCCGCAATATGGATAAGTGCATCCTGTGCCGCCGCTGCGAAAGCGTGTGCAACAACGTCCAGACAGTGGGCGTGCTGGGTGCAGTCCGCCGCGGTTTCGACACCACGATAGCCCCGACCTTCGACAAGGACTTCAAGGACACCGACTGCACCTACTGCGGCCAGTGCGTGGCAGTATGCCCCACCGGCGCCCTTACCGAGCGCGACAACACCGACCGCCTGCTGGACGACCTCTGCAACCCCGACAAGGTGGTGGTGGCACAGCCTGCTCCTGCAGTGCGCGTAGCCCTCGGCGAGGAATTCGGCCTCGAGCCCGGCACCATAGTGACCGGCAAGCTGGCCACGGCCCTGCGCTATCTGGGCTTCGACTATGTCTTCGACACCGACTTCGGCGCCGACCTCACCATTATGGAAGAGGGTGCCGAGATACTGCACCGCCTCAAGGCTTTCCTGGGCGGCGACAAGAGCGTCAAGCTTCCCATTATGACCTCCTGCTGCCCTGCCTGGGTCAACTTCTACGAGCACAACTACCCCGACCTGCTGGAATATCCTTCCTCCGCCAAGTCTCCCGCCCAGATGTTCGGCGCCATCGCCAAGACTTTCTGGGCCCAGAAGATGGGAATCCCCCGCGAGAAGCTCGTCGTGGTGTCCGTAATGCCTTGTCTTGCAAAGAAATATGAGTGCGAAAGGGATGAATTCTCCGTGGACGGCAACCCCGACGTGGACTATTCCATATCCACCCGCGAGCTGGCACGCCTTATCAAGCGTTCCAACATCGACTTCCGCTCCCTCCCCGACACCGACTTCGACAAGCCTATGGGCGAAAGCTCCGGCGCGGCGGCCATCTTCGGCGCCACCGGCGGAGTGATGGAGGCTGCCCTCCGTACCGTATATGAGGTCTACACCGGCAAGACCCTGCCCCGCCTGGAATTCCAGGACGTGCGCGGCCTCGACGGCATCAAGGAGGCGACCATCGACCTGGCGGGCTTCCCTCTCAAGGTCTGCGTGGCCCACACCCTCGGCAATGCCCGCATCCTGATGGACAAGCTCCGTGAAGGCTCCCTGGACTACCACGTGGTCGAGGTGATGGCGTGCCCCGGCGGCTGCATCGGCGGCGCCGGCCAGCCCTACCATCACGGCAATGTGGAAATACTCAAGGCACGTTCCCGCGCCATCTATCGCGAAGACGAGGGCAAGCCCATCCGCAAGAGCCACGAAAACCCTGACATCCAGAAGCTTTACAAAGATTTCCTCGGCGAGCCTCTCTCAGAGCGCAGCGAAAAGCTCCTGCACACACGTTATTTCGACAAAAGCATCAAGTAGCTATGAGTGAACTGAAATTATCCTGCGAGGCTGTCCGCCGTGTGGAGGAGACCTGCGAAAAATTCAATAACGACCCCGGAGAGCTCATCTCCATCCTTCACGAATGCCAGAACAACCTGGGCTACCTCCCCGAGGCGGTCCAGAGGATCATCGCCCGCAAGCTGGGCATCCCGGTGTCGAAGGTCTATGGAGTCGTGACTTTCTATTCCTTCTTCTCGATGACCCCCAAGGGCAAGAACCCGGTCTCAGTGTGCCTGGGAACGGCCTGCTACGTAAGGGGCTCGGACAAGGTCCTGGAAGAGTTCAAGAGGGTGCTTGGCATCGATGTGGGCGAAACGACCCCGGACGGCAAGTTCTCGCTGGACTGCCTTCGCTGCGTGGGCGCCTGCGGCCTGGCCCCCGTCGCCACTATAGGCGAGAAGGTCTACGGCAGGCTCAACCCTTCCGACATCAGGAAGATAGTCTCCGAGTTCGACGACTAAGGAAGCGAAATCCTTCCGAGGATGCCCTGCAACTGTGCAATGGCTATCCCGTAATTGGTTATGGGCACTCCCGCGCGGAGTGCCTTTCTTATTCTTGAGCGCACCAGGGCCTTGCCGGCGACACACGCCCCGCAATGGATGATGAGGGCATACCGGCTCAGGTCCTCCGGGAAGTCATTGCCGGCGGCGATGTCGACTTTTACTTCTGCTTTTTTCCGCAAAAGGGCGGGGATTTTCACGCGGCCTATGTCTTCGGTGTCGGGGACGTGGGTGCAGGCCTCGGCGATGAGGACCCTGTCGCCGGGGCGCAGGGAGTCGATGGCCCGGGCGCCTTCAAGGAACACCTTGAGGTCACCTTTGGCTGAAGCCAGAAGCACCGAGAAGGAGGTCAGCGGGACGTCCTTCCCTATGGCCTGGTCGACCTGCTTAAACACCTGGGAATCAGTGATTACCAGAGCCGGGGCTGCCTGCAGGGAGGCGAGGGCCCCCGGCAGCTGCGAGGGCTGACAGCAGACGGGGATGCAGCCGCGGTCCAGCAGCTCGCGCAGCACCTGCACCTGCGGCAGGATAATGCGCCCCTTCGGCGCCTCGCTGTCCTGCGGCATCACCATCACCACGACATCGCCCGCCTTGACGAGCCCCCCGGTGAGGAACTGTTCCTCCTCCCGTGGCACCGCCGCCGCTATCCTCTCCAGCAGCGCCTCCACGCTCTCTCCCCTGGAATACTCCACCACCGGAATGTCGGGTAACGGATTCACGCACTCTCCCCCGGACTGCTTCGTCTCCGGAACGCGGGGTGCGGATAACGTCCCTAAAAATGGGACGATACCGTCAAAAACACCCCCTTTTTGCGGGTTTCGTCCCTCTTTTCGGGACGATGTCTGCACTCCGGGAGGCACGGCACTAACTTCACCCGGTTGGGAGCAGTCTCCGGGAGGCAGGGCACAAACTTCACCCGGTTGGGCGCAGTCTTCAGGCGCTTTAACCCAAACCACCACGTCGGCTTCATCCAGGACCGCACGGGTGAGGCGCTCGCGCTCGGCGCCGAGCGCGCTGGCATCGTCCAGACCGGCCGTGTCTATCAGCACGCAGGGGCCGAGGCCCGGCAGCTCCGCCAGTTTGCGCACCGGGTCAGTAGTCGTCCCCGGCAGCGGGCTCACCAGCGACACCTTCTGCCCGCACAGTTCGTTCACCAGCGTCGATTTCCCGCTGTTGACCGGCCCCATTACTGCTATCCTTAACCTTTCCATATCGTTGGTTTTTTAAAAAGATGCTGTCTCACCCCTAGAAACCTGTGGCCGCCTTTGATCAGAATCTAAAGTCGTGGGCGCCGGAGGCGATTTCGTCCAGGTGCTTGACGGTGAGGTCACGGACACGGCCCTCCGGGATGTCGGTCAGGCTGCGCTCGATGAGGGCTTCGCCGACGGCACGGGTGGCGGGGGAGGCGTAGTCGACCAGATATTCCTTCAGGGTCATAAGGGCGTTGGGAGTGCAGCAGAGGCTGATTTTGCCGCTTTTGCAAAGGCTCATAAAGCGGTCGCCGGTGCGGCCCTCGCGGTAGCAGGCGGTGCAGAAAGAGGGGATATGGTCGTTCTCCAGCAGCCAGCGGACCACCTCGTCGAGGGGCCTGGTGTCGGCCACGTCGAACTGCGAGGTCTCGTCGTGACGTTCGGCTGTGGTGTAGCCTCCGACGCTGGTGCGGGAGCCGCCGCTGATCTGGGATATGCCGCACTCAAGCAGCTGCTCCCTCATCCGGGCGCTTTCCCGGGTGGAGATAATCATTCCGGTATATGGCACGGCAACGCGCAGGACGGCCACAATCTTGCGGAATATGGCATCCGGCAGGGCGTCGGGGAAGTCCTCGGTGGATATGTCGTCGGCAGGGCATATGCGGGGCACGCTGATGGTGTGGGGCCCCACGCCGAAACGCGCCTCAAGGTGCTCGGCGTGCATCAGCAGGCCCACAAGCTCGTAGCGGTAGCTGTTCAGGCCGAACAGGACGCCTATGCCCACGTCGTCGCAGCCGCCTTCCTGGGCGCGGTCCATCGCCTCGGTGTGCCAGTCATAGTCGCTCTTGGGGCCGGTGGGATGCAACTTCTTGTATTGCTGCTTGTTATAGGTCTCCTGGAAGAGGATATATGTCCCGATCCCGGCCTCGTGGAGCTTGCGGTAGCTTTCCACATCCGTCGCCGCGATGTTGACGTTGACCCTGCGGATGGAGTTGCCTCCTTCGCGCACGGAATATATGGTCCTGATGGAGTCAAGGATATACTCCAACGGGTTGTATGTCGGATGCTCCCCCGCCTCGACCGCCAGCCGCTTATGGCCGATGCGGATCAGTGCGCGCACTTCCGCCTCGACCTCCTCCTGGGAAAGCTTCTTGCGGGGAATCGTGCGGTTCTTGGCGTGGTAAGGGCAATATACACAGCCGTTTACGCAATAGTTCGACAGGTAGAGCGGGGCGAAGAGGACTATGCGGTTGCCGTAGAATTTCTGCTTGATTTCCCGGGCGAGGGCATATATCCTCTCCTCCAGGTCGGGGTCGGTGCAGTCCAGCAGGACCGCCGCCTCACGGTGGCTCAGCCCCTTGCAAAGTGCAGCTTTCTCAAGGATCTGCAGCACGCGTGCACGGTCGGCACTTTCACGCGAGGCCGCCTCAAGGGTCCCGAGTATCTCTTCGTGGTTTATGAAATCGTCCGCGTGGACGGATGAAACATTATACATATCAATGGGTTATGAAATCTCCCCTTCCGGGGGCAATATGGTAGCCAATCGAGGCCAGTTCTTTCTGTATATCAAGTAGTTGCTCGGCGCCGTCGGTGGATGCCTTTCCTTTGTAGAGGGCATATGCCTCCCGGCGCGGCAGCGGGGTAAAGTTCGGCATTATCACGTTGGCGCCGGCAAGGATGCCTGCCTTGCGGCCGCCCGGCATTATCGTGGACAGGGCCGTCGTGGACGGGATAAGGGCGTCGGGCAGGATAAGGCGCAGGATGGAATACAGCCTAAGCGTCAGCTCCGCACTTCCTGCGGGGAAACTGCCCAACGGGGTGTCCGGGTGGGGGATGAAAGGCCCTATGCCTATCATATCGGGACGGAACTCCTCCAGCAGACGGATGTCGGCAAGGAGGTCCCGGGGCGTCTGCCAGGGGCTCCCGACCATCATCCCCATACCGACCTGGAAGCCCAGGCGCCGGAGCTCCCGGAGGCACTCAAGGCGGCTGCGGAGGGTCATTCCGGCAGGATGCAGGCGGGCATAATGCGCCTCCGAGGCCGTTTCGTGACGGAGGAGGAACCGGTCGGCACCGGCCTTTCGCAATGCAGCATATATATCGAACGGCAACTCGCCAAGCCCGAGCGTTATGGCAGCGTCGGGCCAGCAGGAGCGTATTTCCGCAACGACGGGGACAAGTCCCCGCGCCGCCTGCGGATTCTCCCCGCCCTGCAGCACGAAAGTCCTGAGCCCCAGGCCATAAGCCCTTTCGCAGGAAGACAGTATCTCCTCCCGCGAGAGGGTATATCGCTCCACTCCCGCGTTGCTGCGACGAATGCCGCAGTAGAGGCAGTCCCGGCGGCAGACATTGCTCCACTCAATGAGCCCCCGCAGCCACACTCCCCTGCCGAACTGCGCTGCTGCGACCGACTCCGCCTCTTCCCTCAGCTCCTGCGCACACGCCCCCTCCAGCAGGGAAAGTATTTCCCCGTCCGGCAGCGTCCGCTGCACCTTTAGAGTATGGATAACCGAGTCGATGTCGCTGTGCATTTATAACATCAAAGGTAGTAATTATATGAGAAAGTATCAATAGGAGAATTTAAGGCCCAACTGATTGATTATTAGGTATTTATATTTAACACATTGATACTCAATCACTTACGGCATTGAGAGTTTAAATCCAAAATCTCATTTTTCAACGCATTGATAATCAAGTGGTTACAAAAGCAATGTGAGAGTTTTGAGAGGGTGGAAAAGTTGGTAAAGGGTGTTTTTAGCAGTAACTTTGCATCAGTGAAATGAGTGCCCGAAAGGGCCAGAAATAAAGGTTACTGAACACCAAAAATCAGGACCGCCGCCCAAGCAAATTCGGTTTGCTGCTTGGGCGGCGGTCGGGCTTTTATTCAGCGCCGGGCTTACTTCTTGGCCTCAGCTTTCTTTGCCTTTGCCATAGTGGCATCGTACATAACCGGAGTACCGATCATTATGGATGCGTAGGTACCGATGATGATACCGAGGCAGAGGGCGACGGACAGACCCCTGATGGACTCACCGCCCCAGATTGCTATTGCGAGCATAGGGAGGAGGGTCGTCACGGAGGTGTTCAACGTACGGGTGAGGGTGGCGTTGACAGCCGTGTTCACGTTGGTACGGAAGTCCGTGTTCGGGTGGAGGCCCTTGTATTCACGGATACGGTCGAATATAACCACGTTGTCGTTGATGGCGTAACCGATGATGGTCAGGATGGCCGCGATAAACGTCTGGTCAACGTCGAGGTTGAAGGGCAGTATTCCGCTGAACAGGGAGAAGAAACCGATGATGATGATTGCCGTGTGGGCAAGGGAGACGACACCGCCGACGCCCCAGGTCCAGCCTTTGAAGCGGATTGCGATATATGCGAATATCACGAAGAGGGCGATGATGACGGCGATGATGGCGTCACGCTTCATATCATTGGCGATGGTAGGTCCCACCTTGTCGGAGGAGATGATACCGTTCGGGTTGTCGAGGGTGCTCTTGAACTCGTCGAGGGTCATTTCTTCTGCGAAGAAGCCCTTGACTGCCTCATAGACCATTGACTCGACCTCGGCATCAACCTCGGTGGATTCCTCATTGACCTTGTAGGTCGTGGTGATCTTCATCTGGCTGGCACCACCGAACTGCTTGACCTCGACTGAGGAGTTGTCGTCGGTGAAGACGGCCTCGACTGCTGCGCGGACTGCCTCGGCGGTCTGCGGCTGGTCGAAACGCACCACATATGTCCTACCTCCCTGGAAGTCAACACCGTAGGTGAAGCCCTTGGTGAAGATGGAGACGAGGGAGATGACGATGAGGGCGCCGGAGATCATATATGACCACTTCTTCTTGCCGATGAAGTCTATCTTGGTGTTCTTCAGGATGTTCTTGGTGACGTTGTTCTCGAAGGAAATGCTCTTGCCCTTCTTGACGCGGTCATCGAGGATGAGCCTGGTGATGAAGATGGAGGTCAGCACGGAAGTGATGATACCGATGATGAGCGTGGTGGCGAAGCCCTGGACAGGGCCGGAACCGAACACGAACAGGACGATACCGGTGAGCAGGGTGGTCACCTGGCCGTCGATGATGGCGGAATATGCATTCTTGTAACCATCGGCGATGGCGAGGGAAAGACCCTTGCCGGCGGCAAGCTCTTCCTTGATACGCTCATATATGATAACGTTGGCGTCCACTGCCATACCCAGCGTCAGGACGAGACCGGCGATACCGGGCAGCGTCAGGACGGCTCCGAAGGAGACGAGGGTTCCGAAGAGGAAGAGGACGTTGCAAAGGAGTGCGATGTCAGCCACGATACCTGCTCCGCGATAGAAGAGGATCATGTAGATCAGCACGAGGATGAAGGCGATGATGAAGGAAATCATACCGGCCTTGATGGACCTTGCACCGAGGGAAGGACCTACGACCTGCTCCTGGATGATCTTTGCAGGGGCGGGAAGCTTACCGGACTTGAGGACGTTGGTAAGGTCGGTGGCCTCTTCGAGGTCGAAGTTACCGGTAATCTGGGAGTTACCTCCGGAGATTTCGCTCTGGACGGTGGGGTAGGAATATACCATACCGTCGAGGACGATGGCGACCTGCTTGCCGATGTTGTCCTTGGTCAGACGGGCCCAGATGTTGGCGCCTTCGGCGTTCATTGTCATAGAGACATAGGGGTTACCGCCGTGGGTGCCGCCGTCGGTGGTGACGCGGGCGTCAGTGACGCTGCCGCCGTCGAGCGGGGCCTTGCCGTCGCGGGAAGCGACCTTGATGGCCACGAGCTCATAGACGTTGCCGCCCTGGATGTACTCTGAAGGCTTCACTGTCCACAGGGGACGGAATTCAGCCGGGAAGAGTTCCTTTACGCGGGGGTTGTTCAGCAGGCGGTTCACCTTTGCGGTGTCGGCTGCCTGTGCGAAACCGATGCACGCACCGCTACGGGCCTGTGAAGGCTGGAGCACTGCGAACAGGGGGTTCCTCTTGCGATACTGCTCGAGAGCTTTCTTGTCCTCGGCGTTCATTGCGATTTCCTCGCTCAGGAGGGAATCGGCGGGCTCGGTGACGACCTCTTCTTCTGCAACGGTCTCTTCCTCAACGTCCTGGATCTGGGCGAGGAGGGCGTTGGCCTCCTGGAGGTAGGGGGCTATCTCGCTGTTCTCGAAGGTTGTCCAGAACTCGAGGGAAGCGGTTCCCTGGAGGAGTTTACGGACACGCTCGGGCTCTTTGACACCCGGGAGTTCGATGAGGATACGTCCGCTGTTGCCGAGCTTCTGGATGGAAGGCTGGGTGACGCCGAAGCGGTCGATACGGTTACGCAGGACGTTGAAGGAGTTGCTGATCGCGCTCTCTGCATCCTCGCGGATGACGGAGATGACATCTTCGTCGCTGGAATCGGGGCTGATGCGGTCACGCATCTCGTAGGTTCCGAATATGGTGGTGAGCTTCTGGCCGCCGCCGACTTCCTTCCAGGCCTCTGCGAAGAGGGTTATGAAGTCGTTGCGGGAAGCCACGCTGCGCTCCTTGGCCAGGGCGATTGCCTGCTCGAACTCAGGGGTCTTCTCGCCGGCGAGGGCCCTCACGAGGTCCTCGAGCTGCACCTGCAGCATGACGTTCATACCGCCCTTGAGGTCCAGACCAAGGTTGATTTCCTTGGCTTTGACGTCTTTGTACGTGTAACCGAAATAAACTTTTTCAGTTGAGATGGAGTCGACATACCATCTGTTCCTGTCCTTGCTCAGGGAGTCGAGGACATAGGCCCTGTCGCCTTCTGCCACCTGCGCGAACGCTGCGGACTGCTGGAATTCTTCAGCTGCCTTCTGTGCATACTTCTCGGCCTTCTTCTCCTGGATTGCCGTCACGGCGGTGAAGGAGAGCTGCCACAAGCATGCGATTGCGAGGAGAATGGCTACAAGCCTGATTGCACCTTTACTTTGCATTTCTTGTTATTGTTATTATTAATATTGTTGTCTATTTGCGGGCTCAGGACGCCCTGGGGCGCACCTTTGCCGCTGCCAAACCGCCGCCTTGTGGGGACAACACGGCATTTTAGCTTGCAAAAATAGCAAAAATCGCTCGGCTTACCAAATTAATATGCTGGAATTTCCGCTTTTCCCCTCCGAATCAAGGCTTTCCCGGCTATTTTTGCCCTCCGGGCTGTCAATAATGGGGGACGAATCCCCCAAACCCCCTTGGTCGCCTGCGGCTCCGGAATCGCTCGGCTTACCAAATTAATATGGCGGAATTTCCGCTTTTCCCCTCCGAATCACCGAGGACCTGCCATTTTTTCGGCGATTTTCGTTGGCCTCCAGTTGGAGTGCCAACTCGCAGCCGACGTTTTCGGCGTTTTTCGCTGGCCGCCAGTTGGAGTGCTGACCCGTAGCCGACGTTTTCGGCGTTTTTCGCTGGCCGCCAGTTGGAGTGCCGACCCGTGGCCGACGTTTTCGGAGCATTTTTGAACGAGATACCCCGGCAGAGTGAGGGGACCTTGCAGTTTTTGCCGGGCTTTTGAACGAGGTGCCCCGGCTCGGTGAGGATGAGGACGGAAGGACATTGACGGGAATGGAGTGGGCCTTGTGCGGGGGCGTGCGTGAGCCTTGTGCAGGGCACGGTCCTGCGTCAGCAGGATGACCGACAGCCGGACTCGAGTTGCGCGTTGGCTTAACAAACCGGCATCAGCCGGTCGGCCGCACCCGGGACTTTTCCGTGAAAAGTCGTTGAGGGAACAAAGGCCGAGGGGGTTGGGGGAGCGACAGTTCCCCCTAATTGAATAGTCAAGTGCCCGGTGCCGCCCATTCCCGGAAGTTGGCCTTCCGTCCTTATCCTCAGCGAAGCGAGGGGGCGGCTACTTGTAGGAGTCGTACTTGGGGTCGGAGAGGCGGCGGACGAGGGAGGCGTAGCGGGCGTCGTCCTTGGGGCAGATGAGCAGCACGTCGCGGTCGTCGATGATGACGAAGTCTTCAAGGCCGCTGACTACCAGCAGTTTGGAAGGATCCTGGCCGACGATGATGTTGCCTTTGCTCTGCTCGGTAACGGCGTTGGGCATATTGGTCACATTGCCCCAGGCGTCGATGGCAGGGTAATATTCCGCAAGGGTGGACCAGCTGTCGATGTCGCCCCAGTCGAAGGCGGCGGGGTAGACCCAGGCGCGGGAGGTTTTCTCCATCACGCCGTAGTCGATGGATATCTTGTCGCAGCCGCTGTAGGCCTTTGCGATGAAAGAGGGCTCGGAAGGGGTGCCGAGATGCTCCTGCCAGCCTTCGAACTGACAGGTGACGCCGGGCATATACTCCTCCATCTCAGAGCGGATCGTCGAGGCTTTCCAGACGAAAACACCTGAGTTCCAGAGGAATTCGCCGCTCTTGACAAAGACTTTGGCAAGGTCTGCCGAAGGCTTCTCGGTGAAGGTCTTCACCGGGATGGGCTTGCCGGAGACGAAGCCGCCCTTGCCTCCCTGGACCTGGATATAGCCATAGCCCGGGTCGGGGCGGGTCGGGAGCACGCCGAGGGTGATAAGCACGTCATTCTGAGCGGCATATGCCATTGCAGCAGTGACAGTCCTGTTGTATGCTTCGATGTCCCTGATGATGTGGTCGCAGGGGGCGACGGTCATAACGGCATCAGGGTCGCGGCGGAGGATAGTGTACGTCGCATAGGCCACGCAGGGGCCCGTCTTGCGGGCATATGGTTCCAGAAGAAGGTTCTCCGGGAGGAGTTCCGGGATGATGTTGACGACTCTTTCCCTGTACTTTTCGGGGGTTACGATCAGGATGTTTTCCTGCGGGACAAGGCCGCTGCAACGCTCATAGGCAGCACGAAGGAGCGACTTCCCCTCAACGATGACGAACTGCTTGGGCTTACGTTCCCGTGTCACAGGCCAGAAGTGGCTTCCGCCGCCACCGGCCAGGATGACACAGTATTGATGTCTATCCATATATTATCTATAAAATACCGGCATATATGCTGCCGGGAAATACTCCACATTTACCTTGCCGCCTTCGAAAACCACCGCCGCAACATCGAGCCAGACCTCGGCATCTCCCAGGCGGGAGCCCTTCTGGCGAAGATAGGCGCCGGCCGCCTTGGCGATGCGGCGCTGCTTTTCCTGACGGACGTTTTCCTCAGGGCTGGCCATCACCGGCGCCACGCGGCTTTTCACCTCCACGAAATGCACTCCGTCCCTGTCCAGGGAGATGATGTCCACCTCAAGGTGGCCCGTGCGCCAGTTGCGCTCAAGGATAGTATGGCCGTGCTCCGTAAGATATTGACACACAACATCTTCACCTCTGCGCCCTATTTCTGCACGAGAACTCATACCATCTCAATTTGCCGGCACAAAGATAGCTATATTAAAACGATTTGCAAAATAAAAATGGAAAACTTTTCAACCCCGTTATTCGAGGGTCACGATAGTCACTCCGGTGCCGCCGAAACGGATGTGTTCGTCGGTGACGGAGGCGACTCCGGGAGTGGTGCGGAGGAGCTTCTGGATCTCCTCGCGAAGGGCTCCGGTGCCCTTGCCGTGGACTATGCGCACCGAGGGCATACTGAGCATTATCGCGTCGTCGACGAAGCGGGTGACTATCTCGAGGGCGTCGGTGACGCGCTCGCCGCGGACGTCGATTTCCGGCTTGAAATTCAACTTGCGCTCGGTGATGGAGGCATCCTGCGAGGTGGCATAGACCGGCTTGCGGGCAGTCTCGCGCACGGCGGACTTATATTCGTTGGAAGTTATGCGCTCGACGCGGTCGAGGGGGAGCTTGCTGGATATGTTCCCTATTATCACGGTGACGGCCTTGGAAGAAACCTTCGAGACCTCGCCCACCATATCGCCGTCCTTTATGCGGACCTTCTCGCCCACCTTCAGGGGTGCCGTGCGGAACTGCTCGACCCTCTTGCGCTCGGCCTCCGCCGCGGCTTCTTCGGCCGCCTGCCTCTCCCCTGCCTTGCGGGCCTTGCGCTCCTCGCGGCGGGCTTTGCGCTCCTCGAGCTTCCGCAGCTTCTCATCGATGTAGTGCTGCTGGTTCTCCTTGCTGGCCGACAGGGCGCCCATAAAGCCGGCGAGAGACTGGCGCGCCTCCTTCGTGGCTTCCTTCTCGGCCTGGGACTCCTTGATGGAACGTATGGTGTTCTCCACCTGGCGGTTGGCTCCGCGCACTATCTCTTCGGCCTCGCGGCGGGCTTCGTCAAGGATATTCTTCCGAAGCTGCTTGATGTCCTCGAGTTCCTTCTGGTACTTGCCGGTTATGTTTTCGAGGGTCTGGTCGGTCTTGCGGATATGCTGGAGCTTCTCGTCGAGGGCACGGCGGTTGCGGACTATCTTCCGCAGGTTGCGCTCCATCCCCACGAACTCCTCGCCGGCCCTGGCCTCGGCATCCTTGACTATCTCCTCTGGCATACCCATCTTGCGGGCGAGCTCGAAGGCAAAGGAGTTGCCGGGATAGCCGATGTCCAGCTTGAAAAGGGGCTCGATCTTGGCCGCGTCGAACTGCATCGCACCGTTTATGACGCCGGTCGAAGGGCCGGAAGCATATAGCTTCAGGTTGGTGTAATGCGTTGTGATGACGCCATATACGCCCTTGCGGTCAAGTTCAGAGAGGATTGCCTCGGCTATAGCCCCGCCGGCGGCAGGCTCCGTGCCCGAGCCGAACTCGTCGATGAGCACCAGCGTCCTGGAATCGGCATTGGCGAGGATGTCCTTCATCGAGGTGAGGAAGGAGCTGTAGGTGCTGAGGTCATTCTCGAGGGACTGGCCGTCGCCGATGTCGACCATAATGCGGTCGAACACAGGCAGTTCCGAAGTCTCGGAGGTCGGAATCAGCAGGCCCCACTGGAACATATACTGCAGCAGGCCCACGGTCTTCAGACACACCGACTTGCCTCCGGCATTGGGGCCGGAAACCAGCAGGATGTGCTTGGTCGGGGTGAGCACAACTGTCTGGGGGACAATTTCTTTGCCCTCGCGGCGAAGGGACTTTTCCAGAAGCGGATGGCGGGCCTTGCGCAGGTTCAGCTCGCCCCCTTCGGAAATCAGGGGCATCCCGGCAATCTGCTCCAGGGCCGTCTGCGCCTTTGCCATTATGAAGTCGAGTTCGCCAAGGCATATGGCACCGTCCAGCAGCCCGGGAATAAAAGGCCGCACGAAGTCGCTGAACTCCGCCAGGATGCGGAATATCTCCCTGGTCTCGGCGAAATGCAGCTCGCTTATCTCATTCTCAAGCTCCACTATCTCAGCAGGTTGCACGAATGCTGTCTTGCCGGTGGCGGACTCGTCCAGGACGAACCCCGAAATCTTCCTCTTCTGGGAAGAAGCCACTGGGATGACCATCTTGCCTTCGCGCACGGAAATGGCGGCATCGCTTTCGACTATGCCTTCCTGCTGGGCCTTGCGAAGGATGGCAGCCATCCTTTTGGAAACGGCTCCCTCCTTGTCTTTCAGGGACTTGCGTATATCATACAGCGCATCGGAGGCGGTGTCCTTGACGGCCCCGAAGCGGTCCAGTATGGAATCGATCCGGCGGCTGACCTCGGGGAACAGCTGCAGGTGGCGGGTCATCCGCTTCAGGGAAGGATAGACCCCGTCCTTTATGCCCTCGAAGAATATGCTTATCTTGCGAAGGGTGTCCAGCATAGTGCGGAGCTTGCCCAGCGACAGAAGGTCGATATTGGCCCCTTCGGCCTGCAGGACCTCGAGGAAATGGACGCAGTCGATGTAGCCGCTGGCGGGGAAGCTCTCCTCGAACATCAGCACCAGACGCATCTCGTCGGTGAGGGCGAGGCGGCGGCGGATTTCGCCGGGGTCGGTGGAAAACTCCTCATTTTCAACACGCGAACACGCATATTCGGTGCTGCAGCGGTCTGCTACAGCCTTGCGTATGCGGTCGAAGCCCAGCTTTGTCTCTAACAGTGCGTTCATTGCTGTTCGGCCTCCTGTTTGACGGAAGAGAATTCGCGCGTGAGCAGGAGCTTGAGCTCGTTCATATTGGCTATGGGCGAAAGCTTGCCCTCCTTGACGAAGGACACCTGGCCGGTCTCTTCAGACACCACAATCACCACTGCATCAGTCTCTTCCGTGATTCCGACAGCAGCCTTGTGGCGCATTCCGAAGGATGCGGGGATGTCCGTGCGGGAAGTCATCGGGAGGGTGCAGCGGGCGGCTACGATGCGGCCGCCGGCTATGATGACGGCGCCGTCGTGCAGCGGGGAATTCTTGAAGAAGAGGTTGCGCAGGAGGCGCTCGCTCACGGCGGCGTCTATGGCATCGCCGCTTCGGGCAATATATTCAAGGGAAACGTCGTGCGGGAAGACCATCAGGGCTCCCACCTTCTCTTCGGACATATGCTTGCAGGCCTCGGTGATGGAACTCACGACCTCCGCTTCCATCGAATTCTCCTGCTTGCCGAGGATACGGCGGAAGAAGCCGCGGCTGGCCTTGCCCAGACGGGTGCCGGCGCCGAAGTTCATAAGGAAATGGCGGATTTCCGGCTGGAATATGACGATGAGGGCCACCACGCCCACGTCGATGAAGGTGCTCACGATGCGGCTCATCATCTTCATATTCAGGGCGTCGACTATGACGTTCAGGGCATATATCAGCAGGATGGCGATGAACACATTGATGGCGGCGGAGCCACGTATCCACCTGAACACCAGATAGATAATGACCGCCACTAGCAATATGTCCAGGACATCCGTGAAGGATATGCCCACTATGCCGAAAAGTTCCAGTATCATTCCGGGTGCAAAGTTAACCAAAAAAAGGAAAACTAACGCATTATTTGTCAATGCGCTTCCACAGCCACCACATAACGGCGCCCCAGACAAGGAACAGGACTATGTGGACCCAGACGGGAACCGAGGTGGTGAAGGCGTCGTCGTGGATGACATTCTGGTAGTCCGGGATGTCGGCGTAGTAGTAGGCCCCGGCGCCGAAATCATATTCCGGGACCAGCCCCAACCCGCCAATCATTACGTATATAGCGGCAAGGACCACTATCCCTGCCGCTATAAGAGAAATCCGTTTGAGCCTCTTCGGTGACACTACTTGTAGAGGTCGAGAACAGGCACGTCGAACACCACGCCGCTGAGGAGGAACCACACGGCGAACAGCGTCAGCGCGATGTTGAAGGTCTGGCCTATGACATAGAGCCACAGCACCTTGCCGCCCTGCATATTCTTAGCCAGCGACTTGAAGTTGGTGTCCAGGCCTATGCTGGTGAATGCCAGCACGAAAGCCCAGTTCTTATACTGGTCGAGGACGCCGTTGATGGCCTTCACTTCGCCGCCGCCGACAAGGGGCAGGAGGATGAAGGAGGCCACGAGGGATGCAGCGAAGAAGCCGAGGATGAATTTCGGGAAGCGGGTCCATATGACGCCGGCGCTCACCTTCTCACCCTGCCTGCGGTCCACGCGGGTGGCAAAGAACAGGGCCACGAAGAAGGCTATGAAGCCGATGAGGATATTCTGGATGGACTTCACCAGCACGGCCGCCTGCTCGGCCTCAGCGCCGAGGGCGTTGCCTGCGAGCACCACCGCTCCTGTGGAATCCACGGTGCCTCCGATGAGGGCGCCGCCCATCAGCTGGTTCATTCCGGCCCAGCGGATGATCATAGGCTCGAAGACCATCATCAGGATGGTGAATATGATGGATATGGAGATCGCCACCGAAAGGTCGTCCTTCTTGGCGCCGGCGGCTGCACCGGTCGCTATGGCAGCGCTCGTTCCGCACACGGAAGTAGCTGATGCCAAGGTGATTACGAGGGGCTTATTACCAATCTTGAAGACCTTGGTGCCAAGCCACCACATAAATATTATCACTATGGGGGTGACTATCCAGGCGATGCCCAGGCCGTAGAGGCCGAACTTTGCGATGTTGGAGAACAGCACGGAGAATCCCATCACCACCAGGCCGGTCTTGATGTAGAACTCGGTGCGGATGGCGGGCCTCAGCCACTCGGGGACGCCCACCGTGTTGGAAATCAGCAGGCCCACCAGAAGCGCCCAGAAGGCCCATTCCAGATAGCGGTTAAGGGTGAACTCGGCGCTGATGAGCCTCACCACGAAGGCGATGGCAAAAAGCACCAGCAGAGCGGGAATATACTTCTTCAGGGATTCGCCCTGCAGCTTGACTCCGGCGGAGAACAGGATTCCGAGGGTCAGGACGGTCACGAGGAACTTCCTCCAGAACACCCAGGTGCCCATCTGGGCTCCCAGGGACACGGCCTTGGTCGCGGCACTTTCGCCCACGCTCCAGGTGGAGAACTTAAGTGCAGAGAAGTCGAATGCCTTGGTCAGAACGGCCACGCAGGCTATCGCAATGAGGATAAAGCCTATCCATATGGCCAGCCAGTCTTCTTTGGTCCAAAGGTCGGATACAGGTTTCTTGCTCATTTCAGTAGGTTTTAGTTTCGGGGAGCAAAGATAAACATTCTTCCATATAATTCCAAACGTGGCCAATGATACGGATTTCCGTCCATTGGCCACGCCAAAATGCTCAGAAAAATGTCACTCTGCGCGGTATTCCAGAATGTCGCCCGGCTGGCAGTCGAGTGCCTTGCATATGCTCTCCAGGGTGGAGAAGCGGACTGCCTTGGCCTTGCCTGTCTTGAGGATGGAGAGGTTGGCGGGGGATATACCGATGGCGCTGGCCAGCTCGCCGGAAGGCATTTTCCGGCGGGCGAGCATTACGTCAACATTTACTACTATAGGCATTACTTATCCTTTTTAGGGGCAGGCTGAGCTTCCTTCACCTCGGCACCCTTGAGGTAGGTAGGAAGTTCCATTCCGGCCATCTTGAAGAGGTCCTCGAGCGGGGGAACGGATTTCATCATACCGGATATGAAGTTGGACGTCGCGGTCTTGCCATCGGCCGAGCCGGAGCCGTTGTCCCAGACTGTCACCTTGTCGATCTTGATGCCCTTGACGGCCTCGACCTGGGTCTTCACCAGATCAGGCAGCTTGTCGGCGATGAGCATAAGGACGGCCTTCTGAGGGTCTCCGGCGGCGGAATTCACCAGCTGTCCGAAACCTTCGGCCTGCTTGGAGAGGATCTCCAGTATACCGCGGGCCTGGGCGTCCATCTTGGCGAATATGGCATCCGCCTCACCCTTGGCCAGACGGCGTACCTTCTCGGCCTGGGCCTCGGCGTCGATTATGGCTTTCTCCTTCTCGATCTGGGCGGGGACCACCACGTTGGCCTGGCGGGTGGCCTTCTCCCTGTCGGCGCGGGCGATTTCAGCGTCACGCTCGGACTTGTAGGCCTCCTCGAGAGCCTTTGCGGCCTGGACCTTCTCGGCGGCGACGGCCAAGCGTGCGGCCTCTGCCTCCTTCTCGCGGCGCTGTGCGTCGGAATTCGCGATGGCTATCTTCGCGCTGTTCTCACCCTCGACTGCCTTGGCGTTGGCGTCGGCGGTCTTGATACGGGTGTCACGGGCGGTTTCAGCTATACGGATATCCTTGTCCCTGTCGGCCTCGGCCTTACCGATTTCACCGAAGCGGTTCTGCTCGGCGACGCTCTTCTTTGCGTCGTTGATGGCCTTGGCGGCGGCTTCCTTACCGAGGGCCTCGATATACCCGGACTCATCACGTATGTCGGTGACATTCACGTTGATAAGCTTGAGGCCTATCTTGCGGAGCTCGGCCTCGACGTTGGTGCTGACGTTGGCCAGGAACTTGTCGCGGTCGGAGTTGATTTCCTCGATGTCCATCGTCGCGATCACCAGACGCAGCTGGCCGAAGAGGATATCGGTGGCGATGCTCTGGATGCTGTCGACGGACAGGCCGAGGAGACGCTCGGCGGCGTTGGTCATGCTGTCCTGCTCGGTGGAGATACCGATGGTGAAGCGGCAAGGGACATCCACGCGGATGTTCTGCTTACTCAGGGCATTGGTAAGGTTGCATTCGATGGATATGGGGGTGAGGTCCAGGAAGGCATAGCTCTGGAACACAGGCCATATGAATGCCGCGCCTCCGTGGATACATTTGGCGGAAGCCTTGCGGCCCGTCTTACCGTAGATGACAAGGATCTTGTCGGAAGGGCAGCGCTTGTAGCGCTTGAGGATTGCTGCGAGGGTGACAAAGAGTACACCCACGACAATGAGGATAAGATAGACTGGCATATTGTTATACTATTAAAGAGTTCAGTTCTTCTACGAGCACGGTGCTGTCGTTGACCACCTCGGTGACCTTGATGGGGGTTCCTGTCTTCAGGGTGCCGGAATCGGTCAGGGCGGTGTATTCACGGACTGCGCCTTCGATGGTTATCTGCACCTTGCCTTCGCCGGCGCGTTCGCCGGGAACGGTGAGGTAGACCTTGCCCTGGCAGCCGACGGCGGACTTGTAGATGTCGATGTTGCCGGACTGCTGCATCCCGGCGAGCCACTTGAAGAGCAGCATCACCGCAGCCACCAGCAGGACACCCACAGCGATGGAAATGACTATCAGCCAGAAGGTTGACTTCACCTGGTCGCCCAGGAGGATGGCAGTCCAACCGAAGCCGAGGGTGAAGTTCACCAGGTTGCGGAAGGTGTAGAGGTTCATTCCGGAGTGGCCGAAGTCGGTGTCGGCGCCGTCGAGCGCCGTGCCGTCCAGGCCTCCGTCAAGACCGCCAGCGTCCATATCGAAATCTCCGCCGGCATCTGCGCCGAGGAAAGTGGCGACGGTCTGGATGATGAATATGAGCGAAGCCGTCAGGGTTACGCCCCAGAGTACTTTCATAATAAGGCTGAGCCCAGCCCACCATTCTGCTATCATATCGCTTTACGTGTTAAGTTTTCGCAAATATAATAAAAGATTATTGAAAAACAATAATTTTTTAAAAAATTTTTGCGTTACTCCAGTGAAGCGAGTCCTTCGCGAAGGGCGGTAAGGGTTTCAGTGAGGTCGCTGTCGAGCGAAAGCTGGTTGACAATCTGGTCGCCGGAGTAGTCGTTGGCGCTGAACCAGACCGCGGCCTTGATGTTGCCCAGGTAAGGGTTGAGGTCGCGGTGGGCAAAGTCGGCGAACATATCCCGGACCCACTGGGCCTGGGAAGCGGCGTTGCGCTTGAGCTCCCCGGTCGTCTCCCCGCCGGCACCGCAGGCGAATTCACCGATGATGGCCGGCATATCCCCGAACACCGCCTCGTTCTTATTGTACAGCGAAGTGTACATAGTGCGGAACGGAGTGGGGCCGGAGCCGTTGTTCATCTCGTAGCTGGTGAGGCCCAGAAGATGGACATAGTCGCCTCCGGGGTAGTAGGCCAGGTCCTCGCCCCAGTTGGAATGGGGGCAGGAGACGGCCACGGGGTTGAACTCCCATATGGCATTGGTCACGCCTTCTTCTATGAATATATTATAAAGATAAATCCACGTCTCCCTGAATATGTCCGGGTCCACCAGGGTCAGCATACCGCAGTAGCTGGTCCAGTCGGAGTTCATCTCGTTGTTGAGGCGGAAGATAAGCGGGGCGCCATAGGCCTTGACATCCCTGGCCAGGCGGCGGAAATGGTCGTCATATACCCCCCGGAGTATGTCCCACAGCGGAGTCTTCACCGACTGCTTGTTGGAGGGGCTTATGGAGTTGTTGTCGTTGGTGAACTGGTAGGTATACTGAAGCACGGGCTTGCCGTTGAAGCCGTCGCCTCCGGCATATATCAGGGCATTCTTCAGGGGGAAGTAATTGTAGGAACCATACCAGGATATATGCTGATAGTTGGACAGTATCTCCATCGGCCTGTTCAACCCCTGCGGGCCCTCCAGCCTCTCCTTCTCGGCGACAAAGCGCGCAAGCTGGGAATCGTAGTCGGACTCCTCCACATAGGGAAGGTTGCGGGCATATACCCCGAAGTCCAAAGAATTCTGTTCCAGGAGTTTATGGTAATATTTCCGGGTGGCCTCGTCCCAGTGCGGGTCGTCCGATGGCTCCTGCTTCGGGTAGTAGTGACGGGTCACTCCGCGGCCCTTGAAGGTGCGGAACGAGCGGATTATGTCCAGGAACAGCTCGTAGTCGTCGGTCTCGCTCTTGTAGACCAGAAGGCCGAACTTGGCATACTGGGCGTCCGGGCGGACGATGGCTATGTTGTAGAAATGCCGGGGAATCCTCTCCGCCTTCTTCACCTCGATGGACCATATGGTCACCTCGTGGCCGGGAATCAGCTCCAGGCTCTTGTCCACCTTTTCGTGGCTGTAGGCAAGGGAGTTGGCGGAGATGTGGAGGTGGTAGCTCAGGTAGCGGGTCAGCCATTCGGTGGTGTAGAGGGTATAGCCGGAAAGGTCCGTGCTGTAGGGACGGACACGCTCGATGGTCGTGCGCAGCTTGGCGCCCGGCCAGAGGAAAGCCATTCCATATTGGCCCAGGGTGTAGTCCAGCTCAAGGCCGTCCGTGGGAAGCGTCAGTGCATAACCTTCTGACCTGCAGACATATCGCATCTCCTCCTCGCGCCAGAACTCCATACGGGTGTCGCCCATAGTCTTGGCATCCAGGGGGTCAAGCGAGTAGGCCCCCTCGAAAAACAGCTTGGCATAGTGGATCTGGTCGGTGCCGGTGAAAAGGTCGTCGGCATATTCTTTCATCCACAGGTCCCCGAGGCAGTCGGTCATCCCCATAGGGTCCGTGACCTCGCCCCACTGCGGCCCTTCGGAAGGGTCTTCGGACGGCTCCTCCGAAGGCTGCTCGGAAGGCTCGGCGGAAGGTTCTGCAGAAGGCTCCGCCTCGGGATTCTTCTGGCAGGCCACAAGGACAAGAAGCGATATGACGGAAAAACGAAGGAAGCGCATAACTACTTGTAAAAGTTGTCTTTATATGCCTGGAGGTCTTCGCCACCGGTGCGCACCACGCAGCGCTCCCACCAGGCCCGCAGGAAGCCGGTGCCATAGCCGATGAGCTGGACGAAGGCGGCGCCGACCGAGAGGATGGCTATGTAGAACGCCTCCTTGTCGCGCTTATGCTGCACCAGGGAGTCAATCAGCACGAGAAGGGCGTAGAAGACTACCGGCGAGAACGAGGCGCGATGGAATATGGTGCCCAGCGCCAGGAGGGCGCATCCTATGGTGAAGAGGGCGGGAAGCAGATGCACAGGACGCAGTGATGAGGGGTGCTTCTTGTAGAGGTTGATGCGCGCGATGCCGGAATTATGGACCTGGCGGAAGAACTTCCCGAGGTCCGTGCGCCTCTTGTGCCACACCCATGCCTCGGGGAACAGACGGCAGGTGAACCCCGCCTCGAATATCCTGATACTCAGGTCTATATCCTCGCCGAAACGCATCGCGCTGAAGCCGCCAAGACGCTCGAAGACGTCCTTGCGGATGCCCATATTGAAGCTTCTCGGGTAGAACTTGTCCATACTCTTGCGGCCGCCGCGGATGCCGCCGGTCGTGAGCCAGGAAGTCATCGAATAGCTTATGGCTTTCTGGACCGGGGTAAAGGAAGGGTGCTCGCGGTCGGGACCGCCGAAGGCATCGGCGGGAAGCTCCTGCTCGATGGCCTCGAAATATCCCTCGGGGACCATCACGTCGGAGTCCAGGAATATCAGGTACTCGCCCTGCGCCCTGGCAGCGCCGTAGTTTCGCGACGGTCCGGGACCGGAGTTTTCCTTGTAGAAATATTTCAGAGCCAGACTGTCTGCATACTTCTGAACCACGTCCTGGCAACCCTGCGCGCTGCCGTCCTCGACTATTATTACTTCAAAATCCGTAAACAGCTGTTTTGCAAGGCTTTGCAACAGCTCGTCCACTTCGGCGGGACGGTTATACACTGGGATTATGAGGCTGTATTTCATTTCTTGCGGGTTTTACGCCACACCTCGTCGGGGATCCTTTCGTAGAGGTGATATTTCGTGGATTCGGCAAGGTTCACCTTGCGGTAGCCGTTTTTCACGACGCGTTCGGTGCGGACCTTAGCGTCGGTCTTGACGAATATGAAATCGGGGACGCGGCTCTCCACGCACTGCTGCTGGTCGTCGCCCATCTGCTGGGTGTAGCCGCCCTGGAGGGACCAGTAGCGGCAGGCCGGGAGGGCCTCGGAGGACATACCATATGCCTTGTCCGAGCAGCCGTAGTAGAGGATCAGGGGCTTATGGGCCTTCGATGCGATGTAGTCGTCCATCGCGTGGGCCTTCTGGCGGCGGGGGGTCATCTCCTTGCCGCCGAAATATTCCTTGGTGTACCAGTTGCGGTGGGTGTAGCCCACGAAGGCTAAGATGGTCACCATCGCGGCGGCGCACAGCAGGTTGGTCCAGCGGTGGTTCTTCACGGCGAAGTAGAAGGTCAGGGGCACGAAGACCATCAGCGGGCCGCATATGATGATGTAATAGCCCCTGGCGAAATACATAATCAGGGCTATGAACCAGGCGCCCACGGCGGCGGGGAAATATTTCCATTCCTTAAGCCAGAATATGCTGGAGACGCAGCCCGCCAGGATCATCCCTATGACCCACATAAAGTCGTGACGGTTAACCATTTGCATAAAGTAGCTCTTGCCGGCCTGCAGGTTGGCCACCGTCTGCGGGGTCTGGATGAAATAATCGTCCACGAAGGCGAGGAAGGCTCCCCGGCCAAGGAGATATATTACCAGCGGGGCCACTATTACGGCGGCTCCGCCCACGGCCCACCAGAAGACGGGCCAGAAGCGGCGCTTTTCCCGGTAGAGCTTTATCAGCATAAACACCAGGAATATGCCTATCATAGCGCTGCTGTTGTACTTTATCATCAGCGTGCCGCCAAAGCACAGGCCCCACAGGAAGAAGGCCCGGTGCCAGTCCCTGTCCGTGAGGTCGTCGGAATAGAGGATCTTGCAGGTCTGCCACAGCGACAGGGCCATAAAGATGAAGGACGTGTCTTCGCTCTTGGTCTCGTAGTGCATCGAGGGGATGAAGAGGAACGGAACCGTGAGCAGGGTGATGATGGCAGCGGCCGTGCTGTTCTTGGTGAACAGCTTGACGGTCAGGTACATACACAGCAGCGAAGCAATGTAGCCGATGCCGTCTATGATGAACATCCCGAAGTAGTCGCAGGGGCTGATGAGGTAGGCTATGCCGTATATGACCCAGAGCAGGGGGCCCTTCGAGTCGGCGAATTCGACATAGGGCACCATACCGTTCATCAGGGCCTTGCCACAGGTGAAGAACCAAGGGGTGTCGCGGCGGTCTATGTGGTCGCGGGAGAATATGAAATCGTGCATCGGGGAATCCTCGCACACGAAGTAATACCACACCGCGAACGCCACCGCCACGAGGGCGAAGTATATCCAGTCTCTTTTTTTCATTACAGCAGGGTTGTGCCTATTTCGTAGCGGGAGGAGCGGCGTTTCTTGATGCCGGTGTACTCACCCAGGATGCCCAGCGCCAGTTTGGCTGACTTCCAGAAGGTATATGAAGGCTCGCCGGCGGCACGCTCCGCCCTTGCGTAATAGACCTTGGCTTCGGGGAAGCCCAGTTTGGGGACTATTGCGCGGAAGTAGATGTCCTCTTCGCCGTAGGTGGCGAGCTTGCGCATCGATTCTATGCCCATAAGGCGGAAGTCGGCGTGGTCTGGGATGACCTTCGAGCCGATCAGGCGCATAAATGCGTAGAAGGCGTGGGCCGTGGTGCGCTTGAGGAAGGTGTCGGTGTCGCGGTTGTTGCGCACGCCATAGACCACCTCGGCGCCCTCGGCGTGCTTGCGGACCATCTCGTAGATGGCGTCAGGGTCGTCCTGGAGGTCGGAGTCTATGGTGACGGTCGCGTCGGCGAAATCCCTGGCGACGAACATACCGGCAAGCAGGGCGGCCTGGTGGCCGCAGTTGTGCGCGAGTTTCACGCCTCCCACTCGGGAATCCTTCGCGTGGAGGTCTTCTATGACCTTCCAGGTGGTGTCCGTGCTGCCGTCATCCACTGCGATAAGGCGGCTCTGGGGGCTAATCAGGCCTTCCTTGCAGAGGTTGTCCATTATCTCCAGCAGGCGCTTCGCGCTGATGGGGAGCACTTCTTCCTCGTTGAGGCAGGGGGTTATTATGGCAAGTGTTATCATTGGGCTGAGTCGATTAGTTTTCTTGCAAGGTCGAGGAAGGCCAGGGCGTCGGGGCCGGAGCCCAGGGCGGCCGGTTCGCCGGCGTCGCCGCTTTCGCGTATGCCCTGAACGATGGGAATCTGGCCGAGGAGGTCTATTCCGAAATGCTCCGCCATCTTCTTCCCGCCGTCTTTGCCGAAGATATAGTATTTATTCTCAGGAAGTTCCGCGGGGGTGAACCAGGCCATATTCTCCACAAGGCCGAAAATCTTTCTTTTAATCTTTTCATTGCGGAACATATCCACTCCTTTTTCCACGTCGGCCAGGGCCACGTCCTGCGGGGTCGTGACCATCACGGCGCCTTCCATCGGGATGTCGTTCACCAGGCTTATGTGGATGTCGCCCGTGCCAGGAGGCATATCGATAAGGAGGAAGTCAAGGACGCCCCAGCGCACCTGCAATATCATCTGTTTCAGGGCGTTGCAGGCCATAGGGCCGCGCCATATAAGGGCCTGGCCGGGAGAAGCGAAATAGCCTATGGACATCCACTTGACGCCATATTTCTCTATGGGGAATATCAGGTCTTCCTCCGCCTCGGGCACTTCGCCTTCGGTGCCTGTCATTATCGGGACCGAGGGGCCATAGACATCCGCATCCGCAAGGCCGACCTTGCAGCCAAGGCGCGACAGGGCCACCGCCAGGTTCACCGCTACCGTGGACTTACCTACGCCGCCCTTGCCGGAAGCGATGCCTATAATATGGCGGACATTGTTCAGCTCGTCCATAGTCAAGTCCTTGACTGACTTTTTCTTAGGCTCTTCCTTGGGCTTGCTGGCCGCCTTCACCTCTATTTCCACGCCGGCCGCGGTGTGGCGGTAGATGGCCGCACGCACGCTGCCGGTTATATATTCCGCCAGAGGGTCTCTGTGCTCTCCGAAATCAATCTCCACGGTGACCTTGTTTCCCGTCACCGTGACGGCGTTCACCATCCCAAGCTCCACGATGTTCCTGTCCCCTTTCCCGGGGTGGAGCACCTCGCGCAGCATATCGTATATCTGTTCCTTGGTCATAGTCTTTACCTCCGTTGGATTAGTCTTCATAGACCGGGCGGATTAAGCAGCCATAGCTACGATTTGTGGAGTATGTGCCTGCATTAAAACCATTAAAGAAAACTAGAGACCGCGCCGTACTCGGATCGCTCGTATCGAGGGATGAAGACCAGTATAGGCACATATCTTCATGTGTTTTATTACCTGACTTGTATCCACCGTCGGGAAGGATAATATAATACTCACCTTGGCTTCCGTTATCGCCGGAGGCATTGATTTTTAACCCAGAATTCTCATATTTCTTATTGCACTTATTCACGAGTTCTGCCCATTCGGCATCTGTCGGCATACGCCACTTGCCTCCGAGCATCACGTGGGCGGCATCGTCTTCAGGATCCAGCACCGTTTTATTGACATCTTCGTCGGAACTGTCCGGATCGTACTTGGAGAAAGGGCCTGTTTCGCTGTTGCCCCACTTGTAGTTCGACCAACCATATTTCTCCTTCGTCTCCGTCTCGCCCCAGGCGAAGTAATCGCCAGGATTTTTGGGGACGGATGCACCCAGGTTGGTTTCCGCCCAGAACAGATTATACTTTGTCCCGTCCTCCCGGGTCATTCTTATGCCCATATTCACCGATCCCAAAGGGGGTAGTATATGTACCCAACAAGATGCCTCCACCCCGCTGCCGTCATCAGCCTTCGCCGTGATTATGCAATCTCCGTAATGGACCACAGTCACAGTGCCATCCGGCGACACCGTTGCCACCGACTCGTTGTCACTGGTCCATAGGAGAGCTTTATTGGTGGCATTGGCCGGAGTAATCTCAGCCGTTATGACTGCCGGTTCAGTCTCCCCAAGCCTCACTTCAAGGGGGTCGGGACTAAGGGTAATGCCGGTGATGTCCACTGCCTGCCAGACCTTTACCAGGACCTCGCACTTGGCGGTGAAGCCGCCGTCCTCGCTCGTGACCGTAATGGTGGTCTTTCCGCTCTTTATGGCAGTTACTACGCCGTCCGACACTGTTGCTACCGAAGGGTCGGAGCTGGTCCAGGAGAGAGTCTTGTAGGAGGCATTGGCAGGGACAAACGTCGGAATTATCTCTCCGGTCTCCCCCTCTGTCAGGGTAAGGGATGTGGGGTCAATCGAGATTCCGGTGAGCGGGACCTTGGCTTTTACGGTGACGGTGCAGGTGGCGGTGAAACCACCGTCGTCGCTCTTGGCCGTGATGGTGGCCGTTCCGACCTCCTGGGCCTTCACGGTGCCTTCCGGCGACACCGTTGCCACCGCGGAGTTGTCGATGCTCCAGAGCACCAGTTTATTGGTAGCGTCACTCGGCGACACGGTCGCCGATATCGTCCCGGTCCCTCCCTCGGGGAGAGAAAGCGCTGTGGGATTGAGGGTTATCCCCGTGACGGAAACCTTCTGCACCTGAGGTTCCTTCTTGCAGCCAACCAGCGCCAGAAGCACCGCAGCCAGATATGCAATTCTTTTCATCTTACTATAAGTTAAGTTTATCAGCCAAAACAGGAGTTTGTCATCCAAAACCATAAAACAACCAAATTTCAGCATTTTGAGTGAAAAATGCAAAATAATTGACCGCCATCTGCCCGGAATCAGCCTTTTTTGTGCAGTCGGGCGATGGAAATGGCGCTCTCTGCCAGGAATGGTTGCTTTTTGCGCAGTCGAGGCGCTTTTTGACACCCGGCTGCCCGGAATCAGCCTTTTTTGCACAGTCGAGACGCTATTTGCATGGACCTGTGTAAGCACCCAGCTGCGGTGAGGATGAGGACGGAAGGCCAGCTTCCGGGAATGGGCGGCACCGGGCACTTGACCTCAAAACTCGGCGGCTAAAGCCGCTAGTCTCGAGTCCGGCTGTCGGTCATCCTGCTGACGCAGGACCGTGCCCTGCACAAGGCTCACGCACCCCACCGCACAAGGCCAACTCCATTCCCGTCAATGTCCTTCCGTCCTCATCCTCACCGAGCAAGGGTACCTCGTACAAAAACCCGGCGAAAAGTGCAAGGTCGGAGCAGATAGAGGCTCTTTGACAACAAGGGCTGGCCAAGTTTTTGGTCAGCCCCTTTTCTGTATCAGAGTATATCCTTACTCGAAAGATTCGGTGAATGTCACGCGGCGAGCGCATATCTTTGCTTTTTCGGAATCGCTCGAGGGATGGTAACAGAACAGTACCGCAGAGGTACCTGTCTCGTCCGGAAGGACGGAGACTGTACCGAAGCGGTAATCGTTGCTGTCACCTTCCATATCGTCAACGGTTTCCCAAAGCATAAAGCGACTGAAATCTTCCGACTCGGGAGTAACAGTCTTAAGAAGCTCTGTATCAGATATATAATACAGCCTCTCGATATATGCCCCAATCGTTGAATAGGTCTGCTCCAGGGTATACAGATACTTGCCGCTGCCTACATTGAAGACCTTTGAGGCAAGGATACGGTAATTGAAGCATTCATCGCTGACTTCGACCGTGGTTCCCTCCGCAGGATTATATATCTCAAAGTGGGATGCATGAAGGCCCGCCCAAGTGTCTTCCGGATCGGTACCATACGTCGCCTCATCAACGATTGAAACATAAAGCGTGGGGTCATCCCAGGACTCCTGCTGCACTTCACCAGCCCACCAATCAGTGGGATAGGTCGCGGAAAGGATGGAAGAGGCAGGCACTCCGTCCGTGAACATAAACGTGTCATAGGCGGCCTGGATGGCCAGCCTTCCATAGAAATGACCGCAGGTTGCTATAACCTTGCCCTGGCCGGAAACAAGGTTTCCAAGAACCTGCATCTTCTTCCCGCAATAGTAGGTAAGTCCTTCCTGATTCTGAGGATATTGCAGAGGCGATCCAAGGTATGCCCAATTACCTGTTGCGTTATCATACAGATCAAGCCAGAAACCAGCCTGGTCTGCATTCAGACGGGTCATTGCTATATGCCCGGCATCATCGGTATCGATTGCCCAGGTGTAACTTCTCGCTCCGTTCCAACCTCCTTCATACTGCTTCACCTCGTCGATGTAATTACCGGTCTTTGCATCGTGGATACGGATACGGTTGTCTTCAGAATACGGAAGGACATTATCAAGGATATACAGATAATCCTTACCCCCTTCGCGATATGCCGCTATGGAACGGCCGCCCCAAAGCGTTGATTTGACGCCAAGGTCGACTCCGTTTTTGACCCACACATCCTCAACCGAAGCAGTAACGCTGGTGGGAATTATGATCATGGGATCAGTCCTGACCGATACGATTGTCCATTCGGCCTTAGTCTTGCCATCCTCCGCCGTTATTGTCAACTTTCCTTCTTTTCCATCAAGGTCGTAGGAATCCTTCAGATCGGAAGTGGCCCCTTCGGCCAGAGTGAGTTCTATGACTACCTTTGTCAGGTCTACGGGAGTCTGATTAGTATAAAGCGCTGTAGTAGTGAGCGTTATGACGGATTTAGAATTATCCATTGTGGCCGTCAACTCATCTTTCCCGCGCTCTTGCGAGGCAGACCAGGCGAGAATCCTCTTTATCGAGACATCCTTGGACAGTTCCTTGGTGGGTGCCTCTTCCTGTGGATTATCGACCTTTTTGCAGCAGACTAAAGCTGCTGCAAAAAGGAGTATAAACAAAATCTTCTTCATAACGTTATTCCTTTACGCAACGTACCTGCATCGCTTCTCCTCTGTACCAGCCCTTGCCGGCTTCTATATAAGCACCGAGGATATATGCGCAGGAACCAAAGGCGCCCACGGTGCCGCGATCCCAAGACCAGGCGCCTGAATACTCCCAAGCTCCGGTATTGTAATGGATATAACCACTGTAGAGGAAAGCTATTGTTTCTTTCCAAACTACGGCGTGATGGGTGTCATCCGTGGTAACCACAAAATCTGCGACGGCAAAATTCTCATACAGCGTCTTGTCAGGGACGATGTAACCGGGAGGACACGGGTCGTTGACAGACTTGGAACCGCTTACAGCGCCCCAGGCATCAGCATCCTGCTTATCCTGGACAACCGAGAGCCAGTCACAGGTTGTATCGTCCATACCCTTGATGAAAGTAGTAGGATGGGCTACGGCATATGCATAGGCAGTACCTGTTCCGTCAATGACGCCAGCATCAGTGTTGGCGACGGTGGGGAACTCTCCGTCAGCTACACAATACTGCGAAGGAAGAGGGTCTTTACGTCCCCACTGATAAAGCATACCGAATGAGTATGCATCGTTGGAAGACCAGTCGATGTAGCCAAGGCTGTATTTCATCACCTTCGAGCTGCCAACTTCGACTTCAGGAAGATTCTTGATAGACCATATGTGCCAGGACCACAGGATGTTACCGGAGTCATCCTTGACTGCTATTCCGGTGTTTCCTTCGGTCCCCGTTGCGGTAAAGCACACATAACCGTCCTCGAGTGTCACGTCCTCTCCTACAATGGAGTTGAGACCGCCGAAGATAGTGTATGCCCATATAACTCCAGCCTCTGATCCTGAAACGGCATCAGATGAATTGCCTTTTACCGCCTTGAACTTGTAATTGCCCGCTTCGCTTATGATGTAGCAGTTGGCAGTTCCATTGGCGCTGAGGTCAATGTAAGATACAGGCTCTTCTGAAGGCTCTTCTGACGGTTCCTCGGAAGGCTCTTCAGAGGGCTCCTCAGATGGTTCTTCCGAAGGCTCGACAGATGGTTCTTCCGAGGGTTCAACGGAAGGCTCTGCGGAGGGCTGCTCTGAAGGATCCTGCTTGGGTGCAGGCTCGGGTTTTGGGGTACAGCCAATCATCGCAAATATCAATGCGATGACAAGAAGGGTGTAGAATTTTTTCATAATAATAGAGTTTATAGTGTTATCGTATAGTTTATTCAAGCATCCATAGATTGGAGGAAAGGCTTGTGGTCATATCCAGCGAAGAAGTTAAATCCCAATAGCTGGTCTGCTTACCAACCAGATATTCGGTGGCGCCAATCCAGGTCTCAATCCAGCCGCACAAAGTGCACCAGGCGCCCCAGCCGTTATCGGCATTGGAGGCCCAGTAATCCCATCGGCCATAATCAAAAGCGCGGAACCAGGCCCCGTCAAGGTCGGGATGGGCATCGCTCCTGACTTGTATCCGTACAAGGAAATCCGCAAGTTTGCCTGCAGCCTCGATATAATCCTTTTCACCTGTTGCCTGCGCAGCTTCATTCAGTGAGAAGAACCCGAAATTACAGGTGTAGAGCATATCGGCTACCGGGTCTCCGTTGATGGCAATAAGTGATGCCTCATTCTTGCCATATTCGGCATTGGACGAAATGAGAAGCTTGTTTTTATCGAATTCGGCCGTTCCCAATTCTTCACGTATTGCACCGCATTCGTCCTGGCATTGCAGGAAACGTCGCACTACCCTATCGAGCCATTCGCGATGCAAAGGCGTATCCTCAACGCGGACCAGCCACGCCAGAGGAAGGATCATACGGGCCCGTTCCTGCTGAATACCATTCTGAACAGTCCAATCCGGATAAAGGTCCATCATAATGGAAATGCCCTTCTTGGCCTTTTCAAGCAGGGGAGCATATCCAGTGCGGCCATACAGCCACAGATACAGAGCCCACATCCATGACTCGAAATGAGGTGACGGATTCCTGAAGCCTGGCCTTGACGCATACCATTTCCAGCCGTTTTTGACAATATCGTGTTCAAACAGGCAACTCCCTATGAATCCGTCGTCGCTGGACAGGCGGAAATTAGAAAGTATATTCTGAACGACTAGGTCGTTCCAGCGATTGTTGCCCAGAAGGGCCTCGGCACCGATTACACCAAGTATGCAGCGGGCATTGTCATCATTGAAGAAAGCCCCTGGATGGGTATTCGCCCATCCGAGAAGACCGAAAGAAGGCGACGTCGGATCTGAACGCAAGTCATCTCTGAAAACAGACGTATAGAAAAGATAATCAAGAAGTTTGTCTGCGGTATCCCTGTATTTTTCATCTCCTGTAGCAGCATAGGCCGAAGACAGGAGAAATGCACTCTCGCCGTGCACGTCGGCACGGACGAAGTACCTGTATTTCTGAGTTCCGTCAAAACTGATTTCTGATGCATGACCCTCCATAACTCCTCTGCAGCCGTCTCCCAGAAGCATTCTGCCGGTGATGGGCTCCCCGAAGAAACGGTTGGGGTCTCCTCCCAGGGGCTGATACTTTTTCAGCAGCGCCTTTTCCCAGGATGGATGTATCAGAAGCCTTGCATTCCAAAACCAGTCGGCAGCGCGGACCACGGCATCTTTACGGGAGTGGGCTGTCACTACATCATTTCTTGAGGCAGACGGCCTCGGATCAGAAAGGAAAGTCTTGATTTCAAAGGACTTGCGACCAGAAACATAGGCCAGGACATATTCCAGTATCTTCTTCCAGCTGTCTGATGGGCCGTATCGTCCGGTGAAGCAATTGGAAAATGACGTAGCTGCTACAAGAGAGCCCCCCTGAAGGAACAATAGGGGCATACTGTCGGTTCCCTCAAGACCAAATACAGCATTATCATATCCTGCGACCTTGGCAAGCACCATCAGAGGATTCTTTGCATCCGTCTTGACAATATGGCAACCGCCCATACCTACTATACTCAGGAGGGGCAATCCAATACGCTTATCGGTAACTACCCCGCGCTCAAGGTCTGCCGTATACACTTCCGGGGAAGAACCGTCCGGAAGGACGGAAGGGTATTCGACGAACAAACGTATCCCCTTGTTCCTGAATGACTTCCAAAGCGTAAAATCGGTCTTGCGCAGCGGATATCCACGAGCAACGATTATGGCTCCGTCGCCTCTTTTAAGCCTTCCGAGGGCTTCATCTGCGGTGGAGCATATCTCGACAGGGACGCCGGCCTCCTGCAGAAAAGCAGGCCATATGCTTCCTTCGTCCCCAACCACCGCAACTTTATGCTGCGCCAGGGCCAGGGCCGGAAGGAAAACTGCTATCAGTAATAGTCTTTTCATCTGCATTTCTTTATATTGCCATATAATTCTGCCACCTGGTCGACTGCCGGAGAGAAGTACCCTTTATAAACCTGTCCTTTCTTTATCATACCATAGAAAGAAGGCGTTTCAGGCTTTCCTGCGCTATTGGCGTGAAGGATATGAAGGTCACAGGAATAACCGCCGAACTTCGGCGTCATCATCCCTTCCGGAAAACGCGAGGATATGGCTTTGTGGCATTTTTCGATACGTCCTGGAAGGGTGGGATCATTCGTTTTAGCGTCATCTCCGGGGCAACCGTAATGATATTCGTCTACAGGTTTGTCATAGTCCCAGGCTACGGGTATCATATCATAAACAATTCGGCGCTCTTCGCCGTTCACTCTTTCGTCTACCCAACTTTCAAGTAGAAGACGGCCATATAGATTGGTTCCGTTGAAATTGACCGGGGTCTCCCACAACTGATCCGTAATCCCCTGACATTCAGCCGTCCACGTATCCTCTACCCCGGATTTACAACTCGGGCTTAAAGGCTCACCCGGTTGTAGCCCGACACGGACCAGGCAATCTCCGAGTGCAGCCTTGATGGCAGCCATCTGGTTTTCCTGGGACGTTCCTTCGCCTTGGCGGATATAAACGTCATATATTCCGATCTCCTCTGCGCCATTATCTTTGCACCACTGGCCAAGGCCTATAATTTCAGCATCTGTCCAGTTCATTGAGGATGGGGTACCATAATTCTCCAGGACAAACGTCGGCACGATCTCCAGGTCATAATCGTCTGCAGCTTTCCTCCAGTTTGAATAACAGGACTTGAAAGCCTGTTCCTCAAACTGGCGATGGTAAACCAGGTATAGTTTATCCCCGTTATAAGTCTGGGACAGGACTTTACAGGCAGAAGCTATCTCCTGCTCAGAAGGCGTCGGACCTTCAGGAAGGGACTCATAATCCCTCCAATACCCCCTTTTGCTGCTATGTGCGTCAGGGATGTCCATATCTACCCAGTACGAAAGTTCGAACCCTTCGTGTACGGAAGGGGATGAGCAGGCGGCCATCAAGCACGTAGCCAGGAATGCCAGATAGTGTCTTTTCATTGTCCGACTTCTTTATTTACAGATTCATACACCTGGGCTATCTCATCGATTGCCGAAGCGAAATATCCCTCATACTTCTTGCCTGTACGGACAGCCTTATAGAAGTTGACCTTATCCCTCTGGCAGCCGGAGCTATTGGCGTGCAGTATCGTAAGGTCACAAGAGAAACCACCGAAGATATCACTGAGATAGCCATCTTCGTAATGGCTTTTGATTGCATCGCGGCATAGCATAAGACGCCCGGGGATAGGAGGATCGTTATACAGGGCATTGTCTCCGGGACACACATATCCGTATGAGTCCTTTGCCGTCGTTTCCTCATAATCCCATGCGACAGGTATGAGATCCCAGGTTATCGGTCTTTTCTCAGCTTTCACCCTTTGGTTCACCCAACTGTCCAGAAGATTCTTTCCAACCATTTGGCCACCGGAAGGATTGGACCACAGTTGATTTGTATTCCCCTGACATTCAGCAGTCCAGGTGTCCTCAACTCCCCTTTTGAAACTGGAGTTCATCGTCACGTTAGGCTGGAGTCCTACGAAGACGAGACGGTCTCCTATAGCGGAGACAAGGGCTTTAAGCTGACGGTCCTGGGGACTGCCAGCTGTCTGTCTGGAGTAAACATCGAATATACCGAATTCCTCCGATATCTCCTCTCTGCACCATTTCGCCAGGGAAACAAGTTCTTCCTCGGTGAAGTTGAGCCCGCCATCGTTCGAATAATCCTGAAGCAGGACCGTGGGAACAATCCGTATGTGGTTTTCTTCCGCTGCGTCTTTCCACATCTTCCACACTTCCTTAACTTTATCCAACTCAAACTGCCGGTGATAGAAAACATACAGGAGATTCGCCTTATAGGTTTCGGCCAGCATTTTGACTCCCTTGGTGATGTACGTCGGGTCCGGGACGCTCTCCGAGGAGAAATCTGAGTATTTATACCAATAGCCCCTCCGATGGAATCCAAGCATATCACAATCGACCCAATATGAGAGTTCGACCTTATACTCAGGAATATCCTGAGAGGGCTCTTCAGACGGTTCCACAGAAGGGTCAACCGACAATTCTTCCGAAGGATCTCCGGAAGGACCTGAAGGCGTAACGTCCGGCTTAGCTGAAGGGTTACAGCCTATCACCAATATGGCAAAAGCCAACAATGCTATCCTTTTCATAAATCCAAATCTACTGCTGGTGCATAATTATACCTTGCCGAGGGAGCATCTGAAATTGCTCCTACCCGGAACCAATATTTCCTGCCCGGCTTGATGAACTGGCTCTCAGAATAATCAAACACTATTGTGTATGTCGCCGGAGCATCCAGTTTCATACCTCCTATCGTCAGTTCGCGGCTTTCCACGCATAGGTATGCTCCGACATTTGGCTCGGGATGGACGAAAAGGCCGGCCTTCATAACACCCCTTTCCTTATTGACTGTCTCTACTGTGAAAGTAGCTGATACTTTGGTGCTTCCGCTGCTGATTATATTAACGTTGGAAATACGTATATAAGGGTCCACCTTGAACGTATACTCTGTCTGCCCGGAGACTCTTATCTTCAAGGTGTCAACCGGCTCGAAATTGGTCTGGACGGGGATTATCTTATAATCTCCCGCGAACATCTGGCCAATGCGGAATGACCCATCGTTGCGGATAACGCCCGACTGCAGGCCGGTATAACCATTTTCATAATAGTGCAGCAGGGTTCCGTTCACTATGTCGGACTGGACCGGCTCACCTGTGGAGGAATCCTGAATGACGCCTTGGAACGAACTGTCGGGAGCGGGATAATTATCCAGCTTGCAGGCGGTAAGCAGAATCAATGCGACTACCGCAGTATAATGTAACGTTCTCATAATCAATAGTTAGGATTCTGTATCATTCCATTGCTCGCAATTCCCGGTATAGGATGGTAATAATACTGGTCCAGGAATGTATAGCGGATAACCCTCTGGATGTCGGACCGTATGAAGATATACTGAGGCGGATCCGTCCTGAGATCCAGCACCGGCAGAAGAGCGTGCATCATAGAGTTGTTGAACATCTCATGCATTTCACGGCGCCTGTACAGATCCCAGAAACGCCTGTTTTCAAATGCCATTTCGACCCGCCTTTCTCTCTGGACATTTTCAGCAGTGAGGGCAACGTCGGTGGTGTGGGCGGCCCTGTGACGCAGAGCGTTTATCGCATCCGTCGCCTTGGCTACGCAGCCATCTTCAGTTATTCCGCTTTCAGCAACCGCTTCCGCATAATTAAGGAGAACCTCGGCATATCTCATATCAATATAGTCCGTCAGTGAGTTGCTGTAGCCATAAAGGGTGGGAATCCTGCTGTCGAGGAATTTCTTGAACGAGAATCCCGTGCGAGTGTAGTTTCCTCCCTGTGTGTCAAATCCGGAATAATCAGTCTTGTTCTGTGCACCGAAAACATAATATTTGGTATCACCCTTGGTGAAAGGATTTCCGGAGAATATCTCGGGTGTGCCGTCAGGCAGTATCAAACCGGCTTGGATAATAATCTTTGTTTTTTTCCACGTGGTGCCCGGCAGGATGACTGTTCCCCAGAGACGGGCGTCTTTTCCCTGGAATATTCCATAGGGTTCAGCGAAATGACGGTAGTTGCGGTCAGCCTTGAAACCGCTGAAATCGGTGGCGTCATCGGCCGCGTCCGACGTTACTATCACTCCGTCCTGACCCGGGTTATCATAGTATTCGTAGGCGTCCACCAACTCGATATTCGGATTCATACGGCCCGGATGCGGCCAGCCGTTGGCTAGTTGCGAAGGGCCATAGTAAATATTGTAGTTGTGTCCGTAACCAAGTGTAGTATAGCCTTTTACGAGTATACACTCTTCAGGGGCATTCTCCGGGTCTTCAAAGATAAGACGATAGTTTTCGGCTGCTTCATCAGCATCTGCCGGAGTTGGGCAGTGAAGCGAGAAAGGACCTTTGTCAATAATCTCCGCTCCGGCTTTAATGACTGCCCTGTAGTATTTCTCAGCCATAGATGCCGGGACGCCTACGAGCTCCTGAGTAACAGCCTCTCCTGACAGGGTCACTTTCCCTCCGAACTTTGCAATGGAAGCGGCGTGAAGACCGGCCCTGGTCTTAAGGGTAAGTGCAACCCACCTGGTTGCCCTCCTCTGTCCGTCGGGCCAGGTTTCAGGAAGATTCGCGGCTGCGATATCACATTGCTCCATTATATAATCCCAGACCTCATATTCCTTATTCCTGGGAACCTTGAGCGACTCGGCGTCTCCTTCCCATTGCTGCACTTTTTCTATGATGGGAACACCGCCGTAGCGGATTACAAGGCCATAATAGGCATAAGCCCTGATGAATGCAACTTCACCTACTATGTTTTTCTTGTCATCACTGGTGATAGAGTTCAGGCTGGGAATGGCTTCTGCGAGCGAATTGACGTCCCTGATCAGTTTGAAAGCATCTTCAAACCAAAGGAAATAGGACATATTGAGCTTGTCAACATACTCAGAATGTGTCGCTTCGTCGGTGAACATCGCGGGAACCATATTCCACCCATACCACGAATTGAACGAGTAGCGCATGTAGTTGAAATCCTCTATCGGGAGCTGACTGTAAAGACTTGCCATATAGAGTTTTACTCCCTCAGGATCAGAGAACAGGGTCTGCCCGTCAATCTTGTCCAGGGGCTCCAGGTCGAGAATCTTTGAACATCCGGCTCCGGAAAGCAATGTCACAGCCACAAGGCTTTTGTATATTATCTTTCTCATAATCAGAATTGGATGTTTATGCCCATATTGAAACTACGAGTCACAGGATATGTAAAGCCCATACTGTTGGCTCCTTCCGACTTCTCGGGGTCGAATGCCTTCACGAAGGGATCGCATATTGTGAGAAGGTTGTGTCCGGACAGGAATACCCGGAAGTTTCTCCAGGTGTATCCCAGTTCAACACTCTTAAGACGAAGATATGATGCGTCACGACGCCATATCCTGCTTTCATAGTAATTGGATCCGGCATTGGCCACAAGTCTCGTAGCAGGCCACGTGCCCGGAATCCACGCACTGGAAGCGTCGTAAGGATCTTCCTGATGCCATCTGTCATAGAAGTATGCCGGAGTATTGAGGTCATATGCCAGAGCTTCCGCATACACGCCTGAATAGCGTATCGTATATAAGCCTGCGCCCTGGAGGACCATAGATGCGTCAAAGCCCTTGTAGGCGGCCCTAAACGTCAGGCCGAAATACATTTTCGGGGTACCGTTGAAGAAGAGCGGGAGGGTATCATTGCCGTCAATTACTCCGTCTCCGTTGACATCCTCATAGCGGTAATCTCCCGGGAGGATCTTCGTATTGCCGTTCACGCCACCCTGGATCGGAGCACTGTCTATTTCTTCCTGACTCTGGAACTGTCCTATGACATTATATCCCCACAGGACATCGTTGAAACGCCACGCCGTGTCTCCTCTCCAATGAGATGAACTTGAGACAGGTTCGGCCTCCTCGATATATTTATTCATCGTTCGGACATAGTTGAATGTGCCCGTCACTTCATAGTCAAATCCTCCTATGGATGATTTCCATCCCAACGACAGGTCAAAACCGCGCACGAGGTCACTGTTGAGATTTTCCTGCGGGAGTGTGGCTCCGAAGGAATTTGGAAGGGTTGTCAACCTGGTCGTAAGAAGGCCGGAGCGGTCCCTCTGGTAGAAATCGACTTCCATATTGAGCCTGTGGCCAAACAAGGCAGCGGTCAGGCCGATATCCTTGGTATTGGATACATACCAGGTCAGGCGCTCGTTGGTTATAGCGGGCGATGATGCTCCATCCGTCCATTCACCGTTCACAAATTCATACCCGGCACCATTGCCTAACGTATAAGCTGATATATACTGGAATGGCTGTCCGGCATCTTCACCGACAAGCCCTATTGAGCCCCTGAGCTTCAATTCGCTGATCCACGAGACATTTTTCATAAAAGGCTCGTTCGAAATACGCCATCCGGCGGATACTACAGGGAAGAACCCCCAGCGGTGTGACGGGGCGTAACGATATGAGCCATCCTCACGGAACGAGAATTCAAGAAGGTATCTGGAACGGAAATCATAGTTAAAACGGCCTATCACAGAGACACTTGCCAGCTGATTCTCCATACCACCGTTTTTCATATTATTCAGACTGGCCATATCTACCTGGTCCTTCGTGAAAAAGCTGTATTCGCGTGTAAGGTCTCCATATCTGCTGAAGGCCTGGTGTTGTTCATAGACAAGGGTTCCTTCGACCTTATGGTCTCCGCCAAAAGTCCTGTCGTAACGCAGTTGTGCCTGAAGGGTCAGCATATCCCTGTCGGTAAACTGCTCCGTAATCTTGGAGGGGCTGTTCTTTGTAACGAAGGAGTATTCGTCCAGGTCGCTGTCGTAGGTGTACAATTTATATGATTTGCTCACGGTCTTCACTCCGGTATAGTAACTCTGATAATTACCGGTCACTTTGGCGTGAAGGCCTTTGACATACTGGAAATCATAATTGAGGGACATCGACAGGTTGAACTGTTTATTGCCGGTTTTGACATATCCGGTCCTTTCAGAATCAGCAAGGACCACAGGATTGAGAAACGTCTGCCAGGAAGGATAATCAGTGTTTCCTCCTATGAAAGGTGTACTGTCGGGCAGACAGGTCACTGCGGCATAATAGACATTGTAATAACCCATTGACGGGGCGTACTTATTGTCATACATCGCCGACATATTCGCATCGAAGGACAGTCCGCCGACCAGATGTGCAGACACGTTGGTGCGGAAATTGAACTTGTCATAGTCTATGTCCCCTGTCTTGAGAAGACCGGTTTCACCGACGTAACCGAGACTGCTATAGTAGTTGATCTTCTCGTTGCCGCCGCTCACGGAAAGGTTGTGCTGCTGCTGGGTGGAAAACTTTTTAAGGACCTCGGAACACCAGTCGGTCGATATTCCTTCCCTTTGGGAGGCAAGCTGCTCCTTGGTAAAGTAAGGGGAACTTCCTGCATTGATGTCAGCTTCATTTCGCAATGTGGCCCATTCTCCCCGTGTGCACATGCGGGGCATATTGGTAGGGGTCTCAAGACCAAAGGTGTAACTGTAATTCACCCTGGTACGGCCGGCTTCTCCACGTTTTGTCTTAACCAGGACCACTCCGTTCGCGGCCCTGAGGCCGAAAATGGCAGCCGACGCGTCTTTTATCACGGATATGCTTTCAATGTCGGATGGTGATATCCTCTGAAATTCAGCAGCACCCAGATCGGAGGGGACGCCGTCGATAACATACAGCGGAGCTCCAAAGCCGCGAACGTTGATCGAGGTATTATAATCTCCTGGCTCACCGCTATTCTGACGTACCTGGAATCCTGATATCTTTCCGGCAAGGCTCTCAGACAAGCTGGTATGCACCGTCGTAACGATCTCGTCATCAACGATATTTGATATAGCTCCCGTCAGGCTTTCCTTCTTTCTCGAGCCATACCCGACGAACACCAACTGCTCCAGGGCTATGACCTCAGCCTCCATCACGACATTGATCTGCAAGCCAGTGCCGAGAACGACAGAAGTATCTTTAAATCCCAGACAGGAGAACGTAAGTAAAGTGCCACGAGACCCTGTGACAGATACTTTACCGGAAATATCAGTTACCGATGGAGTCTTCGAACCGTCAATGAGCACCAACACTCCGGGAAGGGCTTCTCCAAGGCGGTCGGTTACATGGATTATATACGTGGATTCCTGTCGGCCTCCTGTCTTTGAAGGTTCTATCACGATCTTGTTACCTACTATGGCATACTCGACGTCCGAGCCTTCAAGCAGTATCTTCAAGGCAGAATCCAAGGTATGGAGACCTGCTGGAACAGTCACTTTCCGGCCGACATTAACTAGTGTCTCATTATAGGCCAGTGAATATCCCGTCTGTTTTTCAATCTCCACAAATGCCTGTTTGACAGTCATTTCGCTTTTTGAAAACGAAACTGTCACCTGTGCCGCCGCCAGTGAAGGGAAAAAGACGGCAAGAAAACCAAGCAGAATTAGCAATCTTTTCATAACGCGGATTAATAAAGCCAGGCAGTACCGTCTTCTATCTTGTATTTCATTCCCGGAATAAGGCGGGAGAGGATGGAGAGAAGGTCGTCAAGCGTTTCGAAATTATCAAAACGTGCCGTTATGCACGCTTTGGAATACTTATCGGAGCGATTGCAGAGCACCTTGACGTTGAACCGGCGTTCTACAGTGCTTATGATATCCTCGATGGAAGCTCTCTCAAAACAGACCTGGCCATTACACCATAGGGTGTAATCCTCGGCCCTGACCCCTTCCACTCTGAAACTACCGTTTTCCCTTGAATACCTGGCCATCTGGTCTTCATCCAACACTATTTCTTTTGCAGGGCTTATTATCTTCACGCTTCCCTCCCGCAAGACTACGGACGAAGTCTTGCTGCCGGGATATGAAGTAATGTTGAAAACCGTTCCCAAGACCTTGACATCAAAGTCGGCCGACTTTACCACAAACGGGCAGGACGGGTTCCTGGTCACGTCAAATGCCGCTTCTCCGTCTAGATAGACCTCACGCGAGTCCCCGCAGAAAGACTCGGGATAAATGAGCATTGAACCAGCGTTGAGAATCACTTCCGTCCCGTCAGGAAGATATACCGTCTTAATAGTTCCATATGGCACATAGCATTGGAGCATCTGCACCGGGACAGGCTGTTCGACAACCTCGCGGGGACGGAAAGCAAGAGCCGCCACGAGGAGTATAACTGCCGCCGCTCCGGCCCATACCAGAAGATGACGCCAGAAGAGAACCCTGCGCATCAGCCTGGCATAGGCTTTGGTCTGCTGAGAGTCCGTGGAGGTGGAAACGGCGGCGTCCCAGACAGATTTCATAGCCGCCTCGGACAGGTTTGGGGTCTGTACTTTATCTTTCATTGCAGAGTATTTCTGCAATAAAGACGTTAAGAAAGGAGCAGTACACCCAAAAACATAAGGGATAATTTACGGATTTCCCTGTTAGCAAGATTGATCTGGTTCTCTACCGTCTTGCGGGATATGCCAAGGCGTCGGGCTATTTCCTCATTGTCGAAGCCCATAAAACGGCTCATGACAAATATCTCACGGCGGCGTCCAGGAAATTTGTCGACCGCCTTGCGGATTGTATCAAGCTCCTGACCTGCAACTATTTTTCCTTCTATGGAGGTCCACCCGGCATCTCCTTCGGATATACTCTCTAACGGAAGGGTGTTATGGCGGGCATTCTTTCGGAACCAGTCGAGGACCGCATTGCGGGACATTGAGAAAAGATAGCTGTCGAGGTCCACGATTTCACACAGGCGTGAGCGCATCTTCCACAGTTTGACGAACACTTCGAGACAGATGTCTTCCGCCGTTACGATGTCCTTGGTATAGACCATCGTGAAAGACAGGACCTTTCCATAAAATTCACTGAATATCAACGAAAAAGCCTGCCCATCATCCTTGGATGCCAGCTCTTTGAGAATTATTTCTTTGCCCTTTTCCACAAGTGCAAATATAGTAATTACAAATCAGTTATCCTCAACACGGGAGGAACTTTTCCTGCCAGAATATCCTCTTCCCGGAAAGAACAGAAGAAAATGTCCATATCCTTGTAACGCGACCTGTCATACGCCATTACGATAGTTCCGTCATCAATCTGGCAGGCTGACGGATAGGATGTCTCCGGTCTTGGATCGATGACAACCTTATACGGCCAGGTGCGACCGTCGTCATCGGAAAGGGCCACCGTCATATGGCTTCTGTCTTCGGCATTATTGTACAGAAGCAGTAATCTGCCCGATTCCAGTTTCATTATTCTAGCTTTGGACGATGGGCTGGGGCCAATTCCCGGAACAGGCTCAAAATCCGTCCAGCTTTTTCCTGCGTCGAAGCTGTATGCACTTCGGAGCCCCCCGCGGAAACGCGCAATGCTCATAAGGGAGCCGTCTTTCAGCAATGTGAACTGATGTTCGTCAAAATCATACAGGGAATAGTCTTCGTCTCTCATCCGGGAGAACTGTTTGAACCGATCTCCACTGCGCAGATAAACATATGTTCCCCTTTCCGGATTTCGCTTGTAAACCAGACGGTTAAGATGATTCATAGAGCATCGGTAAATAGGATACATAGCCTTGCCGTCGGGAAATTCCAGCGGCGGATTGATCATCAGTCCATATGCTATGAACCTAGGTTTGTCATATTCCATTTTCTCCCCGTTCCATCTGATCTTTATCTCGTGGGAAGATGTCCTCGGATCAATCTGGTCTCCTTCAGCAGATATGGTTACGGAGTATTTCAAACGTATTTCCCCGACGGAATCCCTCCAGAGAACTCCGTCCAAAATTCTCATTATGGACGGATCTTTGGGTGAAATGGTTAGAACGTCCCTTTTCCAGGTATGGCCCATATCCTCTGATACGGCCACGGTCAGATAGTTACCCATCTCCTCATCCCTGCCTCCTGCATTCCACGCCTCATATATCAGGCTGCCATCCGAAGTCGCCGCGATGGATGGAACTGCCTGCCAGTACAACGGCCCTGTCTCGGGGCGGCTGCCTGTAATTATTACGCAATCCTTTCGCAGCGTATCATCCGGATAGATGCCTTGTGGTTCAGGATCTACCGTTACCCCATATGGGATGGAATATGGTTTCAGCCAGTCCACATACATCCGATAAGCCATATAATCAGTGTAGAGTTTTCTTGAGGCGTCTTCACCGACCTGAGGGTGGAAGGATGGATTGCTGAATACACCGGGGTACTGGTAGCAAAGTACCTTCTCGAAGCCCGTAAAGGTATTGAGATCGTCTTTAATGGAATTAAAACTTCGGGGACTCAAGGACCCGTCAGGATTGAAGGTGAATGCTTCAAGATCCATCCACAGGTGACAACCGGCATTATCGCACCATTGCTGGAGCTTTGAAGCAGCTTCTTTCGCGGAGAGATCTCCTTCTTCCATACGGGAAAAACCGAAAGGGCAGAGGATATCCAGATATTTTAGGAGCTCGGCATAAACAGCATCGCATCCATTTATGCCGAAACAATTGGTAGCTAGCATTATAGGTTTGGCTGGGGATAGTTCCTTGCAGAAAGAGGAATATTCCTTGAAAAAGGATATCATCTCTGCGGTATACTTTCTCCCATCTTCCGGATTCTTTTCCCAGTTATCCAAGGACCCTCCTGCCTCTTCTGAGACGTAAAAGCCATAAAATGATTCGTGATGGCCGTACCTGTCAAGGATATCCTTAGTAACTATCTTATGCCATTCCAAGGATTCCTTACTAAAGTCAAACCAGGCATATAGTCCTATACCCGGGAAAACCGACATTCCAAGCCTGTCAGCCTCTTCCATTATGGCTTCCAGCGGATCTTCGCAAGCGATCTCCACTCTTGAGTCAACAATTTCTGTCGGATAATATGCTGCCCCGTCGTACGTTTCAGCAGTCATATCGTGTTGGTTTACATATGCATCTTTCCGGAATAACTCCTGAACAACCACTACATCCATCCCTATATGGTGCATTGCCCTGATCACTCCCTTCCAATCATCGGCTGTCAGTTTCTTGATATCTTTATTCCAATGAAGCGCTTCCTGCTCACTCCAATGATACAGTCCTGTCCAGGCACCATCAATGGTAAGTGGTGACCGCACTTCAGAGGGGACTATTTCGATAGGACGAACCAATGTGGTGGTTTTCAAACCTTTGGATATTTCTGCCACAACCTGGTACTTACCACTGAGCCCTTCTGTAAAAAGGGTGTCCCTGACCAGAAGTGAACTTTCAGGGGCAACTTCTACCTTTTGGCTGGACAATATTCTTCTACCTTCCGAATTGCGAAGAACGAGACAGACGTCATAGACAGTACTTGTCTTGTCTTTATTGATTATTCCAGTACGGATATCAACATTAGTTTTGTCGGTAACGTTTCCCGCAGGCACAAGGACCATATCTATTCCCTGCAAGTCCGAGCAGGCAACGGCAAAAAAGAGTAAAAGGCAATATATTTTCTTCATATATATATATGACGCACGATATGACACTTTACACCTATAACCCCGGCTCCAACAATAAAATTCTTTTCGATTCTTCAAATTTCAGGTTAAAGTATTTGCCTCCAAGATAAGATTTATGCTTTTTTCAGCCATTTCGGAGAGTACGAACCACACCCCATTCCTTTTCCGGATTTATTGCTATACTTTTGTATCCATACATAAACTGAAGTAGTATGGAAAAGACAAAAAAAACTACGTCATCCGGGCAGGAAGTCCGCCCGTTTGCGAACCTTATGATGGACACCGCCTTTAAAATCTCTTTCGGAAAGGAAAGTGGAGGGCAGAATATGATTTATCTCCTTGAGAAACTGTTGCCAGGGAAGCATATCACGGAGATTGAATACACTGATAAAGAGCATCCGGGCTTGTTTCTTTCGGAGAAAAAATCTATCTTTGACCTTGAATGCAAGGCGGGCGACGAGAGTTTCGTCGTGGAGATGCAGGTGCAGAAGAAATCCTCGTTCCAGGACAGGGTTCTGTACTACTCGACTTTCTTGCTGCGGGAGCAGTTGATGACGCCGTTGGAAGAAATCCAGGCTCTGACGACAGAGAAGAAGAAGGAAATAGCAGACTATAAGTTGAGGCCAGTGTACCTCGTGAGCATAGTAAACTTCAAGCTCAAGCACCAGAGTGCTGAGGCCCTGGATGAAGGCTTGATAAGCCGTTACTCGATAAGGAACGAAAATGCAGATGAGAATATGACCGAAGCTCTGCACTTCGTCTTCCTGGAGTTGGGCCGGATGACATATGGCCCGAAAGAAGATTACAAGTGCAAGAATCCGCTGGAGCGTCTGGCCTTTCTCTTTAAGAATGGGGAGGAATTGACCCACCTGCCGGAGAGCTTCGAAAAGGATAAAGAAATATTGGAATTACTTAAGAGTATGGAGATTATGAAATACACTGACGAACAGCGCCGCCGCTACGAGGCTGAAATTTTCGCCACCCTCGAGAAAAACTCCGAGCTTAAAGCCGCCCGCGACGACGGAATCGAGGAAGGATTCGAGAGAGGTGTTGAAAAAGGCGTTGAGAAAGGCGTTCGTACGGTTGCCCAGAATCTCAAAGCCTCAGATATCCCCCCGGAAACCATTGCCCGGGTCACCGGCCTGACGCTGGAGCAGATAGAGGCTCTTTGACAACAAGGGCTGGCCAAGTTTTTGGTCAGCCCCTTATTTGTATATATCCTTTACCTACCGGACGATCTTCATTTCGTCGAGGAGGTAGCCGGCGCCGCCGAATTTGTCCATTATGAAGAGGACGTAGCGGATGTCCACGCAGATGCACCTCTGCAGGTCGGGCTCGAACATCACGTCGCTGGACATTGACTCCCAGTTGCCGTCGAAGGCGAGGCCGATGAGCTGGCCTTTGGCGTTCATAACGGGGCTGCCGGAGTTGCCGCCGGTGATGTCGTTGTTGGTGAGGAAGCAGGTGGGAAGGTTGCCGTCCTTGTCGGCATACTGGCCGTAATCCTTTGCTCTCCAGAGGGTTTTGAGCCTGGCGGGGACGCGGAACTCATAGTCGTCCGGGTTCTCCTTCTCCATCACGCCGTCGAGGGTGGTGTAGTGCCTGTAGAGCACGCCGTCCTTGGGGGAGTAGGGCTTCACCGTGCCGTAGGTGAGGCGCATCGTGGAGTTGGCATCGGGATATGAGGGCTTGCCGGCATTCCATTCCAGGAGGCCGGCGGCGAAGGCCTTGGAGCCTTTGGCCAGCTCCTCGCGGGAGCCCATCATCGCAGGATAGTAATTCATTATCTTGCCCACGACTGCGTTGTAAAGGTCCAGCGCAGGGTCGTTCTCGGGAAGCTGCTGCATAGCGGCGGCTTTCGCTGGATCGGCATATTCGCTCTTTGCGAAGAGGTCTTCGACATATTGCTTGAAATCCATATTCGCAAAGTCCCCGATCTCGTTTATATAGTCCTGAGGCTCAGCGTTTTGGCGATAGAATTCCAGCATCGTCACTGCGATATCCTTTTCGGTGTCGACGTCGAAGTCCTTGAACTGGGCAAGGAGGCTTTCCCGGGCCTGGGCGAAGGCTTTGGCTGAATCGGCACCCTCGTTGAGGGCATAGCCGAAGGTGCTCAGGGCGACGGCGGCGTTGGTCACGGGGCCAATGGGATAGAGGGCCTCGCCGAGGAGGGTATATTTGTTCCTGGCAGTCTGCTGGGCGCTCACGGCCTTGGACACGGTTTCGAGGGCATCGCCATATTTTGCCTGTCTTTCAGGCGTTTGCGCTACCCAGGCGGAGAACTGGCGCTCCTTGGCTTTCTCGCGGGAGATGATGCCGAGCTTGTCGAAGGCGAGCTGCTCGCCCTGCCATTTCTTCCAGCCGTTGGCCGAGGAGGCATATTTGTTGGCATATTTCAGACGTATCACCGGGTCCTTTTCCATACCGCGGAGCATTGCGTCCTGGCGGGCGGTGCGGGCTTTGACGGATATGCCATAGCCGGACATCATCGCTTCGAGCTGGTCGGCTGTCTGGAAGCGCTGGGTGCGGCCGGGATATCCCATAATGAACGAGAAATCACCGGGTTGCACGCCTTTCAGGGATATGGTCAGGGATCTTGCCGGGCGGTAGGGGACGTTGTCGGTGCTGTAGTCGGCGGGCATATTGTCGGGGCCGGCATATACCCTGAACATCGAGAAGTCGCAGGTGTGACGGGGCCACATCCAGTTGTCGGTCTCGCCGCCGAACTTGCCAAGTGATGCGGGAGGGGCGCCGACGAAGCGTACGTCGCGATAGACCCTGGATATGATGAGATACCAGACGTTGTCGTTGTAGAAGCCGGTGACTTCGGCGCGGCAGCCGGGATTGTCCTTCAGTGCCTGCTCCTTCAGCTCGGCTATCGCCTTGCGGGAGTCTTCCGCCGCAGCTATCACAGGCGTCACGTCGGTGAAGCTCTGGAGGAAGGTCACCGTGAGGCCGGGGACGGGGAGCTCCTCGTTGCGGTTCATCGCCCAGAAGCCATTCTCGAGGTAGTTGTGCTCGGCGCTGGAGAGGCGCTGGATGCTGGAATAGCCGCAGTGGTGGTTGGTCACCAGAAGGCCTTCGTCGGATATCATCTCCGCCGTGCAGCCGCCGCCGAAATGGACGATGGCATCCTTGAGGCTGGCCTTGTTGATATCATATATCTCCTTGGGGGAAAGCTTGCACCCCAGGGACTTCATTGTCTTGGCGTTATACTGCTTCAGATAGGGCAGCAGCCACATTCCTTCATCCGCCCTAGCGGCGGTCGCCAGCACCAGGCCGGCCAAGAAGATAATCAGCGTTCTTTTCATAAGTGTCTGTTTGTATTTGGCAAAAGTAATCAATTTCTCCGTAATATAAAAGCCTCCCGGTCTTTCGCGCTGCTGGCCGGCGGGCTCGTGATGGTCTTTCGCGCTGGTGGCCGGAGGGCTCGTGCTGCCTTTCGTGCACCTGATCGGTGGCCTCCAACCAGCCACCTGGTAGTGCTTATACAGGTCCAACGGATGGACCCTTATACGCAAAAATGGCCCAAAATGCTTATAATCGGTAATTTTTGGGACCGATATAAGCACTTGGACGGGGTTTTTGTCGCCAGGCTGGTGGCCTCTTGCTGGGGTGAGGATGAGGACGGAAGGACATTGACGGGAATGGAGTGGGCCTTGTGCGGTAGCGTGCGTGAGCCTTGTGCAGGGCACGGTCCTGCGTCAGCAGGATGACCGACAGCCGGACTCGAGTTTACGGGCAAAGCCCGTCGAGTTTTGAGGTCAA
>CACZBP010000002.1 GCA_902779495.1 uncultured Bacteroidia bacterium
CATCCGCCGCTTTCGCAAGCACGACCTCGATATTCTGTCCGGGTATATTGAGTATGAGTCTCCTGCCCTTATCACGGAGCTCGGAAACGTCAAAACCCATTTTTTCAAAAAGCCCCACCGTGTCCTTTTCAAGACGTCCCTTTGTGAGAGCGATACGGATAGCATTATTGTTATTCATTTTTATGCCCCCTTAAAGCTCTTCTGATGTTATGCCGTCAGCGGTAACGATGTCAAGACGCCTGATACCGCGGCTTCGTGCGAGTTCTCTCGCTTCTTCGGCGGAAGAGAGGTCGGCGTATTCTGCCGTATAACCCTCGGAAATAAGTCTGCGGCAATGCTTTATCGCGTCGATGAGACTGTCGTCATCACAGTATATCATTACGTCGGGAGCCGGAGTGAGCATACCGCCGGAGCGTTTGAGAAGCGCATTGGCGACAGCGTTCTCGTTCACCGCGAAGCCGGTCGCCGGTATATCCGCGCCGAAATCGGCAAGCACCTTATCGTATCTGCCTCCGGACAGAACGGGCATACCGTAGCCGTGTATATAGCCTTTAAAGACGATGCCGGTATAATAATCCTGGCTCTTGCTTACCATTCCGAGGTCGACGGTAACTTTACCCTCCGCGCCTATCGCACACAGATCGTCAAAAACTATACCGAGCCTTTCGAGCATCGGTCTCGCTTCCGGCGGGAGAAGTCTCTCGGCTTCTTCGAGTATCTCTCTGCCTCCGAACAGTCTTGCGAGTCTGCCGACAGCCGCAGCGTATTCGTTGTCCCCGAATTTTCCGAGCATCTCGTCCAGCGCGGGATAATTTTTATTGAGCATATATTCGCGAAGCTCGTCGAGCTCACGCTCGCTTAAGCCGAGCTTTGAGGACAGAAGGGTGAAGAAAGAGCTGTCACCTATCTCAAAGCGATAGTCCTCCTCCTCGATGGACTCCATGACCTCGGACGCTATGGAAAGAGCCTCCATATCTGCTTTCATCGTGTCTCCGCCGATAATCTCGATACCGCTCTGAAAGAACTCGTCGTCTCTTCCGCTTTCCTTCGGGTTAGCTCTGTATATTGTCTGATTATAGAACAGCTTGAGGGGCAGGGGAGAACCGCTTAATCTCGTTCCGACCAGCCTTGCTATGGGCAGCGTTGAGTCGGGTCTCATCACGACGAGGCGGCCCTTTCCGTCGGTCAGCTTGATGGAAAGAATCTTCCCGCCCAGCGTATCGGCGCTCTCAATCCACATTCCCATCACGGGGCGTATGCGGGGATGCAGGACGAACTGCTTCAATATGTCCTCCGCCACGTGGGGCTCGAACACCCAGCTCTCAAGGCGGCCGTAGTGCTCTCCGGTGAGGCGGTAGAATTTGCGGGCCAGACCCGTAACCACCTGTTTGTTACCGATATCGGTATATCCCAGACCGCCGGTCGTCATCCCGCCGAAGCGGCCTTCGGGACAGACCAGCGTCACATCACAGCCGCTGCACGCAGCGCTGTAGGCCGCGATCACTCCTGCGGACGTGCCGCCATACACGACCACCCTTGGCCGGGTACCACAAGCGGCGGCAATGATTGCCGCCGCCAGTATGAGAACGAATCTTTTCATTCCAGACCTCTTGCCCGGAGCAGTGCGCCCGGATCGGGCTGGGCTCCGCGGAACTGCTCATAGAGGACCATAGGCTCCTCGCTGCCGCCCTTCTCAAGGAAGGTCCTGCGGAACTTCAGGGCAACCTCGGGATTGAATATGCCCTGCTGCTCGAAGTACTCAAACGCGTCCTTGTCAAGGACTTCAGACCACAGGTAGCCGTAGTAGCCTGCGGAGTAGCCGCTGCCGCCGAAGACGTGGTTGAAATAGGTCGTGCGGTAGCGGGGGATAATCTCCTCGATGAGGCCCATTTCCTTGCACACCTTGTCTTCGAAGGCGCGTATGGAGGCGGCATCCGTGAAGGATGCGAGTTCCTCGGCCGAGAGCTCGTGCCATTTCATATCAAGGATGGAGGCGGCGCACAGCTCACCGGTGGTGAATCCCTGGTTGAATTTCAGGGAGTTGACTATCTTGGCCACAAGCTCGTCGGGGATGGGCTCGCCAGTGCGGTAATCGTGGGCATATCCGGCGAGGATTTCCTTCTGGAAGGCCCAGTTCTCATTGAACTGCGAGAATGTCTCGACGAAATCGCGGGCCACGTTGGTGCCGCTCACGGTCTCATAACGGCACTTGGTGAGGAAGCCGTGAAGGGCGTGGCCGAACTCGTGGAAGGCCGTGCTCACATTGTCGATGGTCAGCATCGAAGGCTGCTCGGCGGTTGCCGGAGGGAAGTTGCAGCAGTTCACGATGATGGGACGGATGTCCTTGCCGGAAGCGTCCACGCTCTGCTCGCGGAAATTGTTCATCCAGGCGCCTCCTCGCTTGGTCTCGCGGGAGAAGTAGTCGCAGTAGAATATGCCCAGCAGGGAACCGTCTGCATCAGTCAGTTTATATGCCTTGACTACAGGATTATATACCTCAACCTCAGGAGCTTCCTCGACCTTGATGCCATAGACTTTGGAGGCCGCGTAGAAGACGCCCTTGCGGACGCTGTCGGCTGTGAAGTAGGGCTTGGTGAGGTTCTCGTCGAGGTCATATTTGCGGGCGCGCACCTTCTCGGCGTAGTAGAACCAGTCCCAGGGCTGGATGCGGGAGCCTGCGGGAAGGAGGCCGGCGGCTATGTCCTCATCCATAATCTGCTGCATATCATAGACTTCCTCCTTGGCCCTCTTCATCGAGGCGGCCATAATCTTGGAGAGGAACTCATCGACCGTAGCGGGATCGTGGGCCATCTTGTTGTCGAGGATATATCCGGCGGAGTTGCTGAAGCCCATAAGGGAGGCCATCTCCGTGCGGAGCTTCATTATCTGGAGGACTATCTCGTTGTTGTCGTGGGCGTCACCGTGGTTGCAGCGGGAGGAATATGCCTTGAAAGCCTTCTCGCGGGCAGCCCTGTCGGCGGTGGAGGACATATAGTCGGGATAATCGGAAACGGGGATGCCGATTTCAGCCTTGAAGGCGTTGTTCTCCGCCAGGAGGTTGTTGCCGAACTTCTGGGTGAGGCTGGCCAGCTTGGAGCTAATCTCCTTGAAGCGTGCCTGGCCTGCTTCGTCGAGGCCGACGCCGTTGCGGACGAAATCCTCATATATCTTCTTCGTGACCATCTGCTGCTCGCGGTCGAGGCCTTCCTGATTCTCATAGACGGCCTTCACGCGGGCAAAGAGGGCGGGATTCATATATATCTCGTCGTTCGCCTCGGTCACAAGGGGAACCAGTTCTTCCTCTATGGCCTGGACCTCAGGGGTCGACTCGGACTCGGACAGGTTGAAGAAGACGCCGGAGGCCTTGGCGAGGAGGGCGCCGCTGCGGTCCATAGCAGCTAGGGTATTTTCAAACGTGGGGGCCTCGGGGTTGTCGATTATGGCCTGGATTTCGGCCTTCTGCGCCTCTATGCCGGCTTTGATGGCAGGGGCGTAGTCTTTCACGCTGATCTGGCTGAAGGGAGCCGTTCCGTAAGGTGTGTTCCAATCCTTCATAAAAGGGTTGGTCTTGCAGGATGCAACTGTCATTGCAATGAGGATAAGTCCTAAATACTTGGTTTTCATATTATTTTTCGTCTTCTTTGGCGAAGAATTTCCATTGGAAAAGGATGAGGTAGATGGCTCCTACCGTGACGCAGCTGTCGGCGAAGTTGAACACCGGCTCGAAGAATATGCGTCCGCCCAGCCAGGGGACCCAGTCGGGCCAGGTCCACAGCGGGAAGTAGAACATATCCACCACCTTGCCGAAGAGGAAAGGTGCATAGGAGCCTCCCAGATGGGCCACTTCCAGCGGTCCGGAAGCGGAGAATATCAGGCCGTAGAAAAGGCTGTCGATGATGTTGCCGAAAGCGCCGGCCGTGATGAGGGTCAGGCCAATGAGCACTCCGACGGGGACGGTCTCGCGGTCCTTGTCCTTCGGACGGGCCTTGGGGGTGCCGCGGCGCACAAGGTTGGTTATCCACCAGCAGAGCAGGCCGCAGAGCACTATCCTGAACAGGGAGAGGGCCAGCTTGCCGGCAGCTCCTCCGAACTTCATTCCGAAGGCCATACCCTCGTTCTCGATGAACAGGATCTGGAACCAGGTGCCGAAAACACTGATATGCTCCCCTATTCCCATATGGGTCTTGACCAGGACTTTAATGACCTGGTCCACGACCACCAACAGCACGCCCAAGATGAGTAATCCCTTACCCTTCGATATTTTCATCCCTATTTACCTTTAGACAGCATTTCCTTTGCTTCGACCGTCAGGGTCGCGTGGTGCACCAGGCGGAGCCTCTCCTTGGGGATGAGCTTGCCGGTGACGCGGCATATGCCGTAGGTCTTGTTCTCGATGCGGACAAGGGCGGCCTCGAGGTTCTGGATGAACTTGTACTGGCGCTGTGCCAGCTGGCTGGCCTCTTCCTTGCTGAGCTGCATAGCTCCGTCGTCTTCCACCGTCTTGAAGGAAGGCGTGGTGTCTTCGATGTCGTTGGTACCGTTGCTCATCACAACGTGACGGAGGGTCGCATACTCCTTGCGGGCTTTGTCAAGAAGGCCGTTTATGATGACGCGGAATTCTTCCAGCTCTTCGTCACTGTAACGGTTCTTTACCACCTCAGTCTTAGTGTTATCTTCCATAAGTTGAAAGTTTAAATGCGTGATACTCTTATTGTTATATTTGATTCTTCCCATTCGGCCGCCATTCCTTCCACGGGGGTGGGAGAAAGGACCACGCTTCGGGCGAGCGTCTGTGACGCCACATATTCCCCGAAGGATTCAAGGGAGGATTCTATCTGGAGTGCGGCTTCGCCTTCGGCATATATCTGGACCGTTATCCTGTCCGTCACGTCCAGGCCGCTGTCCTTGCGGACGTTCTGGATGCGGTTGATCAGCTCGCGGGCGGTGCCCTCCTGCTTGAGGGCAGGGGTGATCTCGATGTCGAGGGCGATGGTCATCGAGCCTTCGGAGGCGACGAGCCAGCCGGGCATATCTTCCGAGGATATGGAGTAGTCTTCCGCGTGGAGGACGACATCACCGCCGGGGAGGGCAAGGGTGTAGTCACCCGATGCCTGGATGGCGGATATGGTGGGCTGGTCGAGGGTGCCGAACGCTGCGGCTATCTCTTTCATACGGGGACCATATACCTTGCCGAGGGTCTTGAAATTGGGCTTTATCTTCTTGGTTATGACGCCCGTGGTGTCGGCTATGAATTCCATATCCTTGACGTTCACTTCACCGAGGATCAGGCCCTTGACCGCTTCGAGCTGGGAGCGGACCTTGTCGGAGATGACGGGAATAAGAAGCTTGCCGAGGGGCTGGCGCACGGGGATGCCGACCTTCTTGCGAAGGGCCAGGACCATAGAGGAGGCCTTCTGGGCAAGGGCCATACGCTCTTCCAAATCCTTGTCTACCAGGGATTTGTCGGGCTCGGGCATAAGGGTGAAGTGCACCGATTCGCCGCCGGGGACAAGGTCGCACCAGAGGCGGTCCATATAGAAGGGCGCGATGGGGGCCGAAAGTACTGCGACATTGACGAGGACCTCATAGAGGGTCTGATAGGCGCTGAGCTTGTCGGGGTTCATCTCGCCGCCCCAGAAACGCTTGCGGTTCAGGCGGACATACCAGTTGCTCACATCGTCGCAGACGAAGTCCTGGATGAGGCGGCCTGCGAGGGTGATGTCATAGTCTTCATATGCGGCGCGCACCTCTCCGATGAGGGTGTTCTGCCTGGATATTATCCACTTGTCGATTTCGGGACGCTCGGCAACCGGGACCTTGGGGGCCGCAGGGTCGAAGGAGTCGACGTTGGCATAGAGGGCGAAGAAGGAATATGTGTTATAGAGGGTGCCGAAGAACTTGCGGCGCACCTCATCCACTCCGTTTTCGTCGAATTTGAGGTTGTCCCAGGGCTGGGCGTTGGTGAGCATATACCAGCGCAGGGCGTCGGCGCCATATTTGTCAAGGGCGTAGAACGGGTCCACTCCGTTGCCGAGGCGCTTGCTCATCTTGAAGCCGTTCTTGTCGAGCACAAGGCCGTTGGAAATCACCCTCCTGAAGGCGGGAGTGCCGCTCACCATCGTGTGGATGGCGTGCAGGGTGTAGAACCATCCGCGGGTCTGGTCCACGCCTTCGGCGATGAAGTCCGCGGTGCAGCCGAAGCGCTCGGAGCCGAGGCCGCGGAGGCCTTCCTGGGCATAGGGCATTGCGCCGGAGTCGAACCACACGTCGATAAGGTCGGTTTCGCGGATCATCTTCCTGCCGGAGTCGCTCACGAGGAAAATTTCGTCCACATAGGGCCTGTGGAGGTCTATCCTGTTATAGTTTTCAAGGCTCATGTCGTCAGGGTCGAAGCCCTTGTCCTTCAAAGGGTTGGAGGACATATATCCGGCCTTGACGGCCTTTTCGAGCTCGTTGTAGAGCTCCTTGGCGGAGCCTATGCATTTCTCTTCCTTGCCGTCCTCGGTGCGCCATATGGGAAGCGGCGTGCCCCAGAAGCGGCTGCGGCTCAGGTTCCAGTCCTGGATGTTCTCCAGCCACTGGCCGAAGCGGCCGGTGCCAGTGGATTCGGGCTTCCAGGTGATCTGCCTGTTGAGCGCGACCATCTCGTCCTTGACAGCCGTGGCCTTGATGAACCAGGAGTCGAGGGGATAATAGAGCACAGGCATATCGGTACGCCAGCTGTGGGGATAGTTGTGGACGTGCTTCTGCACCTTGAATGCGCGGCCGTCGGCCTTCATCATCACGCACAGGTCGATGTCCAGGGAACCTTCTTCCTCGCGGTGCTCGAAGTACTGCACATAGCCGGACTTGACGTAGCGGCCGGAATATTCTTTATATGACGGGTCTACGGTGGCGGCGAAGGCGGGGTCCATATCCTCGAGGCGCCAGAAACGGCCCTGGCGGTCCACCTGGGCCTGGAGGTTGCCGTCGCGGTCGACTATCTGCAGCGGGGCTATGCCGGCTGCGGCAGCGACGCGCTTGTCATCCGCACCGAAGGTGGGGGCGATGTGCACTATGCCGGTACCGTCGGAGGTCGTCACATAGTCACCCGGGATGACGCGGAAGGCGTCGCCGGCGGGCTTGAACCAGGGGATCAGCTGATGGTAGCGGATGCCCACCAGGTCGGAGCCCTTGAACTCGCCTTCGAGCCTCTTCCAGGGGATGACCTTGTCGCCTTTCTGATAGGTCTCGAGGGGGACGTTCTCGCCCTTGGGATTGAACCAGGCTGCCACGAGGTCCTTTGCAAGGACATAGACTGCCGGTTCGCCGGAGTAGGGGTTGAAGGACAGGACGCGGACGTAGGTTATATTCGGGCCGACGCAGAGGGCCGTGTTGGAAGGCAGGGTCCAGGGCGTGGTCGTCCAAGCGAGGAAATATGCCGGGAAGGCTTCAGTGCCATACAGGGGCTGCGAGAGGCCGTCCTTGATTATCTCGAACTGGACGGTGGCCGTTGTGTCGGTGACGTCCTTGTAGCAGCCGGGCTGGTTCAGTTCGTGCGAGCTGAGGCCGGTGCCGTCGGTCGGGGAATAGGGCTGGATGGTATATCCCTTATACAGAAGGCCTTTGTCGTATATCTTCTTGAGCAGATACCACAGGGTCTCGATGTAGCGGTTGTCATATGTGACATAGGGGTCGTCCATATCAACCCAGTAGCCTACGCGCTCTGTCATATTGACCCATTCGCGCGTGTACTTCATAACCTCCTTGCGGCAGGTGGCGTTATATTCCTCGACGGATATCTTCGTGCCGATGTCGGCCTTGGTTATTCCAAGCTTTTTCTCCACTCCCAACTCGACGGGCAGTCCGTGGGTGTCCCAGCCGGCGCGGCGGTCCACACGGAAGCCTGTCTGGGTCTTGTAGCGGCAGATGGCATCCTTGATGGAACGGGCCATCACGTGGTGGATGCCGGGCATACCGTTAGCGGACGGCGGTCCTTCGAAGAATATGAAATCCGGAGCGCCCTGACGAAGTTTCAGCGACTTGCCGAATGCGTCCATTTTCTTCCACCCTGCGAGCACCTCCGCTCCCACAGCCGTCAAATCAAGACCTTTATATTCCTTGAATGTCATATTTTTTGCTTAATTTTGCATCACTATTATTAATCAGCAAAGATACGTTTTTTTAGCAACATAGCCAAATCGGAATGAATACTGTCGACATAGTTATCCTGGTCCTTCTGGTTCCCGCTGTGATACAGGGACTTGTGAAGGGATTCGTGACCCAGGCCGCAGGCCTTCTGGGAATCATCCTGGGCGTCTGGGCATCTTTCCGCTTCTCCGAACTGGTGAGCGGATGGCTCGCACCCTACATCAGCGCCAATCCCCAGGTGCTGCATATAATCGCCTTCACCATCATCCTCGTGGTGGTAATCCTGCTGCTTGCCCTCATCGGGCGGGCGCTCAAGGGCATCCTTAAGTTCGCGATGCTCGCCTGGGTGGACAAACTGCTCGGCGTGGTGTTCGGCATCCTGAAGGCCGGACTCATCCTCGGCATCCTGGTGATCCTCTTCGAGTCCGTCAATGCCCAGTTCTCGCTGGTCGGCGAGGAAACCCTCTCCGGCTCGAAACTCTACCCTCTGGTCAGAGACTTCACCTATACGGTCTTCCCCTACCTGAAACAACTCTTCACAAATGGCGCGGATACTGTTGCTTGAGACTTCGACCGCGCTGTGCAGCGTGGCGCTGAGTGAGGACGGAAAGGTCGTCGCCTCCCGTGAGGATGCGACTCGCCAGCACGCATCACTGACCGCCCCATTTGTCAAGGAAGTCCTTGACAGCCAAGGGCTTTCGGTGCGCGACTGCGATGCCGTGTGCGTCTCTATGGGCCCCGGTTCCTACACCGGCCTCCGTGTCGGCGTCTCCACCGCCAAGGGCCTCTGCTTCGGCGCCGGGATTCCTCTGGTTGCCATCACTTCGCTAGAGACCCTCGTCTGGCAGGCCCCGGACAGGGAAAGCTACCGGTATATAGTCCCGATGATTGACGCCCGCAGGATGGAGGTCTTCACCTGCGTGTACTCCCCTTCCGTCCAAAGGCTTTCCGAAGTGGAAGCAAAAGTGATTGATTCAGAGAGCTTTGCGCCCCTCCTGGCAGAAGGCCCTGTGCTCTTCGCAGGCGACGGCGCCGCAAAATGCCAGGGAGTCATCACCCACCCGTATGCGCACTTCCTTCAGTGCTCTCCCCGCGCCGAGTCCATGGCAAAAGCAGCCGAAGCGGCCTTCGCTGAAAGCCGCTTCGAAAACCTTGCTTACTTCGAGCCCTTCTACCTCAAAGACTTCGTCGCCACCGTCCCCCGCCGCAAACTGTTCTAGAGAGTCTTTTCCAGGAACTTGCGGAGGGAGGCCTCGTCGGAGATGGTGGTGTCGGCCACCAGGGAGCCGTCGCTGATGAGGAAGGATGCGGGGATGGAGGAGACGGGATAGAGGCCTACGGATCTGCCGGAGGCGTCGTTCACGTTCACCCAGGGGAGTTTCTGGTTACGGACTGCGGAGGCCCAGACGGCCTTGTCCTCATCCAGGGAGATGGCATATATCTCGAAGCCGCGGGGATGGTACTTCTGGTAGAGCGGCAGGATGGCGTCCAGGTTGAACATCTTCTGCTCGGCATTGGCAGCCTGCCAGAAATAGAGCATCACCACCTTGGCATCCAACTCACTGATTTTCACCTTCTTGCCAAACTGGTCCGGAAGCTCGAGATCCGGGAAACCGACGACCTCGGCATTACGCACCATACCCTCGAGTTCGAGCACTTTCTGGCGGCGGCGGGCTTCCTGGTCGAGGGATTTGACATAGCGGGAATCAGGGTAGACCGTCATCAGGGAGTCGGCGGCGCGGCGGAAATGAATGGCGTCGGTGGCCTGGCTGAAGACGGGGAGATTCGGGCTGACCTGCTGGTAAAGCACCGGGATGGTGGTCAGGGAATAGGGATTGTCCAGGAGATATTTCACCCGGCTGCGGTAGTAGGCTATGTACTGTTTGGCGAGCTCGCGGCTGACGGCCGAGGCCTCGGGGGAGGCCGGGTCGAGGTCGTCAAGACGGGCGGAGGTGGCGGCGAACTCGCTGGCGAAAGCCGCCTCGTCGCGCTCGATCTCCATAAGCTTGAGGGTCTCGGAAGAGCCTGTGACAGAATAGTTTCCGAGGGTGTCGGAGACGACCCGGGCAGTCTCGCCCTTCTGCAGGAGCATAGAGGCTATGCGGGTGTCCTTGTAGAATACGTAGATGAACTCAGGCTGTCCTTTCTTTACGTCCACGCGGCACCGCCAGGAGCCGTCACGGCCGGTCGTGAGGGTGTCCAGGGTGAGGTAGTCGCTGCCGTCGAGCTGTTTGAGGACGACCTGCGAAGAGGGGGCGTCGGCAAGGGTGCCTTTGACGGAGGCGCCGCTGCAACCTGCAAGGAGAAGGACGGCCACGGGGACCAGGAACCTAAAGCTTTTCATATTCTGCCAGGATTGCGTCGGCTATTTCTTTCATACGCTCAGGTGCGGGGCTGAGTTTTTCCTTGCGGAAATCCATATCCTTCTCGCTCTGGAGGGGGACAAGATGGATGTGGGTGTGGGGCACTTCCATTCCCAGCACGGCAACGCCTACCCTCTTGCAGGGCACGGCCGCCTTCAGGGCGACGGCCACCTTGCGGGCAAAGGCCCACAGGCCCTGGTAGACATCGGGGTCGAGGGCGAAGATATAGTCGTTCTCCACCTTCTTGGGGATAACGAGGGTGTGGCCTTCGGCAAGCGGGGCGATGTCCAGGAAGGCATAGTAGTTCTCGTCTTCCGCCACTTTGAAGGACGGAATCTCGCCCGCGGCGATACGCGTGAAAATGGTTGCCATATGATTACAAGCTGATGTCCAGGATCTTGAATTTCAGCACGCCTGAAGGCACTTTTGCCTCGACTATCTCTCCCTTGGAGTGGCCCATCAGGGCGCGGCCGATGGGGGTCGTGGCGGCGAGCTTGCCGTGGGCGAAGTCGGCCTCGGTCTCGCCCACTATGGTGAATTCCATAACCTGCTTTGCAGCGATGTTTTCTATCTTCACCTTGTTGAGCATCCGGACCTTGTCGGTGCCGATCTTGGATTCGTCTATCACCTTGGCGTTGGCCACCATATCCTTCAGGCGGGCGATTTTCACCTCCAGCAGGCCCTGCGCGTCGCGGGCTGCGTCATATTCTGCGTTTTCGGAAAGGTCTCCCTTCTCACGTGCTTCAGCAATAGCTGCGGAAATGACCGGCCTCTGGGCGAGGGCGTCCGCAAGTTCCTTCTTCAGTTTGTCAAGACCCTCCTGGGTCATATAAAGATTATCTGCCATAATGGTTAACTAAAAAGGAGTCCTGCCCTGTGGCAGAACCCGTAATAACTTCTGCAAATATAACCAAAGTTTTAATATATTCCAACCAATTTTGGAAACTGGGGTTTTAATTCTTAACTTGCGGCATATTAATCTTCGGATATGGAAAAGGTCATTCTAATCACCGGGGCGAGCAGCGGAATCGGGTTCGATGCCGCGAAGATGCTTGCGCTCAAAGGTAATAAGGTATATGCGGCCGCGCGACGCGTGGAAAGGATGGAGCCGCTGAAGGAATATGGCGTAGTGCCCCTGCACCTGGACGTCACCGACGCCGCTTCCTGCAAGGCCTGCGTCAAGGACATCATAGATGCCGAAGGCAGGATAGACGTGCTGGTCAACAACGCCGGATTCGGCTATTTCGGAGCCATAGAAAACGTGCCTATGGAAGAAGCCCGCAGGCAGATGGAAGTCAACGTCTTCGGCCTGGCGGAGCTGTGCAAGGCGGTAATCCCCCATATGCGTGCCTCAGGTTCCGGAAGGATAATCAACACTTCGTCCGTGGCCGGCAAGGGAGTGCTCTATTTCGGCGGCTGGTACAACGTCTCGAAGTTCTCCGTAGAGGCCCTGAGCGATGCCTTGCGTATGGAACTTAAACCCTTCGGTATCAAAGTGATAAAGATCCAGCCCGGAGCCATCAAGACCGAATGGGGCGTGATAACCGCGAAGAACCTTGAGGAGAGCTGCGCCGGAACGCCCTACGAAAAGGAAGCTTCCAAGGAAGCGGGCCTGATGAAACTGGCATATGGCAAGCTCAACGTGCTGTCCAAGCCGGCGGTGGTCGCCCGCGCAATCCGCCGGGCAGCGCTGTCAAGCTGTCCGAAAGCAGTCTACCGCATAGGCCGCGGCGCCTGGCTGATGACCGGCCTGCACGCCATCCTTCCCGCCCGCTGGTGGGACGCTATGATGCGCCTTATCTAACGGCAGGCCTCGCGGTCGGCCGCAAGCTGCGCGCGGAGGGTGTCCAGCGAAGGGAAACGGCGTTCGTCGCGGATCTTGCGGATGAACCGGATGCGAAGGTCGAGGCCGTAGATGTCTTCGTCGAAATCGAATATGTTAGTCTCAATTGTGAGAGTGCCCGTCCCACCCACCGTGGGGCGGGTGCCTATATTGGTCATTCCCAGGCAGTTGCGGCCAAGGACGGAGACCTCGCTGGCATAGACTCCCCCGCCGGGAAGCTGCTTGAGAGGCTCATAGAGCTGCATATTGGCGGTGGGGAAGCCCAGCTTGCGGCCCATATGGTTGCCGCTGACCACAACTCCGTGAAGCATATAGCGATAGCCAAGCATATCAGCGGCATCCTCAACGCGTCCTTCGGAAAGGGCCGTGCGGATCTTGGTCGAGCTGACAGCCGAGGAGGAGTCTCCGATGCAGACCGGCTCGAGGACCTCGGCCGAAAGCCCGAGGGACCTGGCCAGTGCGGCAGCCGACGGGGCAGGAAGGAGGTCGAAGCCGATGCGGTTGTCATAGCCGAAAAGGACCCTGGTAACACCGTAGCGGGACTTCAGGAGATTGAGATACTGCTCCGCCGTGAGGTGGCTGAACTGCCGGGAGAAGTCCAGCACCTCGATGCGGTCCACTCCCGCCTCGCTCAAGAGTAACTTCTTTTCTTCCAGAGAGTTAAGCAGCCTGAGCGAACGGGCGTCATCCTGCAGGACGGTGCGCGGGTGGGGCCAGAAAGTCACGACAAGGCTCTGTTCGCCCCGCTCGGCGGCATCCTCCACCAAACGGGACAAAACATGACGGTGCCCTGTGTGGACACCGTCAAAAAAGCCTGTGGCCGCTACAGCCATCTCACCAGGGAGAAGTCCTGCCTGTGAGGCAGAAGAGGGTTCTTGGGATATATCCTGGTGGCAACCTGGTACATACCGGTCCTCTCCGGGAGGATGTCGGCCTCATAGCGGGCGACTCCGTCCACGAAGCTCACGTTCTTGAACTCACACTTGTCCTGGATGTGGAGCTGTCCGAGCACGTCGCCTGTGCAGAAGAGGATCTCGACCCCGATGTCTTCGGGCTTGAGGTCGCCGATATGCAGTTCCACGACGCTCTTCATAAGGTTCTCCTGCGAGAGGATATAGGAATCGTCAGGACGGGTGTAGGACACCACGTCGATGTTCTTCCACTCCCTTTCGACCAGCCTCTTCCAGGATGCGATCTCACGTGCGACCTTGTAGTCTTCGGCTACGAGGGAGGCGGTGCGGTCGGACTGGGGGATATAGTACTGGTTGCAGTAGTCGGTGAGCATCCTGTTGGTGGTGAAGTTGCAGGCCACCTGTGCGATGGTGTTCTTGATGTACTGGATCCAGCGGGAAGAACGGCCCAGACGGTAGTCGATGTCGTAATAGACGGGGGCTATCTCGTTCTCGATAATGCCATAGATGGTGGCTGCGTCGAGCTCGTTCTGGTAGTTCTGGTCGTCGTAGGTGCGCTCCATCGGGAGGGCCCAGCCGGCGCCTTCCTTGTAGCCTTCAACCCACCATCCGTCGAGCACCGAGAAGTGCATAACGCCGTTCATTGCGGCCTTTTCGCCGGAAGTTCCGGAGGCCTCCTGGGGACGGGTCGGGTTGTTCATCCACACATCGACGCCCTGGACGAGCCTCTTGGCGAGGGTGATGTCATAGCCGGGGACGAAGACTATCTTGCCTATGAACCTTTCCTGCTTGGAGATGTCCACAATCCTCTTGATGAGGTCCTGGCCGGCCTTGTCGGCGGGGTGGGCCTTGCCTGCGAAGACGAACTGCACGGGCATCTTGGGGTTGTTGACGATGGCATCCAAGCGGTCGAGGTCGCTGAACAGAAGGGTCGCCCTCTTGTAGGTTGCGAAACGGCGGGCGAAGCCTATGGTGAGCACGTCGTCGCGCAGATTCTCCTTGATCGTAACTATCTGGCTGGGAGAGTAATGGCTGCTCTGGGCAGGGTCTGACAGGCGCTTCTTGATGGTCTGGATGAGGTCCGTCTTCATAAGCTTGCGGACGGCCCAGACTTCCTCGTCGGAGACATTGTATATGCCTTCGAAGCAGCGCTTGTCGTAATGATGGGTCTTGAAATCCTCACCGAACACCTTGGCGTGCAGGGCCTTCCATTCCTTGGAAGCCCAGGTGGGATAGTGGACGCCGTTGGTCACATAGCTCACGTGAAGCTCCTCGGGCAGATAGCCGGGATACATCCTGTCGAATATTTCCTGGCTCACCTTGCCGTGAAGCATAGACACGCCGTTGACGTTCTGGGAGATGTTGGCGGCAAGGAAGCTCATCGAGAACTTCTCGTTCACGTCCGTGGCGTTGATCTTGCCAAGGCCCATAAACTGGTCCCAGGATATCTTCAGGCGGCCGGGGATGTCGCTCAGGTACTTGCGCATAAAGCCCTCGTCGAAGGCGTCGTGGCCTGCGGGGACGGGGGTGTGGGTCGTGAACAGCGAAGAGGCGCGCACGACTTCCATAGCCTCGGCGAAGGAGAGGTTGTCCTTCTCGATATACTCGCGGAGCCTTTCAAGGCCGATGAACGCGGCGTGGCCTTCGTTGCAATGGTATATCGTGGGGTTCAGGCCAAGGGCACGCAGGGCGCGGACGCCGCCGAAGCCGAGCAGGATTTCCTGCTTGAGGCGGTTCTCCCAGTCGCCGCCGTAGAGGCTGTGGGTGATGGTCCTGTCTTCGTCGATATTGGCCTCGAAGTCGGTGTCGAGCAGGTAGAGGTCCGTGCGGCCGACGGCTACCTTCCAGATACGGGCTGCAAGGGTGCGGCCGGGGAGGGCCACGTTGATTGTCATCCAGCCACCGTCCTTGTCATAGACGGGCTCGGCGGGGATCTTCATAAAGTCCTGGGCGTCATAGCGGGCCACCTGGTCGCCCTGGGCGGAAAGCACCTGGGTGAAATAGCCATAGCGGTAGAGCAGGCCGACGGCGACGAGGTTGACGTTCATATCGCTGGTTTCCTTGAGGTAGTCGCCGGCGAGGATGCCGAGGCCTCCGGAATATATCTTCAGCGAGGAGTCAAGGCCATATTCCATACAGAAATATGCCACCGACGGGTCGGTCCTCTGCGCCTTGAGCGCCATATAACCGTTGAATTCATCCATCACGTCGGCGACGCGGGCTATGAATTCCTTGTCCTTTGCCAGTTCGTTGAATCGCTTTATGCTGACCGTGTCCAGGATGGCCACGGGGTTGTGTCCGCTCTCGTGCCACACTTTGGCGTCGACCGTCTTGAAGAGAGCCTTGGCGCTGTCATTCCAGCACCACCAGAGGTTCTTCGAAAGGGTCTCAAGGCCTTGCAGCGCTTCGGGGAGGTGACGGGTCACCATCACGCTCTTCCAGGACGGAGCGTTGATTTCGATCTTCTGATAATTCATCTGTCTTTCTTCTGTGTTTTTCAGGAATTTACCCTTCTCGGCCATAACCTTTGATATGGCCAGGGAATACGCTTTGTTATAATATACTATCTGGTTTTTCCAGAGGGCTATGGACGCCGCCTGCTCGGCGGAATCCATATATACCTTGCGGCCTTCCCTGTCCAGGGAGGCTATCTCAAGGATGCGGGCCTTGACGTCCGAAATCACCGAAGGGTAATTGGAATCATCCCTTGAGGAAACTGTGATGCCGGGATGCGCCTTGCCTGCGAAACGGTCCTTCACCCACAGGCCGAAACCGGCCAGGGTCGTGGTGAAGGTGGGAACCTTGAAGGCGACCGCCTCGAGAGGGGTGTAGCCCCAGGGCTCGTAGTAGGACGGGAAGAGGGCGAGGTCCATACCGACCAGGAGGTCGTAGTACTTCATATTGAAGACGCCGTCGCTGCCGTTAAGGTAGGACGGGATGAAGTAGACCTTGATCTTTCCGCCAATGGAATTGTTCAGGCCGAGCTCACGGAAACGCCTCGTTATCTGGTCGTTCTCCGGATACATAAGGCTGTGGCTGACCTGGGTGGTGTAGTGTTCGTTGTCACCGCGCACGAGCTTGGAGACAAGGGCGCGGTCGGCTCCGTTGTGGCCGCCGGGAATCATTATGAAGGCCTGGATCTCGCGGCCCTTGTAGCCTTCGCTTTCCAGGGAACCGAGGGCGTCCAGGAAGACGTCGATGCCCTTGTTGTGGTATTCATAACGGCCGCCTATGCACATCAGGATGGCATCCTTGGCCACCGGCTCGCCGCTCATCGCGGAAGCTATCTCGATCAGCCTGGTCCTCGCCGCCGAGCGCTTCTGCTCATACTCCTCGGGGGTCGAGGGGGTGAAGCTGTTCTCGAAGCCGTTGGGGGTGACGATATCCACGGGGCGCTGCAGGAACTGGGCGCATTCCCTGGCCGTGATGTCGCTCACGGTGGTGAATATGTCCGCGTTGCGGGCGGAGGCCTTCTCCAGCGAATGGCGGGACACCACGCCGAAACGGCGGGCCATCTCGTCTCCGTCATAGGTGGACATATTGTCATACAGGGGAAGCCCGTTGCCGGCTATGCAGCGGCCCATCACCGTGGCGTGGGTCGTGAAGACCGTGGCCACGGGGAGGTCCTTTGTCTTGAGGTACAGTATGCCGGCGCCGGTCTGCCACTCGTGGAACTGGGCGACTACCTTCTCGGTGCCTTCCAGGTTGAAGCGGCAGAAACTCTCGATGACCATACCGGCCACATAGCCGAACAGGGTGTTCTCCTTGTAGTCCCAGTCACCGGAGAGGGAGTCGACTCCGTAGCGTTTCCAGCATTCGGAGAGGATGTCGTCCTGACGGGTTATGAACTGCTTGAAGTCCACCAGGATGGCGGTGGGCTTTCCGGGCACGTTCCATCTGCCTATCCTGAGCCTGAGGCCTTCCTCGGCCGCCTGGCGGCGCCAGCCGCTGTAAAGATGTCCGTCCTCGATGAAATCGGGGTTGCTTTCAGTTCCCATCCACACATCCGGACCTATCAGGATGTGGTGCCGGCCGAGCTGGGACTTCAGGTAGAGGGACTTGGTGGCTATGACCGTGTAGATTCCGCCTACCTTGTTGCAGACTTCCCAGCTGACTTCGAACAGATAGTCCGGATTCAATAGTTTCTCACTCATCTATTTCTTCTTCGCTGTTGTTTTCTTTGCCGGAGCCTTCTTTGCAGGGGCTTTTTTAGCCGGAGCTTTCTTGGCCGGGGCCTTCTTCACAGGGGCCGCGGGCTGCTCGTCGAGGGTGGACACTTCGTCGTTGACGCGGATTATGAAATCGCTAAGGACGTTCATATAGTTGATGAATGCCTCGTAGGGATTGTCATAGGGGTTGAAGTACTTGTGGACTTCGGCGTCGGCGAAGAATTTGGTGCACATATAGTAGAAGTGGTCGCTCTCCTGGAGGTGGCCGAAGTCGTTCCAGAGGGCTTCGTCGTTCACCAGGGAGAGTTTCTCATACTGTGCATAGAGCTTGTTGAAGGCGTCCTGCTGGAGCTCGTTGCCGAGCCAGGCGGTCACGTCGCGCTCCTCGTCGGCCCAGGAGATGGTCTCGGGGACGTCGAGGTCGGCTACAGGCTTGTTCTTCTTCGCGGCCTCGGAAGGGGTCGTGAAGCGGAAGTTGCCGTCAGCCAGGATGGCGTCGGGAAGGGCGCGCATAAAGTCGAATATGCCGCTCTGGGCGTTCTGGTGCTCGCCGAAGGTCTCATAGTCCATAAAGAGGTTGATGACGTCGCCGCCGTCCTTGACCGAGTCCTTGAGCCAGCCGACGTACTTGTCGGCGGTGAGGGGCCAGTCGGCCCAGCCCTTGTTGGAGAAGCGGAAGGCTATGTCGTCGCTCAGGGAGTAGTTACGCAGAAGGAGCTTCAGGCCGGGCTTGGTTTCGCAGGAATACACGAAGTTGGGGCTCTTCCAACCCATAATATGCTTCGCGCCCTCGGTGAGCATCGTGGTGAAGCCCATATCGTAGACCTGCTCTCCGATGGAATTGCTGTAGATGAGCTCGGTGTTGCGGAAGGCCGTGGGGGTGACGCCGAACCAGCGCTCTATGGCTTCCTTGTGCTTGCGGACCTGGTGGGTGAACTCCTGGGGGTTGGCAAGCGAGGCGAGGGAATGATAGTAGGTCTCGCTGAGGAATTCGACGCAGCCGGTAGCGGCCAGCTCACGGAAGCTGTCGAGCACTTCCGGGGCATAGCGGTCGAACTGCTCGAGAGCGGTGCCGGAGATGGAGAAGGCCACCTTGAAGTTGCCGCCGTGGGAGCGGATGAGCTCCAGAAGCAGCTGGTTCATAGGAATATAGCACTTCTGGACAACCCTGCGGAGGATGGTCCTGTTGGCGAAATCGTCGTAGTAGTGCGAATCCTTGCCTATATCGAAGAATCTGTATAACCTGAGTCTTGCAGGCTGATGCACCTGGAAATAGAGGGTTATTGATTTCTTTGCCATAATATCGTTATTTTATTACTGATTCATAAACCTTTTTCATCTTGGCTGTGGCGCCTACCCACTTGAGGGCGTTGACCTCGTCATATCCGGCCGTGGCGGCAAAACGGGCAAGGGCGGGATATTCTATCAGGGCGTATATCTGGTCGGCCATTGCGTCGACGTCCCAGAAATCGACCTTGAAGGCATAGCGCAGCACCTCGGCCGCGCCGCTCTGCTTGGATATGACGGAAGGAACGCCTGTGCGCATAGCTTCAAGCGGGGATATTCCGAAGGGCTCGGAGACCGAAGGCATCACATACACGTCCGACAGGGCGAACATCTTGGAGACGTCGGCTCCGCGCAGGAAGCCCGTGAAGTGGAAGCGGTCCGAGATTCCGAGCCTTGCGACGTGACGGATGGAGCGGTTCATCATATCGCCGCTGCCGGCCATCACGAAGCGCACGTTCTTGGTCCTCTTGAGGACCTTGGCGGCTGCCTCGATGAAATATTCAGGACCTTTCTGGAAGGTGATACGGCCAAGGAAGGTGACTACCTTGTCCCTGACTCCCCTTTCGACCACCACATCGTCGCGGCCGCTGAAGTCCACTGCATTGTGGACGGTCACGACCTTGGCGGGGTCGATGCCATACTTGGTGATGACGATATTGCGGGTGAGGTCGCTCACGGTGATGACCTTGTCGGCCGCCAGCATACCGTTCTTCTCTATGGCGAAGACGCGGGTGTCGATGTTGTCCACGCTGCCGCGGTCGAAGGAGGTGGCGTGGACGTGGACGACCAACGGCTTGCCGGTCAGGCGCTTGGCGGTGATGCCGGCATAGTAGGTGAGCCAGTCGTGGGCGTGAATCACGTCGAATTCATCCTTGTGCTGGACGGCTATCGTGCCGCCCACAAGGGCGTAGCGGGCAACCTCTTCCATAAGGTTGGCGCCATATTTCCCGGAGAACTTGTATTTCTGTCCATACTGGATGCGGAAATCCTTGACCTGGCGGCGGCGCTCTTCCTCAACGAGCTTGTGGAACTCCTGAGGGTCCACGTAGGGGACCATATTGGTGCCGATGTGGACGAACTGGACCTTGTCCAGCAGGTTCTCCACGTCCAGGCTTTCGGAGAAGGTGACGGGGATGTCGCTGGCGTTGATTATCGTGGTCGCGCTCTGGTCTTCGTCACCGGAGGCGGAGGGCATCACGAAAAGGGTTTCGACGCCGTTGGCGGCAAGGCCTTTCACTATTCCTTCGCAGGCCGTTCCAAGACCGCCTGCAATGTGGGGAGGGAACTCCCAACCGAACATCAGAACTTTCATATCACTTGTCCTCCTTGTATTGGTCCATGATATAGTCTATTCCCAGAAGGGCAGCGGTGCTCAGGGCCGAGGATATGGCTCCGTGCGGCTCGTGGGGCGGGTCTCCGTCATAGAGTTCGGAGAAGGCTCCGACGCCGTGCTTGCCGAGGTCTTCCTTGAAGAAGCCCTCGCACAGCCACTCTGCGCGCTTGTAGAAGGAGACGCCCTTGATCCTGAAGGCCACTGCGATGTAGGGTTCCAGCAGGAAAGGCCAGGCGCAGCCTTGCTGGTAGGCAAGGTCACGCTCGGTCTGGGTGCCTTCATATACGCCCTTGTATTTTACGTCGCGGGGGGACAGGGTCCTGATGCCGCGCTTGGTGACCAGCTCGCCGTCGATGACGTGAAGGACGCTGGCTGCGACTTCGTCATCCACGGGGGAATAAGGGACCCAGAGGGCATAGAGCTGGTTGGGACGCACATCGGTGTTCTGGCCGTTGTTGTCCACATAGTCTGCGAGATATCCGCGGGATTCGATTAGGAAGGTCTTCTGGTAGTTTTCGGCGCAGGTGTCACGCACGGGAGTCCACTTGGAAATGAACTTGCTGCGGGGCGAGACGAAGCGGCGTTCCATATCGATTGCGAAGCTGAGGGCGTTGTACCAGAACGCGTTGGTTTCCACCTGGTAGCCGGCGCGCTCGGTGACGGGGTAGCCGTCGATATATGCATTCATCCACGTAAGGGCCGTCCTGTCTTTCTGGGCCCAGAGAAGGCCGTTGGGGTGCAGGGAAACTTCCTCGCGGCAGCCGGGGGCATAGCTTTCGATGATGCCCTTGACCGTCTGGCCATATTTCTTCCAGACCTTGCGGGCGTCAGCGCCGAACTCGATGTAGCTCTGCAGGGCGCATGGCAGGGTGAGCGGAGCTTCGACCTGGGTGGTCTTGCGGAAGAGCCTTTCCTGCTCATCGGCGATGAGGTTGTCGAGGATGGCCTCGAATTCTTCCATATCGCCCGTGGCATAGAGGGTCAGGCCCGGCAGGGTGAGAAGGGTTTCACGAAGGAGGCCCGTGTAGAGCCAGGAATATCCGGCGGTTATCTGCTTGCGGCCGCCACGGTCGCGCTTCAGCAGGTCGGCCTGGTGGACGAGCTGGTCGTGGAAGGAGGTGATCTCACCGGCTTTAGCCACTCCGTCCTCGAAGACTTTCTTCATAGTGCGGGGTGCTACCTCGCTTACGGAGGCGGAGAGGATCACGCTGTCACCCGGTTTCATCTGCACCGAGAAGAATCCCGGCACGAAGAGGTCTTCCTTGCAGTCGAAACCGCGGCGGTACTCATCCGAATAGGTGATGCCGTTGTACCAGAAGGGGTTGCTCTTGAAGGAGGCCTTGGAGCTGTTCATCTGGAGGTTGAGGCGGGGGAAGCCTTCATACATGCAGAACGACACTCCGCCGCGGACTTCCTGGAAGGAGGTGTCGGCCTGGTCGTTCTGGTGGGTGAGGGCGTGCATACGGCGGAAGCTCAGGAAGGGCTTGAGCTGCAGCTCGACGGGGCCGGGGGCCTCGCGGAGCTCGTAGCGGATCATCACCTGGTCGCGGTCGGGGACCAGAAGGATGCTCTTGGAGAATACGATGCTTCCCACCTTGTAGACAATCTCAGGTACGGGGTCGGCGCCAAAGTCGACGATGTACTTGTGTCCTTTCGGCTCATAGATGTCATCGTAGCAGTGAATGCCGAGATTGAACTGCTTGCCCTGGGTGATGAGGCTTTCGTCCACGCAGGAGAGGAGGACATATTTGTGACCTCCGAAATTGTCCACGGGGACGCCGAGCAGTCCGTGATAACGGCGAGTGTTGCAGGTCACGATCGACGTGTTGCAATAGGCGCCCGTCTTGTTCGCGCAGAGGATTTCCCTCTTGAGCGAGTAGGACAGGTTCACCAGCTCGTGTTTGTTGAATTTTAGAAATGCCATATATGCTACATTTTCTTCAATACAATTGCGCAGCGGCTGGGGAGATACAGCTTCAGGGTGTGGTCGAAGGACTGGTTGCCGTTGGGGCAGCGGCCTTCGATGCTGAAGTGGTGTTCGCCGGGCTTTACGCGGCCGAAACCGTTGAAACGGTCCTCGTCCGAGCTCAGCACGCAGGCGAACTCTCCCGCCGGGGCGGAGAATCCGTAATCCGCGAAGGATTCAGTCGGATTGAAATTAAATGCAAAGATACAGTTTTTCCTGCTGAAAATCAATATTTTCTTCTGTTGGTCTGCTGTAAGCAGAACTGGGGCCTCCGGTAAAACGTTTTCCTCCTTGACAAGGTGCACCATTGCCTCGTCGAAATTGCGCAGGAAACCATAGCGCAGATAGTCCGGTTCGCTCAGGGACCACTGCCTGCGGGCATACTTGTAGGACCAGCCGTTGCCTTCGCGCGGGAAGTCTATCCATTCGGGGTGGCCGAACTCGTTGCCCATAAAGTTCAGGTAGCCGCCTCCGCAGGTGGCGAGGGTCACAAGGCGTATCATTTTGTGGAGGGCTATTCCCCGGTCGACGATAAGGGATTTGGACTCGGTGTTCATCGAGAAGTACATCTCCTTGTCCATAAGCCTGAATATCAGGGTCTTGTCTCCCACAAGGGCCTGGTCGTGGCATTCGGCGTAGCTGACCGTCTTTTCGTCGGCGCGCTTGTTGGTCAGTTCGTACCATATCTCTCCCATATCCCACGCATCGTCGCTCTTTTCCTTGATCCATTTGATCCAGTGGTCGGCAACGCCCATCGCCATACGGAAGTCGAAGCCAACGCCGCCCTCCTTGTAGGGAGCCGCGAGGCCGGCCATTCCGCTGACGTCTTCGGCTATCGTCAGGGCATCGGGATATATCTCGTGGATGAGGATATTGGCAAGGGCAAGGTATGTTACTGCATTTTCGTCGACGCCGGAGTCGAAGTAGGAGGCATAGCCGTTATAGTCCTTGCCGAGGCCGTGGTCCCAGTAGAGCATACTGGTGACGCCGTCGAAGCGGAAGCCGTCGAGCATATATTCCTCCATCCAGAACTTGCAGTTGCTAAGGAGGTAATACTTGGTTTCGTTCTTGCCGTAGTCAAAGCAGCGGGAGCCCCAGGCGGGGTGCCTGCCCTGGGGGCCGGAGTAGAAGTAGAGGTCGTCCCGGCCGTCGAAAAGGGAGAGGCCTTCCGCTTCGTTGTCGACGCTGTGGGAGTGGACTATATCCATCACCACCGCTATGCCTCTGCCGTGGGCGTCGTCGACCAGGGCTTTGAACTCCTCCGGGGTGCCGAAGCGGGAGCTCAGGGCGTAGAAGTTGGAGACCTGGTAGCCGAAGGAGCCGTAGTAGGGGTGCTCCTGGAGGGCCATTATCTGGATGGTGTCATAGCCCAGCTTCGCTATCCTGGGGAGGACATTCTGGCGGAATTCCTCGAAGGTGGACACTTTCTCCGCCTCGCCGGCCATACCGATATGGCATTCGTAGATGAGGGGGTTGGGGCGCTTTCCGGGGCGTTTGTTCTTCCACTTGTACTTCTGCTCGGGCTCCCAGACCTGGGCGCAGAAGACCTTGGTCTCGGGGTCCTGGACGGCACGTGTCACATATGAGGGGATGCGTTCTCCGCCGCCTCCGGGCCATTCGATGAAGAGCTTGTAGAGGTCGCCGTGGTGGAGGAACATGGCGGGAATCCTTATCTCCCAGTTGCCGCCTCCCTTGGGCTTGAGCTCATAAGCGGTGGTGCGCTTCCAGTTGTTGAAGGCGCCGATGAGGTAGATGCGGTTGGCATTGGGGGCCCACTCGCGGAACACCCATTCCTCGCCCTCGCGGTGGAGGCCGTAGAACATATGGTTGTTAATCCCGTCCTTAAGCTTGCCTTTGCCGGCAATGAATTTGCGGGTTGCCTCAATCCTTTCGTGCCGGGCGTCGATCGCCCCCTTGAAAGGCATCAGGTATTGGTCAATGTCGTATATCATAGTTTCAGTCTTATTGTCCTTGGTTGGTCTGTTTTCAGCCCGCCGGGGCATTCGCTATCATCGGTCGTGCGCGGTTCCGACTCACGGAGCGGCGCTTCCGGCTCACATCCGGGCGGAGTCATTGGCTGTTGCATAGCCTGGTTTCATCCCGTCGGGGCATTCGCTATCATCGGTCGTGCACGTTTCCGACTCACGGAGCGGCGCTTCTGCCCCGCAGCCGGGCGTCCATTGCTGCAATTGCCGCGCGCTTGGTGTCATCGGCCGTTGCGGCAGGTACCGGGGCGGCGTCATTGCTGTTCGATGGACTCCCGCACCGTGCGGAGATAGTCACGGCAGGCCTTGATGAGCTCCTTTGAGCGCTTCACCAAGGCTCCGATATCATCCAGGCTCGTGGCCGGATCATCCACCTTGCGGGAAATCTCCTCCAGCTCGGCCATCGCTTTAGTGTAATCAAATTTCTGTTCCATATTCTATCCTATCTTTATGCAGGGGCGTTATCCAACCCCCATTGATTATCAACCACTTACAAATCCGCCATCCATCTTTCCCAGTATGGCGCTTTCACAACCACCTGATTATCAGCACCCTTTCCAAAACACCCCTCACCTCTCCTCGCCTACCTCCGCCAACTCGCAACCAGCGATTTCACCACTTTTCGCATGCCAGTGCGTCCCGCTGCAACTCGCAGCCTACGTTTTCGGCCCTTTTCGCTTGCTCCGCCGTCATTCGGTAACTCGTAGCCTACGTTTTCTGCCCTTTTCGCTTGCTGGGGCGTCACTCGCACCTTCGCCGCGTACACTTTCTCCACCATTTGTTCCCTCATCTGCCCTTCGGGCCGCTCGGCGTGCATTTTCGCCCTTTTTTGTACCCTCAGCCGCCCTTCGGGGCCGCTCGGCGCACACTTTCGCCACTTATTGTTCCCTCATCTGCCCTTCAGGACCGCTTGGCGCACACTTTCGCCTCTTTTTGTTCGCTCAGCCGCCCCACTGCAACTCGTAGCCTACGTTTTCGGCGCTTTTCGTTTGCCGGGGCGACCTGGCGGGGCGGCACTTTTGTCAGCCAAGCCACGCGGCCAAAGGCGGGGCGTCAGGCGGTCAGGGCGGCGCCCTGGTCGGCCGGGGCCGACAGGGTGACGCGCTGGACGACGCAGTCCAGCTTGCCGTCGCGGAGGAAGACCTTCAGCGGGTCGCCTGGGCGGTAGTCCGCCGCGACGGTGTCCTTCCGGCCGCTGCGATTCTCCACCACCGGGACGCCGCGCTCGAGCACCTTGCGGGGGTCCGCCGCGCTGATCTGCATATCCAGCGAGGTCAGCTTTATCTCTGCCCTTTCCACTGTGTTAAGGGCCATTTTCCGTATATATTCCGCCTTCTGCTGGAGCCGGTCCTCTGCCCGTGCAAGACTGGACTTGCTTCCGCGCAACAGGCATTCGGCAAGGCGGGCCAACTGGTCCTCCGCCTGGGTGATGCGGGACTTGCTTCCACGCAGCAGGGATTCTTCAATGCGGGCAAGCCGATCCTCCGTGTGCGAAAGGCGGGAGGACAGGCCGAGGGTGATGATGCTGCCCAATGCGGCCACCCTCTCCTCCGCTTTGGAAAGCCTGGCGGCTGAACCGCGAAGGATGGCTTCGGCAAGGCGGGTGACGGCGGATTCGGCGGAGTCAAGGCGGCGTATGACCTTCCCGGAAATACCGGCCTCGAAGCCGTCCAAGGCAATCGCAAAGCCATCCAACCTCCTCGCCACCGACACTTCGAGCCCTTTCTCCACAGAGCTGAGCTCCGATTCAAGGTTCGCGACCCTAAGCGAGAAGGCAGCGGTCAGGCGGGATTCCAGGGCGGAAATCCGTTCGTCTTCGGCGGCAGTGCACTCGAGGAAAAGGTCCGCCAGGGCGGTGGGGGTCTTGACAAAGCGGTTGGCAACCATATCGGCGACGTGGAAGTCGCGGTCGTGGCCGATGGCGGTGAAGACCGGCACCGGGAACCGTGCGATGGCTGCTGCAAGGGCATAGTCGTCGAAGCAGGCGAGGTCTAGGTCGGATCCGCCCCCGCGAAGGATGAGCACGGCGTCATATGCCACCTGCGACTCCTCTATCTGCGCAAGGGCCTCGCATATGGACTGGGGAGCACCGCCGCCTTGCATCAGGGCTTCGAAAAGGTCCACCTGGTAGGCATATCCCGCCGGGTTCTCCAGCAGATGGCGGCGGAAATCGCCATATCCCGCGGCATCGGGGGCCGATATGACAGCAAGGAAATATGGCAGGTCCGTCAGGCACAGCTCCTTCTGAAGTTCCATAAGTCCTTCTTTCTCAAGCCTTTCGATGGTCTGCTTTCGAAGGGCCTCGCGGGCTCCGAGGGTGAACTCCGGGTTGATATCGTCGATGGTGAGGGAGAGGCCATATACCTCGTGATAGCCGACCTTGACGTGCACGAGCACTTCTTGTCCCGCGGCAAGTTCCTGCCCGGTGACCTTGTGGAAGTACTGGCTGACAAAGGGATATGTATTCTTCCATATAACCGCCCGAACCTGGGCGACTATCCTCGAATCCTCGCTTTGGGAAAGCTCCAGGTAGCAATGGCCGTTGGAGCGGCGGCCTATGGAGGCGATCTCCGCCTTAACCCAAACTGCCTGCGGGAACAGCTGCGCCATCCCCTGCTTCACCGCAATCTGAAGGCGGTACAAGTCAATATATTCGACTTCTTCCTCCATACCCTACAAAGATAGCCAAACTCGTCCACAAATCCAATCAATTTCCGGGCGAATTTTCCATTTTTCCACCCGCCGTCCCGCTCCTGCTACGCACTTCCGCAAAATGTGCCACAGAAGGCCGTCCAGGCCGAAGTGCGTGGAAGGGTGGGAGGTGGAATGTGCCCTGGAGGGAGCTGGAAGGCAGGTTCGGTGACAAGTGGCGTTACGCACTTCCGCGAAATGTGCCACAGAAGGCAGTCCAGGCCGAAGTGCGTGGGAGGGTAGGAGGAGGAATGTGCCCTGCAGGGAGCTGGAAGGCAGGTTCGCGGTGACACGGCGTTACGCACTTCCGCGAAATGTGCCACAGAGGGCAGTCCAGGCCGAAGTGCGTGGAAGGGTGGAAGGTGGAATGTGCCCTGGAGGGAGCTGGAAGGCTGCTTCGTGCTTTGCATGTGCGCGCAAGTGCACAGGGCCCCCTGCTGGAGATGCGCGGAAGGCAGGTTTGCTGGAAGTGCGCGCAGGAAATGCTGTTAACTGCCGGGAATGGAGTGTTTTTGCGCAGTCGAGGGCAGGGAATGCCGCTAACTGCCGGGAATGGGGTGTTTTTGCACAGTCGAGGGAAGGTAATGCCGCTAACTGCCAGGAATGAGGTGTTTTTGCACAGTCGAGCCGGGAAAGTGGCTCCCGTTCTCGGGGACCGTGCCCGGTTTGTCGGGAAAGTGGGCTCCCATTTTTGGGGACCGTGCCTGGTTTTGCCGGGAAAAGCGGGCGTGCTGCCCCATTCTTGGGGACGCCGTGCCCGGGAAGGCAGCCCCCCACAAAAAACCTACCCGGCGAAGACGCCGACAAAGAGGAGGGCGCCGGTGGTGCGCTCGGTGATGAGGTAGATGAAGGGGTGGTCGGCGACGATTTTAAGCGGCTCATCCATAATCGGGAAGGCGGTTTCCTTCACCACGGCGACGGTGACGGCGGCGGCTTCGGTGCCGTAGCGGTCCACCTTGATCTTAGCCTTCTGGAAGATATCGTCGACGGCGACGCCGGAGTCGGTCATCCTGGAGAAGTCGGCGGCACCGAAGGCGGCGGTCATCCCCATCGACTTGAGGATATCCTTCAGGGGCACGTCGGAAGCCGTCTCGAAGGAAGGCATATATACGATGGCCGGGGCCCCGGACAGGGCCGAAGACATATCCTTCCAGAGCCCTTCGCCAAGGGCTGAAAGCACGTCGGAAACCTTGTTGCCTTCCGAAGGGAGGACGAGGGTCATACGGTAGTTGCCGCCTTTATAGTCGAGGGCAACCGCCTGAGCCACAGGGGTTTTGCAATATGGATATTCTTTAATCAGCGAGTTGATCATATTGACTTTCGACGTGCTGCCGTCCTCCTTGAAGAAATCGGCGTCCTGCTTCCACTGCTGGAACTCGTCAGTCCAGGCCCCCTTGAAATACAGGGCGTCCATCAGATATGAGAATGCTCCCGGGTCGACCTCCTTCAGGAGCTCCGGAATCAGCCCGTTGGTCTTTTCGGAAGCCCAGCCGTTGATATACCGGAGCGTGGCAGGGTCGGCAAAATCCATAGTCACGGCCTTGGCGTCGTAATATTCCCGGACGGCCTTTATGAAGGAGTCCTTGAGGGTATATCCCTTATTGAGGACTATCGCATTTGCGATGCGCACCACCGCCTCGGAGGAGTTGTCGGCGATGACCATCATATTGCGGCTGAACTCGTTGACCTGCTGCCGGCCGGCGTCGCCGAAGCCCAGGACGCGGCTGATCTGGGCGGCCGTCTCCCCTTCCGCGCCCTCGCCGAGCATACCCAGCAGGATCGAAGCGCTCAGGGGTGAGAATATGAAACTCTTCTCTTTGATGCGCGAAGCGACCTTGAATCCGAAGTCATTGGAAGCCACGACCATAGCCTCCTGCGCCTTGGTCAGCGTCGTGGACGCCTCCCCGGCTTTGAAAGAATAGCTATTGTTCTCTATGATAGAGTCGGGCACCCGCTCCCGCCCGCAGGACGCCAGGGCAAAAATCAAAACCAGAAAGGAAAACAGCCTGTTCATAGTAATTCTATTTTTCACAAAAATAGCAAATTACCACGAACAGGCAAAACTTTCAGGCTATTAACTTCGCGGGCGCCTCAGCCTTGAAGCTACAAACCTAAGGCTTCCGGAGTAATCCTATAGATGTATGTGGTGTAACCAAACAGACTGAGGAATCCGTCCACGAAGGAGTGACGGCCGTCGTATTCTTTCTCGCGGTTGCGTACATAAATCATATTATCCCCCACCTGAACAGGTTCCACAGGAGCAAGTGCATCCAGCTTTACAGGATAAACTATCCCATCATATTCCACCGTTATCTCTTCGGGAACCCCATAGTAATACTTCTCATCCGGGAACCGCCAGTTATAATAGCGGATCTCTTTTGCCTGACCCGGAGCCAAGGTAAACGGAGACAACCCATAATCTTCCTTGTCGGCATCAACCGTGTAATTGCCCAAATTGATGGTAACGTCCTTGTCGGTCGAATTTATAAAACGATCGGTATCATACAGTTCATAGTCGATATAAGGCCAGGAACATTGCTTTTCCACTGCCTGGGGCGAAAATCCAGCTATATCCAAATATATCTCTTCACTGGACAGACTCAGGCTTGAGCCCTCCATATCCTTTGATAATGCAGCTTCAATGGAGAAAGCCGTCTCCACCGTCCAGGCCACTCCGTCATCAAAAGTAACAGAGCCGGAGAGAGCCTGCGCCTGCATAGAGACAGTGCCGTCATCCATAAGTCGGAATGGGACATCCAACACCTTGATATCCATACTATTATGCATTTGACCATGCTCCCAGGCATATTCCAGCTGCACATCGGCCAGACCGACACATTTCTCCTTGATATTAACACAAGATGCACTTTCGCTAAGAGCACCTTTTTCCGAAGAGGAAAAACCAGCACTTGTCACTAACGGAATAATCTTGTTATAATCGGATATCTTTGTAGCGGCAGCAGCCTGGGAAGACTTGCCATCATCAGTGCGGTCACTAACCCGCTCAGCCTTGCCGCAGGACGCCAGCAACACCACCGCAGCAAATAATTGTACTATTAAAAACCTTTTCATAATGTTCAGTATTTAAGGTTGTCACTTAATAAACGCAATAATTGTAGCCTTCATTACAAAACTACCAAAAAAACATTTCTTATTGCTTGTTTTTATGTATTTTTGCAAATATATAATTACACGCTATGGAACGCAAGATTAGCACAATAGGTGTCCTTACTTCCGGAGGTGACGCTCCGGGGATGAATGCCGCCATAAGGGCCGTCACCCGCACTGCCCGTTATCACGAGATGAACGTAATAGGGATAATGAGGGGCTATCAGGGACTCATTGACAAGGAGTTCGTCAAGTTCACCTCATCCTCCGTGTCCAACACCATCCAGAGGGGCGGAACCATCCTCAAGACCGCCCGCTGCGGGGCCTTTATGACTCCGGAAGGCAGGAAAGCGGCATATGAGAATATGGTCGAAGCCGGAATAGACGCCCTGGTGGTGATCGGCGGCAACGGCTCCCTGACCGGCGCCCAGCTCTTTGCAAGGGAATATGACATCCCCATAATCGGCCTTCCCGGCACCATCGACAACGACCTCTACGGGACGGACTCTACGATAGGATATGATTCCGCCCTCAACACCATAGTCGATTGCGTGGACAAAATCCGTGACACGGCCAATTCCCACGACCGCATATTCTTCATCGAGGTTATGGGCCGCGATGCCGGGTTCCTCGCCCAGAACAGCGCCATCGCTTCCGGCGCGGAGGCCGCCATCATTCCCGAAGGCAGCACCGACGTTGACCAGCTGGCCGAATTCATCGACAGGGGCAAGCGCAAATCGAAGAACAGCGCCATCGTGCTTGTGAGCGAAGCCCAGAAAAACGGAGTCGGAGGCGCGTTCTACTATGCCGACCGCATAAAGAAGGAGTTCCCGCAGTTCGACGCCAGGGTCACCATCCTGGGCCATCTGCAGAGGGGCGGCACCCCGAGCGCATATGACCGCATCCTTGCGTCCAGGATGGGATATGCCGCCATCGAAGCGCTGCTCGAAGGCCAGCGCAACGTGATGATAGGCATAAAGAACGACGAAATCGTCTACGTCCCCATATCCCGCGCCATCAAGATGGACAAGCCCATCAACCAGGAACTTATCGCGGTGCTGAACGTCCTGTCGATGTAGGGCCGAAAGAGAACCTGAGGCCAGCGGAGACGGTGAACATAAAGGGATTGACCGTATAATAGTGCTCGGTCGCCCCTGTGTGGAAGTATCTTCCGATTCCGGGCTCGAGATAAAGTCCTAGGTTCCCAGTCAGCAGGTATTCAAATCCGGCGGACACATCCACTGAGAACAGCCAGGGCCTGTCCGGGCCATTGCCTGCGACACATTTGAGCGCCTGGGCACCCACGGAAGCATAAACGGTATAATTCTTCCCATAGAGGATGCCGTAATCAACCCTGAGCGGCACTCCGACAAAATGGAGATACTGGGTATAGGAAGACATATCCGAGACAAATCTCATATACGTGAGGCCGGATTCCACTCCAATCCGCCCGAAAGATACGGAAGCCCTCAGGCCGACTTGCAGAGGCAGGTGATGCGAATGGTTTATCTGCTCAACAGTCTCATTTTCAGCCACCTCCACCCCTTCCGACGGTGAGGCCTTCGTTTCTGAGCCATCGTCTCCTCCGGAATCGTCCGCGCTCGGGTCCGGTTCTTCACCAGGGTCACCGCTGGGAAGATCAGGGAAAGATACTCCCTCAGGAGGGTCCTGCTGCTGGACTGGCGGCTGTTCATAACTATTGCCCCCCGGAATTGTCCTGGTCTGGGAAATGTTCCTTTCACCCAAGTATGAAACGCCTGCAAAAATAGAGATGTCCGCCTTTACCTTTTTGGCGGCAACAGGCTTATTGTCAGCAAGATAACGCTCCCACTGGTGCGATATCGAATCGTTGTCCGAACTCTGTACGTCAGGTTTGTCTTCCTGCCTGGCTTCTGTCTCAACCAAGGGCTCCCTGTCGGGTTCCTGCTCGGGTGCAAGAACAGTTTCTTGTTCGGGCTGAATAAGCGTTTCCTGCTCTGAAGAAGGGCCTTTTTCCGTCTCCCCCCGAGAGGCACTTCTCTTCCTCGAAGTCCTGATCGTCCTTGGATGGGTTATGTTTTCGGGGGCTTGTTCCTGGGCTATTTCCTTCTGGACGGGTGTCGGAATCTCTTGAACCACAGCCACAATATCTTCTTCGGGGACACTACCCCGAGGCATAAACAGGAAAACGACAAGAGCTACTGTCGCCGCTGCGAGTGCAAACGGCCACCAGATGAACCTCGGGGCCGAAGGAGAGGGAGATATCCTTTCCCAAACCCTGTCGTCAACGCTTTCAGAATATCCCTCCAGCGAGTCCTTCAACCTCTTTGCCCAATCATCTTTCATGGCTTTCATCGTTTAGTTTTTCCCAAAGAAGTGTCCTGGCCCTGTGCAATTGGACAGCAGAAGCACCTTCGGATATGCCCATAATATGGGATATTTCCCTATGGGACATCCCCTCAAAGACATATAGGTTAAGCACTGTCCGGTAGCCGTCCGGCAGGGAGGCGACGGCATTGAGGATTTCCTTCGGAGGTATATTGCCGTAATCCGGCTCCTGGGAATATCCTTGCACATTCTCATCCAGCGCCACGGCAGTGAGCCTTTTGTGTTTGCGGAGCCAGGTAATCGACTTGTTCACTGCAATTCTTCTCATCCAGCCGGCAAGGCGCTCGGGGCCTTCGTAGTGAAAAGAAGCTATATTCCTGAAGATGTTTACAAAGGTCTCCTGAAGCACATCTTCCGCATCCTCCCGGGTCATCACATACCTGCGGCACACAGGCAAAAGACGAGGCGCATACTCCTCATAGAGCCGCTTCATTGCGGTTCTGTCGCCCTTTTTCACATCTTCAACCAATTGTCTTTCCAGCGCCAGGTCCATCTCCTCTACTTTAGTTTCATACACCTATTCTATATATTAACGCTTGAGAGAAGAAAATCTTACAGCCTCCGCAGCAAAAACCGGCTCGGAGAAAACAGCCCCGCCGCGATGACGGGGTGGGGGCAGGAAGAGCTATTTCTGGCGGATATAGACCTGGACCGGGCAGCCGGCGAGGTCGAAGTGCTCGCGGATCTTGTTTTCCAGGAAGCGCTTGTAGGGGTCCTTGACGTACTGCGGGAGGTTGCAGAAGAAGGCGAAGGCCGGGAAGCGGGTCGGAAGCTGGGTTACATATTTGATCTTCACGTATTTACCCTTCCAGGCGGGCGGGGGATAATTCTCGATTTCGGGCAGAAGGGCCTCGTTCAGGCGGGCCGTGGGGACCTTGCGGGAGTAGTTGTCATAGACGTGCTGCACCTCGTCAAGGACATCCATAATCCTTTGCTTCTTGATGACCGAAGTGAATATGATGGGAACATCCGTGAAGGGGGCTATGCGGGCCTGGAGAGCTTCGCGGTATTTCTTCATCGTGTTCTGGTCCTTCTCGAAGGTGTCCCACTTGTTCACCACTATGACGCAGCCCTTGCGGTTACGCTGGATGAGGTTGAATATGCTCATATCCTGGGCTTCCATTCCGGAGGCGGCGTCTATCATCAGGATGCAGACGTCGGAGTGCTCGATGGCGCGGATGGCACGCATCACCGAGTAGAATTCGAGGTCTTCGCTGACCCGGTTCTTGCGGCGCATACCGGCCGTGTCGACCAGCATCAGCTCGTGGCCGAACTTATTGTAATAAGTTGATATTGAGTCCCTTGTAGTGCCGGCAACGGGGGTGACTATATTCCTGTCTTCGCCGAGCAGGGCGTTGGTCATCGAGGACTTGCCCACATTCGGCTTGCCGACTATCGCGATGTGCGGAAGCTCGGGGTGTTCGTCATCGTCGCCCTTGTCTTCGGGGAGCTGCCTGACGACCTCGTCCAGGAGGTCGCCCGTGCCGCTGCCGTTGGCCGCGGAGATGCTCCACACCTCGCCCAGGCCAAGCGAATAGAACTGGTAGGTGTCGAAGACCTTGTCGCCGGTGTCCACCTTGTTGACGCAGAGCATCACGGGCTTGCGGCTGCGGCGCAGGATGTCCGCTATCTCGGCGTCATAATCGGTGATGCCGGTGGCCGCTTCGACAAGGAAGAGCACCAGGTCGGACTCTTCTATGGCGATATGCACCTGCTTGCGGATTTCCTCCTCGAACACGTCGTCCGAGTTGACCACCCACCCTCCGGTGTCGACCACGGAGAATTCCTTGCCGCACCACTCGCACTTGCCGTAATGGCGGTCGCGGGTGACGCCGGCGGTTTCATCGACTATTGCCTGCCTCATTCCCACGAGGCGGTTGAAAAGGGTGGACTTGCCCACGTTGGGGCGCCCGACTATTGCTACTAATCTGCTCATTTGTCCAATTTATATAATCCGCACCCGGCGCAGGCATCGCTGTATGTGCCGGGGCATTTCTTCTTTTCGGAAGCAAGGCGCTCCATCTCCTCTTCCTTGAAGCAGCGTATGCCCATCTTCTTCATATTCTCGTTGGTGCCCACGTCGCTGTCGGGGAATTCCTTCCCGCGGAATATGATGTTGAAGCACATGGCGAAAACGCCTATGCCTATGATGATCAGCGCTGCAAGGAAGACTTTCATCGCTTAGTAGATAAATTCGCCGCTGATGGCTTCGTAGTTATAGACCTTCTCGATGATGCGGGCGAAGGTACCTGTCATCGAGACGACCGTTATCTTGTCCTTGACGGCGTCGGCCTTCAGGGGGATGGTGTCGGTCACGAGGACTTCCTTCAGGGCGGAGGCCTGGATGCGGTCATAGGCTTCGCCGCTGAGGACGGCGTGGCTGGCGCAGGCGCGGACGCTGGCGGCGCCCTTGTCCATCAGCACTTCGGCGGCCTTGCACAGGGTGCCGGCGGTGTCTATCATATCGTCAACTATCACTATATCACGGCCTTCCACATCTCCGATGGCGGTGATGGAGCCCACCACGTTGGCCTTGGAGCGCTGCTTGTGGCAGATGATCACCGGGCAGGCGAGGTCGCGGGCATATGCATTCGCCCTCTTGGCGCCGCCCATATCGGGAGCCGCTATGGAGAGGTTCTTCAGGCGCATCTTCTTGATGTGGGGGATGAAGACCTTGCTGGCATACATATGGTCCACCGGGATGTCGAAGAAGCCCTGGATCTGGTCGGCGTGGAGGTCGCAGGTCATCACCCTGTCCACTCCGGCGGCCCTCAGCAGGTTGGCCACCAGCTTGGCGCCTATCGACACGCGGGGCTTGTCCTTGCGGTCCTGACGCGCCCAGCCGAAGTAAGGGATCACGGCTATGACTTTGTCGGCCGAGGCCCTCTTGGCCGCGTCGATGGTCAGGAGCAGTTCCATAAGGTTCTCGCACGGCGGGAAGGTGGACTGGATGATGAACACCATAGCGCCGCGGACACTCTCTACGAAGGTCGGCTGAAATTCGCCGTCACTGAAAAAGGTCACCTCGGAGGAACCCAGCACGCGGGGCTCCTCACCTTCAGGAAGATTGTCGTTCATCTGCTGGACGACCTTCGCCGCAAAGTCCCTAGAGGCCGTGCAGGCGAAAATTTTCATTTTGTGATCGGAGTGCATAGTCAGTTTTTATTTGAAATCTTCACGGACATCGTCCAGGACCTGTCCGATATATCCCAATATCTCATCTTTTCCAAGGCCGGTCTCGGCAGAGCTCACGAAGCAGGGCGGGAGGGTGTCCCAGTCAAGCAGGAGCTGCTGCTTGTAGCGGTCGATCTGGCGCTGCAGGGCCACGGGGCCGAGCTTGTCGCCTTTGGTGAATACTATCCCGAAGGGGATGTTGTGTTCGCCAAGCTCGCCAATGAAGTCCACGTCTATCTTCTGCGGGTCGTGGCGGCTGTCCACAAGCACGAAAAGCATAACCAGTTCGAGGGAGTTGCTCAGGTAATCGCTTATTATGTCGTGGAGGGCCTTGCGCTCACGGGCGGGGAGGCGGGCAAAGCCATAGCCCGGAAGGTCGACGATGTACCAGCTGTCGTTGATTATGAAGTGGTTGACAAGCTTTGTCTTGCCGGGGGTGGCGGAGGTCATCGCAAGGCGGCGGTTGCCGCAGAGCATATTGATAAGGCTGGATTTACCCACGTTGGACCGCCCGATGAAGGCGAATTCGGGGAGCCGGCGGGCGGGTTTTCCCTCCACGGAGGTGCTGCTCATTGCGAATTTTGCCTGGGTAATCTTCATAGCACGGCACTTTTATAGTGCAAATATAACAAACCCGCGGCGGTTTTCCAAAGGGGATCTGCCATTTTTCTATGCCTTGCGGGGGAAGCGGATGGTGAAGCAGGCTCCTCCCAGGGTGAAGGAGCGGCTGTAGGAGATGTCTCCGCCGCAGCGTTCCAGGATGTTCTTGCAGATGGCGAGGCCGATGCCGGCGCCGCCGGACTTCGTGGTGAAGTTCGGGGTGAACAGGCGGCTGCGGTTCTCGTCGGGGACTCCGGGGCCGTTGTCTTCGAAGACTATGTCATAGAAGCCGTCGGCGGTGGAGTTGCGCAGTGACACAACCACCTGGCCGTCAGTGATATCCGCCGCGCCCTCTATGGCCTGGACGGCATTGGTCAGAAGATTCACGAACACGCGTGTGAGCTGCGGCTTGGGGCCGGAGATGACGGCTCCGCGAAGGCCTATGTACTGGAAGGATATGTTCTCCCTCTCGTCGAACAGGGCCACCTGGTCGTGGAGAAGTTCGTCGAGGTCGATGTCCACCGGCTCCTCGCTGTAGAGCTTGGCAAAGGTGGAGAACTCGTTGGCTGTGTCGGTGAGCTGGTCTATGCTCTCCAGGACGACAGGGGCGATGGAGTCGAACTTCTCCTCCCACTGGGGGTCGTTCTTGGACTTCAGGCGTATGATCCTCTGTATCTGGAGCTTGATAGGTGTCAGCGGGTTCTTTATCTCGTGGGCGACCTGGCGGGCCATTTCGCTCCAGGCCTTGTCCCTTTCGAGCTGGGCGGCCTGCTTGCTGCTCTCGGAAAGGTCGTGGACCATCAGGTTGTAGGCCCTTACCAGGCCGGAAATCTCATCCTCGGAGTCGTAGATGATATATTCCAGACCCTCGGTGCGCACCGCGTTCATCTTGCGGCCCATCTCCTCCAGCGGACGGAACATACTGTCCACCACCCGCCCCGTGACGAAGCGCGCCATTATCATAAGCAGGAGGAACAGCGTGACGACGAAGGCCAGATGGAATGCCGCCGCAGCCCTGAAGTCCAGTCCGGAATCGGTGTACGGCGCCCCTATTATCGCCAGCATCCGGCCGGAGTCGTTGAACACCGGAGCATACATACAGTAGAAGGTCCTTGTGACGAAACGTTCCTTGTGGATATAGTACCGCAGGTTGCGGCCCATTATGTTTCGGAAAGCATCCTCATCCAGGCGGGAGCCAAGGTACATACGGCTGAAAGCCTCGGGATAGGTGGACTTGAACACGCTGCCGTAGGTCGTGTAGAGCGAGATGTCGGACTTGGTGTTGGCCGCGATATCCTCGAGGATGCCGCCGAATTCCTGCGAGGTGAAGTCCGAAGGGCCGCTGAAGAAACGGGCTTCGGCGTTCACCAGCGACTGGATGGTGCCTATCTTTCCGGTCATCAGGTTCATAACGTTGCGCTCGTTGCGGGAGTTGACGAAAGCCACGCTGATGGTCGCCATCACGACCAGGGTGGCCGTCAGGGATATATACATCACCGTGGTGATCCTCGACTTGAAGAAATTGCCTCCCGGGCGGCGGCGACGGCGTCGGCCGCGGATAAGGCCTGCGCCCAGATAGGCCGGGATGGCTATCATCAGGCAGGCCACCATATAGCGGGCGAAGGTCTCGTCCTGGCGGGATATGATTATCGTCTCTTCGGGGGATATCTGCGTGACGAAATGCCGGTAGCGGTCCGTGGATATGAACCCCGAGCCGCTGGAGCCCTCGTTGGAACGCCACAGTTCGCCGCCAAGGACGGTGGGATAGGCATAGTCGCCCTGGTAGCTTACCAGCTTGTCATCCAGGTATTTACCATATGAATACCGCAGCGGCAGCGACACAGCTCCCGGGCCGGCGTTGCCCAGCAGGGAGGCATAGCCTCGGCCGGCCTTGTCGGCCTTGGACTCTATGCCGAGGTAGAAGCTTGCGGCGCCGACGGCCTGGTTGTAGTAGACGAAAAGACCGGTGTATTGCACCCTTCCCGCGCCGGAACGGGAATAGTAGAACAGCGAGCTGTCGGCTATGGCCGTGCCCGTGCGCATCCTGTCCGCGAAATAGTTGGCAAGGCCGGGGTCGGACTCCCCTCCGCGGAACATATACAGGCTCACGTCATAGTCCTGCGTGACGCGGGACATATAGTTCTCCGTGATGCGGTTGAGGACTATCCTGTAGTCACGGCCGGCGGCTATCAGGGCCGGGATGACCGGGTCGTTGGCTATGGCGTTCTCGACGCGGCGCAGCTGGAGCTCCAGGCCGAGGTCCCTGTCGATGGCAAGGCGGTTGGCCCATATTCCCACCCGGCTTTCCTCCTTCTGCAGTCCGAGCACCGAGGAAGTGCCCACCAGATAGGCTGCCGCCAGGACGGAAATGACGACCCTGCCGGAGGAGGACAGCACCTTGACCTTCCTGCAACCGGGCTTGTAGAGCACTGCCAGGAACATCTGCAACAGCAGCACGACGCACAGGCACAGGGCCAGGTAGATTACATAGACATACACCGTGAAGCGGGAGATGCTCAGGATGACATACAGCCGCATCGAGATGTTGGAGTTCAGGATTATGCTTCTGAAGGACAGGTGGATATATACGGCCAGGCCGGCTGCGGCTATCACCAGGAAAGCGGCCATCAGGACCTTTCCGAAGCCCTGCGTGCGGCGGTATATGGGAATGCGCAGCAGATACAGGCAGGCCGTCAGAAGGACCAGCCATATGCCCACTATCAGCACGGCGCCGAGCGAATACAGGAACGGGCCGTCGGCATATACCGTCGGGGAGAAGAACTCGGACTGCGGACCCATCAGGCGGCCAAGCAGGTAGACCAGCCCCATCAGGAGGGTCAGCAGGGTCATCACCACCCACATCGCCCGGAGCGAACGGTGGCCGGCAAGATATATCATCGCAGCCACTATCAGCAGGAACACCGACACCCACAGCGACACGGGGTCGGGCATAAGCGGGGCGGCCTGGGTGTAGCCACGGATTATTTTCAGAAGGGGCTTGCCGCCGGCCTCAACGGGTTCGCCGCCGCTGTATGCAATGGGGAATATGAGGAACCTGTCGGAAAGGCGCAGGCGGGGATTGACGCCGTTGGAAACGCCTTCCTGAAGGTTGTTCTTGACTTCCAGGCCGCCAATCACCCAGCATCCGGAAGGGCCCATCTTACCTTTGACCAGGTACCATTTGGGGCCCATATTGATGTAGTTAACGGTGGTGTCGACGTCCAGCAGGGGGGAAACCATATTGAACCGCAGGTTCCTCAGCCTCTCGACGAAGACCCTGCGGGAGAGGTCGTCATTGTCCAGGGTGAACTGGTTGCACCAGCAGCGGAGGGAGTCGTCCTCGTAACGATATACGACCATATCTTCGGGGAAATCCTCCAGGCGCGGCCATTCGCCGCTGGGAAGGGCGGCAACCTTGTCCATATAGCCGTCCAGGATGGCCAGGCGGGTGTTTATCAGGCGGGAGGTGCGTCTTGCGGCAAAGCCGGTGTAGTCGCTGCCGCGCCCGGCGAGGATGGATATCCCGCTGAGCAGAACGGCCGCCAGCGCCAGCAGCAGCCATATGTGCCTGACAAGCTTATTCATTGTGATACGGCTCACCTTTTATGATGGTGAACGCCCGGTAGAGCTGTTCTGCGGCAATCGTCCTCACCATCTGATGGGAAAAGGTCATTTTCGAAAGGGATATCTTCCCGTCGGCCCTGTCATATACCTTCTGGGCGAAACCATATGCCCCGCCCACCGTGAATACAAGGTCCTTGCCACGGTTCATCTTTTCCTGGATGAAAGCGGCGAATTCCACGGAACGCAGCTCGCGGCCGTGCTCGTCCAGGAGGATAACCTCGTCGGAGGGCCTGACGGCGGCAAGCAGCATCTCGCCTTCCTTTTCCTTAATCTGCTCAGGGCTGAGCGAGGAGGCTTTCTTCAGCTGGGGCAGCTCCTGCAGGGTGAATGGGACATAGTGGGAGAGCCTTGCCACATACAGTTCAAGACCCTCACGGACCCATTGCACGTCCGTCTTACCCATCGTGAGCAGCTTAATCTTCACATCGCAAAGATAAGAATAAAATCTCACATTGGCTCGGAATTTGCTATAAACCAGCCCGGTTATGAATATCAAGGCATTGTTCACAGGCATCGCCCTGGCAGCCGTAATGCTGCTTGAGTGCGACACACCCGCAAGGGGCGCAGGGGAAAACTACGACGTTTTCGTCCCCATAGCCAAGTACATACGCGCCGGGGACGCCGAGCGGCTTTCCGCCTGGTTCGCCGACAATCTGGAAGTGACGATTTTCAGTTCCACCAACGACGCAAGCCGCAACCAGGCCCGTCAGATAATGAAGAACTTCTTCACCTCCTACACCCCGAGAGCCTTCGAGATCAACCACACGGCCGGCCGGCCGAATATGAAATATGCGTTCGGCACACTGACCGCAGGAGGAGAAAAGCTGAGCGTTACGATTTTCGTCAGCTGCAAGGACGGGGAAAACTACCTCATCCAGCAGCTCAAAATCGAAAGGCGGAACTGAGAAGTCCCGCCTTCTTTTTTTTCTAGAAGTACATTTCCACGTCTGAGGCGGTGACAGGGTTGCCGCCCAGGATGAGAAGGCGCTCCACCACGTTGCGCAGCTCACGGATGTTGCCCGGCCAGGACTTGGCCTGGAGGGCGGCAAGGGCCGCGGGCTCGAAGGCGCGCACGGGCTTTCCGCTTTCGGAGCAGATCTGCTCCACGAAATAATCCACCAGCAGGGGGATGTCGTCCTTGCGCTCGTCCAGGGAAGGGACCTTGATGAGGATCACGCTGATGCGGTGATAGAGGTCTTCGCGGAAGGTGCCTTTGGCGATTTCGGCCATAAGGTCCTTGTTCGTCGCAGCGACGACGCGCACGTCCACCTCTATGTCCTTGTCACCTCCGACCGGGGTGAGCTTCTTTTCCTGGAGCACGCGAAGGACCTTGGCCTGGGCGGCGAGGCTCATATCGCCTATTTCATCGAGGAAGAGGGTGCCGCCGTCGGCCTGCTCGAACTTGCCTTTGTGGTCCTTGACAGCCGAGGTGAAGGAGCCTTTCTTGTGACCAAAGAGCTCGCTTTCAATCAGTTCCGAGGGAATGGCGGCGCAGTTGACCTCAACGTAGGGACCGGCGCTGCGGGCGCTCTTCTGGTGGATGCTGCGGGCGACCAGCTCCTTGCCTGCGCCGTTGGCTCCGGTGATGAGCACGCGGGCATCAGTGGGGGCAACCTTGTCGATGAGCTCCTTGATGTGGACTATTGGGGCCGACTCGCCGACCATCTGCTGGCCATAGACTTTCTTCTTTAGGATCCTGTTGTCTTTCAGGAGGTTGACCTTGTCGGTGGCGTTCTTTATGGTGATGAGGATCCTGTTCAGGTCGAGGGGCTTCTGGATGAAGTCGAAGGCGCCTTTCTTGATGCAGTCCACGGCGGTGTCGATGTCTCCGTGGCCGGAAATCATCACCACGGCGGAGTCTATTCCCTCCTCCTGGAGTTTCACCAGCACCTCGGTCCCTTCCATCCCCGGCATCTTGATGTCGCAGAAGATGACGTCATAGCGGTTCTTCCCGGCTGCTTCCAGTCCGGCCTTGCCGTCTTCGGCAACTTCCACATCGTAGCCTTCGTCCTGGAGTATCTCTTTGAGGGAATTGCGGATGGCCCTCTCGTCGTCGATAATCAGAATCTTCATAACAATTCAAACGTTTATATGGCAAAGATAATCATTTTATTGCTATATTTGTTATCCTTAACCACACCAGATTATGAAAGTTCCGGATATTATCATTGCCATCGACGGCTACTCGTCCACTGGAAAGAGCACCTTTGCCAAACTCATCTCGAAGGATTTCGGGTTCCTCTACCTGGATTCCGGAGCGCTCTATAGGGGCGTGACGCTGTTTGCGCTGGAGAGCGGCTTTATCAAGGACGGCGACATCGACCTTGAAAGGCTGATCCCTGCCCTGGACGGGCTGGACATCCATTTCGAGGACGGGAGCAAAACCTATATGGGGCAGCGCTGCATCGAAAGCGAGATACGCACCCTCGAGGTGTCCGGCTCTGTGAGCCCCATCGCAGCTATCCCTCAGGTGCGCTGCTATGTGGACAAGAAGCTGCGCGAGTTCGGGGAGAAGGGCCGCATAGTGATGGACGGCCGCGACATAGGCACGACGGTCTTCCCCAATGCCCAGCTGAAAATCTTTATGGTGGCGGACGACAACGTCCGTGCGCAGAGGCGCTACGACGAGATGGTCGCCAAGGGGGAAACGCCTGATTTCGAAGAAGTTCTGAAAAATCTCAAGGAGAGGGACCATATAGATTCCACCCGCGAGACCTCGCCGCTGCGGCAGGCCGAAGATGCCTTCGTGATGGACAATTCCGATATGACCCTCCACGAGGAGACGGTCTGGATGCGCGGCATCCTCCAGGGACGTTTCGGGATTCTTGACCCCAGGGCATGAATCTCAGCGTCAGCATAGACAGCCATTCCGGATTCTGCGGAGGAGTCATCCGCGCCATATCCAAGGCCGAAGATTTCCTCTCCGACGGGTCCCGCACGCTCTATTCCCTGGGCTCCATAGTCCACAATGAAGCCGAGCTGGGCCGCCTGGAAGCCAAAGGGCTGCGGACGGTCGACTCCTTCGACGGCCTCTCCGGGGCGGATGTCCTCATCCGTGCCCACGGCGAGCCCCCTCAGACCTACCGCGACGCGGTGCAGCGCGGCATAAACCTCATCGACTGCACCTGCCCCGTGGTACTGCAGCTCCAAAAGCACATCCGCCAGGCATATGACGGCGGCTCCAGGATAGTCATATTCGGAAAGGTCGGCCACGCCGAAGTGCTCGGCCTCGTGGGCCAGGTGGACGGAGACGCGGTCGTGGTGGAAACTCCCCGGATGCTGGAGGAAGCCCTGTCGGACGGCAGGATAGACACCTCCCGGGACATAGACATATTCTCCCAGACCACCAAGAGTCCTTCGGGATACAGGGAGGTGTGCCGGATGCTTGGCGAGGCTATGCGGGGCGGCCGCCTGACGGTGCACGACACCATATGCTCACAGGTCGCTTCCCGCCATTCCCAGCTGTCGGAATTCGCTGCAGCACACGACGTTGTCATTTTCGTCGCAGGCCGCGATTCCTCCAACGGCAAGGTCCTCCTGGACCTGTGCCGCAAGGTCAATCCCCGCACCCACCTTGCCGGCACCCCGGACGAAGTGTCGCCGGACTTCTTCCGCGACGGCGATTCCGTGGGAGTGTGCGGCGCCACATCGACGCCGAAGTGGCTCCTGGAAGCCGTAGCCTGCAGAATCAAGGCGATGTAAACAAATTGAGGGTGGAGACAATTGTTTTTTTATATATTTTTGCAACTTCGGCTATAAATAGTTAATTTTGCGGACGTTATTGAGTAAACATATAAACACTTACATATGGCAACAACAGCTGATTTTAAAAACGGACTTTATCTGAGTTTCAACGGAAAGCCTTGTTCGATAGTATGGTTCCAGCACGTAAAGCCCGGCAAGGGCCCCGCTTTCGTGAAGACCAAACTTCGCAACCTTGAGAACGGCCGCATCCTCGAGAACACCTTCACCGCAGGTGCCAAGATTGACACCATCACCGTGGAAAGGCGTCCCTATCAGTTCCTTTACGGCGACGAGGACGGCTTCAACTTCATGCACGAAGAGACCTACGAGCAGATCTCCCTCCCCAAGGACGTGGTTGAGAACGCCGACCTTATGAAAGAAGGCCAGCACGTGGAAATGATGTTCGTCACCGAGCCCGAAGAAAGGTGCCTCACCTGCGAACTCCCCACCTACGTAACCCTCGAAGTGACCTACGCCGAGCCCGCAGTGAAAGGCAACACCGCCTCCACCAGCGCCCTGAAGGAAGTCACCCTCGAGACCGGTGCAAAGATTATGGTTCCCCTCTTCATCCAGCAGGGCGAAAAGATCACCGTCAACACCACCGACCGTTCCTACGGCCAGAGGGTGTAACGAACTGTCAATCAGAAAAATCCACTCGTTTGAAAAGGCGGTCGACCAGAGGGTCGGTCGCCTTCATGCATATACCGGTGAGGATGGCGAGGATGAGGGTTCCTTCACGGATGACCATAGTGGTGCCGTTGCCGGTGAGGAGGTGGAAGCAGACCCAGGAGAAGGCGGCGGTAATCACCACCAGGAATACGTCGAAGATGACCTTGAAGGTGCTGAAGGACATATGCAGTTCGTCCGCGAGGACGGCCACGGTCTGGTCGCCGGCAAGGATCCAGGCATTGCCTATGACCTCCAGTTTGATGCCTATTGCAGTCAGCACCACGGCCACCAGGCTGAACAGGATCTGCACGCCGTAATTGGTTGCAGGAGAGGCCAATGCGTCGAAAAGCCATATGGCGCCGTCGCACATATAGCCGAACACGAAGGCGGCGGGAATCTGCATCAGGTAGCGCAGCTTGAACCGCTTGCGGAGCACCAGGGCCTGCAAGGCGATGAACACCAGGTGCATCATCCAGGTGAAGGTGCCTATGGATATGGCCTGCCACTGCAGGTTGAGGATGGTCGGAGGGCAGGAAGGGGGCGCAATGCCCAGGTTGGACTTTATGGAGATGCCTACGCCAAGGGCGACGAAGACGAGGCCGAGGGTGGAGACGCCGTATCGGGTTGCTACATTTTTCATCGGGGAAGGAGGTTCTTGGCCAGAAGCGCCTCGGCTATCTGGACGGCATTGGTTGCGGCGCCCTTGCGGATATTGTCGGAAACGCACCAGAAGTTGATGCCATACTGCACCGAAGGGTCACGGCGCAGGCGGCCTACGAACACGTCGTCCTTGCCAAGGGCATACAGGGGCATAGGATATATGTTCTTCGACGGGTCGTCCTGGACGGTGACGCCGGGGGTGTGGCGCCATATGTCCCATATCTCCTCAAGGGTAAAATCCTTGCTGAACTCGAGGTTGATGGACTCGCTGTGGCCGCCGATGACAGGGACGCGGGCAGTGGTGGGGCTCACGCCTATTGAGTTGTCGCCCAGGATCTTATGGGTCTCGTTGACCATCTTCATCTCTTCCTTGGTGTAGCCGTTTTCCAGGAAGGAGTCGATGTGGGGGATGACGTTGCGGTCGATGGGGTAGTTGTAGAAGGCTTCATATTCGCCCCACTGCGCACCGGCCCTTTCTGATTCCATCTGGCGGACGGCCCTTATGCCGGAGCCGGTCACGGCCTGGTAGGTGCTCACCACTATCCTCTTTATCACATACTTACGGTGAAGGGGGGCGATGGCGACCACCATCTGGATGGTGGAACAGTTCGGGTTGGCGATTATATAGTCGTCGGCCGTCAGGACATCGGCGTTGATCTCCGGGACCACCAGCTTCTTGGTGGGGTCCTGGCGCCAGCAGGAGGAATTGTCCACCACGCGGCAGCCGACTTCCGCAAAGCGGGGTGCAAGCTCGCGGGAGGCCGCGGCGCCGGCGGAGAATATCGCCAGGTCAGGGCGTGCGGCGATGGCGTCATCAGCGCTCATCACGGCATATTCCTTCCCGCAGAAAGGGACCATCTTTCCTATCGACCTCTCCGAAGCAACGGGGAGGAATTCACTCACCGGGAAATGCCTTTCTTCGAGCACTTCCCTCATCCTGGTACCTACCAGGCCGGTAACGCCGACTACTGCTACTTTCATATTCCTTATTCAGCTAAACAACTGTCCATCAGCTCTTCTATGAGCTCCTTGCGGAGATTCTGGCCGATGAAGACTATCTTGATCATACGGTCTCCATATTCGGGGTCCCAGTCACGGCGGAGGTTCTTGTCGCGGGCCATCAGGTCCTCAAGCCTGTCCTCGGGCATAGTGGCGAACCAGTAGCCGGCGTCCTTTATGCTCTTCTGCTTTCCGGCAGTCTCGAAGAGATAGCATTTGTCGGGCTCGTCGTAGAAATAGCACAGGCCTTTGGCACGGATTATCTCCTTGGGCCAGTAACGGGCGACGAAATTGTCGAACTTGTTGAGGTCCAGGGCGGGACGGCGGTAATAGACGTAGGTGCCTATGCCATATTCCTCGGCTTCACCTTCGTCGTGGTGATGGTGGTGATGATGGTCGTGGTCGTGATCGTGATCGTCATCATCATCGTCGTCATCGTCATCGTGGTCTTCTTCGCCGTTTTCGATGGCGGCTATCCAGGCGGCTGAGGTGGCCACCTTGTCAAAGTCGAACAGGTTGGTGTTCAGGAGTTTATCCAGATCCACGTCGCCATAGTCGCATTCGAGGATGACGGCCTTGGGGTTGAGGGCGTGGACTATGTCACGGACCTTGGCCAGCTCGTCGGGGGCCACGTCCGAGGCCTTGTTCAGCAGGACCATATTGCAGAACTCAATCTGCTCGATGACAAGCCTTTCGAGGTCTTCCTCGCCTATGTCTTCCTTACGCAGGGCATCGCCGCAGCCGAATTCGTCCCTCATACGCAGGGCGTCCACGACGGTCACTATGCAGTCGAGACGGATGGCAGTCGAGGCCATATACTGGGGGACCAGCTGGGGGATGGAGCATATGGTCTGGGCGATGGGCGCAGGCTCGCATATTCCGCTGGCTTCGATGACTATGTAGTCGAACCTGTTCATCTTGGCAAGTTCGTCCAGCTGGGCCACGAGATCCATTTTCAGGGTGCAGCAGATGCAGCCGTTCTGAAGGGCCACGAGACTGTCGTCTCCCTGACCCACGATTCCTCCTTTTTCGATGAGGTCGGAGTCTATGTTCACTTCGCCTATATCATTGACTATCACCGCGAACTTGATGCCGCGGCGGTTGCTCAGGATCCTGTTCAGAAGGGTGGTTTTCCCGCTCCCCAGATAGCCTGTCAGAACCAGCACAGGCAGTTCTTTTCTCTCCATTTCTATTGTCATATTATCTATATCTTCATATATTAAACTGCTAAGTTAGCGATTTTTTTCGTATCTTCGCACTCTCAAATTGACGTGTATGAACCTAACACTTAAGAACAGGTGTGCTCAGTATACTCTGGCGGACGAGGTGAAGGCACAGGGAATATATCCATATTACCGCCCCATCGAGTCCGGACAGGACCCTGTTGTCAGGATGCAGGGCCGTGACGTGATGATGTTCGGCTCCAACTCCTATCTCGGCCTTTCCGACGATCCCCGCCTCAAAGAGGCAGCCATCGCAGCCATACGCAAATACGGCACCTCCTGCAGCGGGTCGCGTTTCCTCAACGGCACGCTGGATATCCATCTTGAACTTGAAGAAAAGCTCGCCCGCTTCGTGGGCAAGGAAGAAGCCGTGACCTACAGCACCGGCTTCCAGGTCAACCTGGGTGTGATCTCAGCTCTCGCTTTCAGGGACGGATTCGTGTTCCTGGACGCCCTGGACCACGCCTGCATCATCGACGGCAGCCGCCTGGGATGGAGCAAGGTATATAAATTCCCCCACAACGATATGGCAGGACTAGAGGCAAAACTCAGGAAGGTTTCCGCCGACGCCCCGAAACTCATCGTCGTGGACGGTGTCTATTCGATGGAAGGCGACCTTGCCCCTCTGCCGCAGATTACGGAGCTTTGCGAGAAGTACAACGCTGCCGTTATGGTGGACGACGCCCACGGCCTTGGCGTCTTCGGACGCGACGGCCGCGGCACTGCCGACCACTTCGGCCTCACCGACAAGACGGACCTCATAATGGGCACCTTCTCCAAGTCCTTCGGTTCGCTCGGAGGCTTCATAGCCGGAGACCACGACGTGCTTAACTTCCTCAAGCACAACTCCCGCTCGCTGATCTTCAGCGCCAGCATGCCGCCGGCAAGTGTGGCCGCGGTAAGCACTGCGCTGGACATAATGCAGTCCGAGCCAGAGCGTCTTCAGAACCTCTGGGACGTCACCCTCCACGCGCACAGACGCTTCAGGGAAGAAGGATTCGATATCGGTCACACACAGTCACCGATAATCCCCCTGTTCGTGCGCAATATGGAAAAATGTCTCACAGCCGTCAAGATGGCCCTCGAAGATGGCGTCTTCATAACGCCTGTCATCCCGCCGGCCGTTCCGGAAGACTCCATCATCATCCGCTTCGCCCTAATGGCCACCCACACCCGTGAGCAGGTCGACACCGCAATCGACCGCCTCGCCGCCATCTTCCGCCGCCTCGGCATCATCGCCTGAGCGCCCGGTGCCGCCGCCCTCGCCGGGACCGTACTTTTTTCGGGCCGTTTTCGCACAAGCTTCCCTTGCTCGGTGAGGATGAGGGTGGAAGGACATTGACGGGAATGGAGGGGGCCTTGTGCGATGGCGTGCGTGAGCCTTGTGCAGGGCACGGTCCTGCGTCAGCAGGATGACCGACAGCCGGACTCGAGTTTACGGGCGCA
>CACZBP010000003.1 GCA_902779495.1 uncultured Bacteroidia bacterium
ATCCCCAAGGCGGAAGGCTGCTGTGAAAACATCGCGCTTCACCGCGAAATAGTTGCCGAGCGTCTGGCAGCCGGTGTTGACCACGTCGAAGCGGTGGCTGTCGCGCTCGGAATCGACCGCGAGAAGGTCGTTCCATATCCCGGCAAGGGCGGCATTGCTGAAATGAAGGTCGTGCACCACCGTCCAGTGCCAGAAGCCGTCGGCGCAGGGGCGTCCGCACACCAGCGGGCCCTCGGAATAGGCCGTGTGAACATAGCAGCTGTCGATGAAACGCCGCCAAATCTTCTCTGCCCCGGGATCGGCAACGCCCGTCCTGCGGTCGGCAAGATTCCGGACCCAGGCGTCATCGTCGAACGCAGCACCGTCGCTCCAGGCCCTGTCGAATATATATTCGAAGAAGAACTGGTTCACCCCGAAGCCTTCCAGGGTGGTTCCGAGGCCTGTGAGATTCTCGCCGCCGTTCTCCAGCACGTCCGCAGTCCGTGAGCTAACCGTGTCGAAGGGGCCGACTATATGGGTATTCCCCCCGAAATTGCCGAGGTAGCAGAATATGTAAGGCTGGCCGAAGAACTTGTCGGTCAGGGGCCAGACAGGGGTGTTCTCGATAAAGTAGTCCAGCATTATGACCTTGCCCTTGGGGACGGCTTCGAGGTAGGCCTTGATATTGTCTTTCGTCCAGTGCTTGCTGTCGTAGTAGAACATCCAGGCCATCTGGAGCCACTTCGCGTCGGGGTCGACGGCGGCCAGGGATTTATATGCGGAAGTGGATATGCGGGCAAGCGTAGCCGGGTCCCAGGAAGGGGCCTCGACCTCGTTGAAGAGGTCCATTCCATAGATATGGTCCGTGCCGAAAAGCTCGGTCTGGGCCTGGAGATATTCCTTCTGTATGGTCTGGAACAGCTCGCTTTCCGGCGAAAGGAAGTGGCAGAGGTACTGTTTGTCAAAGCCGGCCCATTCATTGATATCGGTAATGGGGGCGTCGGGATATATATCCTTCAGCGCACCGGGCACGTGGCCGTTGAAGGCTGGCAGCACGGGGGTCATTCCGAACTCGCGCTCACGGCCGAGAATCTTCTTCTGCAGGTCCACCTGGGCGTCAATCCAGCTTTGCGGCAGCGGGGCGTCGACCCCGTCGATATTGCACATACGGTGCCACGGCAGATGGGCCGGGCCGGTGAAATAGCTGCGCACCTGCTCCTCGCTCAGGCCGTGGTTCTGCCATATCTTGAGCCATATGGCTTCCTGGCCGGAGGTCGCCAGCGGCATCGTCACGCCGTTAAGGGCCATCCAGTCCACGAGGCGCTCCCAGTCTTCCCACTTCCACCAGGGCATAGTGTAGCCGAAAGTGCAGTAGTTCAGGAAGAAACGCTCTTTCACGAGGGCCTTCTTCGTCACTTTTTCGGGCACCGCCGGCATCTGAGAAGGGCATTGCACCGGGTCGAAGGCGTGCATCGAAACGGTCACGAGGCAGCAGTTCTTCAGATACCAGTTAAGGCCCATTGCCAGGGATATGGCATTGTCGCCGCGCACGTGCAGACGGCCGTCCACCGACTCGACCTCGAAGGTCCCTTCCTGGGGGATTTTCTCGAAAACTATCTTCCCGCAGTAGGCGGGGACTATCCTTTTGGCCAGGCCGCGGACGGCGGCAAGGTCCTTGTCCCGGCTGCAGGATGCCAGAGCCAGGGACACAGCGATTATAAGCAGAATCTTTTTCATAGCCGAAATATAGCCTTTATTATGCTATTTTCCAAGGGCGCGGCTTGGAATACCGGACTTAATCGTTATATTTGTGCAGGATACATAATACTTCTGCGCTATGTTCAAGTCTATTCTAAGCAACCTCACCCGTGTGGCCGGCAGCGCCATCACAAACAAGATCGCCTCCGACAAAATCAGCGAAACCCTCAACAAGGCTCTGGGCAAGGCCGGCGTGGACACCGCCGGAACAGTTGACAGGTCCTTCACCTTCCAGTCCATCCCGAAGACCCTGGAAGAGTTCAAACTGCTCCCCGAAGCCGCCTTGAATGACGTATATGCCGTGGCCGCCCTCTCGGTCGTCGCCCTCACCCGCTATGAGGTGGACAAAGAGGTGTGTTTCAGCATCCTGGACTTCCTCAAGGGCCCCGATCCCCTCAGCCCCACCGAGAAGTCGCAGCTTAACGACCGCTTTATGGACGGCAAGACCTACAAGGTCCGCGCCCTGTTCGAAGGCGCCACCCCGCAGAACAACTACACCCCCTCCAGGCCCTTCACCGTCAAGGTCTCCTCGAACCCCTACTCCTTCGAGAACGAGAACTGGGCCACCCTCTACGTCCACTCCGGCGGCGCGGACAACCCCCGACCCGTCCGCCTGCGCATGAAACCCAGCACCGGCCAGTGGTTCCTCGTTGAAATCCAATACCTCGGCGACATCCGCACCCCCTCCGCCGAGGACAAGTGGGCATAGCCGTCGCCGGCGCCCCCCAAGGGGGAGACGCTTAGGCGCAAGGTCCCCGGGCTGGGCCCCGGGGGACCTGCCATCTTTCCGGCGTTTTTCTGGCAGGTGGCAGGTGGCGGGCACAGTGAGGCTGACCAAAAAAGCCGAAAAACAAATTTAAATTTGTACAATTTAAAAATTGTTTATACCTTTGCAAAAAAGGTAATAAATGAAGTTTGAGGATGTTCTTCACAATGGTCGCCTTTGGGCTGTTAGATATGATGGGGATTCCCAGAACATATTAAATAAAACTTTCGGGCAATGGCTTGACATAGGCTATCTGCAATCATTCTTCGATTTGAACAAAAATGATCTGAAGGACTTCTTTCATATCACAAATTTGGACGATGCAATTTACGATACTATCGTAGACACGGTCTCATTATCTTGTCTTATTCTGGATATTAGTCAAGATGCCAATCTAGATTTATTATTCAGGCCGCTGGAAAACTATCGTATTAGAGAAATGCTCCTATCGCGGGAAAAGGCAAAAGGGAAAAGACTGTCAGGTCAAAGATAGGGAACACACGCTCAATGAACTGATAAGGATGGAGCTTGTGAGAAATTATTTACTGTCTAACGGCATTGTAGATGCAGATGGAATAAAGCAATAGACGATATGAATACAACTGATTTTCTCAAGGCCAATGAGCACAAGGGAACAGAGGATTTTGTTTCAAAGGCACAGTATCTGAAAGACAACTGGATCTGGCTTAGGTACTCCTATGCCATTGCCGTTAAAGTGAGGCGAAGAATGACGGAAATGGGTATCACCCAGAAACAACTGGCTGATTCTCTGGGCTGCAGTCAGCAACATATATCAATCCTTTTGAATGGAAGGGTCAACATGACCCTCGAGACGCTGGCTAAATTGGAGAAAGCTCTCAGCCTGGATCTGATTGAATCCCACTTGGAGGCGTCAGATTATTCATTAGTTCCCACGCCTGCTCCGGTTTATCTCAATGATGTATCCACCAATGATCCAGAGTACATAAGAGGGACTAAATCCCTCGTGGACGGTTTCAAGCCCAGAAAAAAGAAGGGGCCCAAAGACAATAAACAGGTCTGATAGTCCGGGCATTGTAAATGCCAGGGTAAATTCGTATATTTGGTCTATAGACAATTGATTATGAAAAGATTTGCCATATTGTTGTGCCTGATCGGGGTGATGTTCTCGTGCAAGGGGGTGGATGGGGTTCTGAGCGGGGAGACGCTGAGCAGCCCGGACGGGAAGCTGTCGATGGTGTTCGCGCTGTCGGACGCTGGGGAGCCGATGTATTCTCTGAGCTATGACGGCAAGCCGGTCATCCGGCCGAGCCATCTGGGATATACCCTACGCGGGGAATTCAAGGGCGGGCATCCGCAGGGCGGGACCTCCGTCAAGGAATATGGGACGCCCCGCGACCTTTGCAAAGGCTTCTCACTGCTGGATGTCGCCCGCGACAGCCTGGACGAGACCTGGGAGACCGTCTGGGGCGAAGAGTCCCGCATCCGCAACCACTACAACGAGCTGGCGGTGACCCTGTCGCACACGGATAACATCCTGATGGTCATCCGTTTCCGTCTGTATGACGACGGCCTCGGACTGCGATATGAATTCCCCCTCCAGAAGGACCTGACCTATTTCACCATCAAGGAGGAGCAGACCGAATTCCGCCTCGGCGGCGACTACACCGCCTGGTGGATTCCCGGCGACGTGTATTCAGAGGAATATAATTACACCGAGTGCCGAGTGAGCGAAATCCCCCTCAGGATGAAGCAGGCCACGGACTATCCCGACCCCCGCCAGTTCTCCCCTTCCGGCGTGCAGACATCCATCCAGATGCGCTCCGACGACGGGCTTTATGTCAACATCCACGAAGCCGCCGTCGAAAACTACCCCGGAATGCACCTGGACCTTGACGCAAATACCCTCACCTTCCGCAGCTGGCTCAACCCCGACGCCGAAGGCTGGAAGGGCCGCCTGCAGGCCCCGTGCAAGAGCCCCTGGCGTACGGTGATGGTCACCGACGATGCCCGTAAAACCCTATCTTCCAGGCTCATACTGAATCTCAACGAGCCCTGCGCCTTGGACGATGTCTCCTGGATCCACCCGGTAAAGTATATGGGCGTATGGTGGGAGATGATAACCGGCAAGAGCAGCTGGGCCTACACCTGGGACTATCCCGCCGTGGAACTTGGCGTCACCGACTATTCCAAGGCCACCCCCAACGGCGTCCACGGGGCCAACAATGACAATGTCAAAAGGTATATAGATTTCGCCTCGGAGCACGGCTTCGACGGCCTTCTCATCGAAGGCTGGAACGAAGGCTGGGAAGACTGGTATGGCTACCAGAAGGACGCCGTCTTCGACTTCGTGACGCCATATCCGGATTTTGACCTGCCGGCGCTGAACGCATATGCCCATTCCAAGGGTATAAGGCTGGTGATGCACCACGAAACCTCCTCATCCACAATAAATTACGAAAGGCACATAGACGAGGCTTTCGACCTTATGAAGCGCTATGGCTATGACGCCGTCAAGACCGGATATGTCGGAAATATAATCCCCTATGGGGAAGGCCACTACAGCCAGCCGATGGTGAACCATTACAACTACGTGGTCCGCAAGGCGGCGAAAAACCATATTATGGTCAACGCCCACGAGGCCATACGTCCGACCGGCCTGTGCCGCACCTGGCCCAATATGATAGGCAACGAAAGCGCTATGGGCACCGAATACCGGGGAGACATCCGTCCCGCCCACGTTACGGTCCTCCCCTTCACGCGCCTGCAGGGCGGTCCGATGGACTATACTCCAGGCATATTCGAGTCTGACATATCCCGCCTCAACCCCGCCTCGCAGCACTATATGACAACGACGCTGTGCAAGCAGCTGGCGCTGTATCTGACGATGTATTCGCCCCTGCAGATGGCCGCCGACCTGCCGGAGTATTATTCCGAGCACCTCGACGCCTTCCGCTTCATCGAGGACGTGGCCGTCGACTGGGAGCAGAGCCGCTACCTGCTGGCCGAGCCCGGCGATGTCATAGTGGTTGCCCGCCAGGTGCGAAAGAGCACGCTCGAGACCGCAGCCAAAGGCCTTGCAGCCCTGCCTGACGGTAGGAAGGACTATGTCAACGGAGCGACCCGCTTCAGCGCCGGTCCAGGCGACGTGTGGTTCGTCGGAGGCGTGACCGACGAGAACGAGCGCACGGCGGAATTCCCGCTGGACTTCCTCCGCAGCGGCGCCAGCTATGAAGCCACCGTCTACCGCGATGCCCCCGACGCCGACGGCGTTGCCGGCATCCAGCCGGGCGGGGCCAATCCGGGCAAGCGCTATATAATTGAAAATAAGATTGTTACCTCCGCCGATTCGCTGAGCATCCGTATGGCCCGCAGCGGTGGTTTCGCCATATCCCTCAAAGAAAAGCCGGTCCGATGAACCTCATTCAGCTATTCCGCAACATACGGCCGTACGTGCGACCCTACAGGGGTCTTGTCATCATAACCCTCATCCTGACGCTCATCGGGGCATCGATGCAGCAGGTCAACGCCATCGTGCTCGACCGCACGGTCGATGCGATCAACGCTCTGATAGGCACGTCGTTCACCTGGGGGCAGGCGGCAAGGATCCTGACCATCATCTCCATAGTCCTGCTGGCCAAGGAGATCCTGTCTGCCCTCATCACCTTCGCGCAGAACTACTTCGGCGAGAGGATGCGCATCTTTGTCTCGCGAGACCTCTCGCAGAGCGTCATCGAGCGCGTCCTGACCTTCAGGATGGCCTATTTCAGCTCCGACGAGAACTCCACCGGCAAGGTCCAGGCGAGGATAGACCAGGGCGTCAGCAGTATTTCCAGGACGGTGCAGAACTTCTTCATCGACCTTCTGCCCCTGTTCACCAGCGCCATCCTTGCCCTTATCCTGATGTTCGCCGCCAATGTCTACGTGGGCCTGGTCGCCCTCGGCATAGTCCCCATCTACTTCTGGATAACCGTCCGCCAGGCCCGCCGGCTGAAGGGCTGGAGGCGCCAGATGAGGGGGTATATGGAGACCAAGAGCCAGGGCATAAAGAATATCATCGACTCGATCAACGTCATCAAGTCCTTCAACCGCGAAGGCATAGAGGCGCGCAAGCAGCTCGACCTCCAGAACCAGGTGACTGCCAACCAGATGAAGACCCGCCGCGTGGGATTCTACTACGCCGGCATCAAGAGTTTCGTCAAGCAGGTCGGCACCGTGCTCGTGATTATCCTCACCGCCTATCTCGTGCTGATAGACTACCCGGGGATGAGCATCGGTAAGATAATGTACCACGTGATGCTCTTCAGTAACGTCATCGCCCCCATCACCCAGCTCCAGAGGATATTCGACGACGTGAACGACGCCCTGATATATGCCGAAGGCTTCTTCGGCATCATCAAGGCCGACGGGGAAGTGGAGCCCAGCGGCACCTTCAGGCCCGAGACCATCCGCGGCGAGTTCAGGCTCAGCGGGGTGGATTTCACATATCCCGGCGGCACGCAGGCCCTGTTCGGGGTGGATATGCACATCGAACCCGGCCGCATTACCGCGTTGGTGGGCCTGTCCGGCGCCGGCAAGAGCACCATCGTGAACCTGCTGGACAAGTTCTACGAGCCCCAGAAAGGCTCCATCACGCTGGACGGCGTTCCCCTGCAGGAATATGACACGCAGTATCTGCGCGAGCACATAGGCCTTGTCCTCCAGAAGAACCACATCTTCGACGGGACCATCGAGGAGAATATCCTCTACGGCAAGCCGTCCGCCACCCACGAGGAAGTCGTTGAAGCCGCGAAGAAGGCGTGCATATATGACCAGATCGTGGCCCTGCCACACGGCTTCGAGGGCCGCGCGACGGACCTTTCCGGCGGCCAGCAGCAGAGGATAGCCATAGCGAGGATGTTCCTCAAGAACCCTCCGATAGTCTTCCTCGACGAGCCCACCGCATCGCTGGATGCCGTTGCTACAGAGCAGATTAAGAACAGCATCGAGGCCATAAAGGAAGGCCGCACGGTGATAATCATATCCCACAATATTTCCCAGATCATCGACAGCGACATCATCTACGCCCTGCGCGAGGGGCGTGTCGAGCAGTCCGGCGATCCCGACGAAGTCTACCGCCGCGGCGGCATCTACAAGGACATCATCGACGCCTCCGCCCGGAGCCTCAACATAAAGAAAATCGCCGACACCATCAGCTCATAGTTTGCCGTTCGGGGAATAATGCGTTTGCGCCGATATGAAAGAACAGATTTTAATAAGGATTACCGGGCGCGACCAGTCGGGCCTTACCGCCTCGGTTATGGAAATCCTCGCCCGCTACGACCTCTCGCTCGGCATCCTCATCCGCATCGATGAGGCCAACTCCGGCCAGGTTATGAAGGATCTCCTTTTCAAGACCACGGAGCTTGGGGTCAACATCGGCTTCGAGCCGGTGCCCGACGACGAGTATGAGCAGTGGGCCGGCCGCCAGGGCAAGAACCGCTATATACTCACCGTCATAGGCCGCAGCCTCTCCGCCCAGCAGATTCATGCAGCGGCGCAAGTGGTTGCAGAGCAGGGACTTAACATAGATTCCATAAAGCGCCTCACCGGCCGCCTCAGCATCAAGAACCCCGAGCGCAACGTGCGTTCGTGCATCGAGTTTTCCCTGCGCGGCACCCCCGTGGACAAGGCCGCGATGCAGGCCCGCCTGATGGAGCTGTCCTCCACCACGGAGATGGACTTCTCCATCCAGAAAGACGATATGTACCGCAGGATGCGCCGCCTTATCTGCTTCGATATGGACTCCACCCTCATCCAGACCGAGTGCATAGACGAGCTGGCCGAGCGTGCCGGCGTAGGCGAGCAGGTGCGCGCCATAACAGCCAGCGCGATGCGTGGTGAAATCGACTTCAAGGAGAGTTTCACGAGGCGCGTCGCTCTGCTTAAGGGCCTGGATGTGAGCGTGATGCAGGAAATCGCAGAGAACCTCCCCGTCACCGAAGGCACCGACCGCCTGATGTCGGTCCTGAAGACCTGCGGCTACAAGATCGCCATCCTCAGCGGTGGCTTCACCTACTTCGGAGAATACCTCCAGCGCCGCTACGGCATAGACTACGTGTATGCCAACGAGCTCGAAATCGACGAGAACGGCAAGCTCACCGGCCGCTACCTCGGCGAGGTGGTGGACGGCCGCCGCAAAGCCGACCTGCTGAAACTCATCGCCCAGAGCGAAAAGGTCAACCTCGCCCAGACCATAGCGGTCGGCGACGGCGCCAACGACCTCCCTATGCTCTCGGAAGCCGGCCTCGGCATAGCCTTCCACGCGAAGCCGCGCGTCGCCAAGGAAGCCCGCCAGTCCATCAACACCCTCGGCCTCGACGGCATCCTCTACTTCCTCGGCTTCAAAGACAGCCACCTCGGCGCCCAGGGCCGGATGTAAGCCCCCGGGGGCGCCCAGGACGGATGTAAGGCCCCGCCGCACCCAGGACGGATGTAAGGCCCCGCTCAGCCCGGGAGCTTGCACTGAAACGCGCAAAAACCTCCTGGCCCCCACCTACCACCTGCCACCTGCCACAAAAACGGCCCCTGGATGGCAGGTTCCCTGGGAAAAACTCCCCGCCTACCCAGAATCGGCCATTCTTGGGCAGACGATGCGCTGATGCCCTCCTGAGTGCTTATGTCGGTCCAAAAAATTACCGATTATAAGCATTTTGCCGCGTTTTTGCGCATAATGGTCCATTCGCTGGACCGTTATAAGCACCCCGTGGCAGTGAGGATGAGGACAGACGGTCGGATTCGGTGCTCGACTGTGCAGAAACACCCTATTTCGGGCAGTATAAAGGACGTCTTTGGTTGTGGAGGGCAGATTAGAGAACAGTATCGCCTTTTTTTGTTCGCTCAGGTGCCCCAGAGGGCAGATTGGCGTACATTTTCGCCATTTTTTGTCCTCCAAGATGCCCCGGAAGTAGCAAGAGGACCGTTATTGAATGAACCTCACCCGCCAGAAAAAAGCCTCCTGGATGGCAGGTCCTAGGCGCCCAGGGCCGGATGTAGGGCCCCGGGGGCGCTCAGGGAATATCGGGATTGCCGTTTAGACCAGCGACAGGGCGACGTCCATCATCCGGGTGAAGGTCTTCTGACGCTCTTCGGAGGTGGTGACTTCGCCGGTGAGGAGGTGGTCGGAGATGGTCAGGATGCCGAGGGCGCGGTTGCCGCTGCGGGCGGCGTTGAAGTACAGCGCCGCGACTTCCATCTCCACGGCCAGGACGCCCATCGAGATCCAGCGCTCGGTGCGGGGATTCTCACGGTAGAAGACGTCGGAGGAAAGGACATTGCCCACTTTGTAACGGTAGCCCAGGCGTTCGCACTCATCGGCGGCGCCGCGCAGCAGGCCGAAATCGCCGATGGGAGCGAAGACTCCGCCGAGCTCATACTGGTCGCCATAGTTGGAGTCCGTGCAGGCGCCTTCCGCTATGACCAGGTCGCCCACGTGAAGGTCGCGGGTGTATGCACCTGCGCTGCCGACGCGGATTATGGTCTTGACACCGTAGAAGTGGAAGAGTTCATATGTGTAGAGGCCAATGGAGGGCATACCCATCCCGTGGCCCATCATACTGACGCGTTTGCCTTTGTAAGTTCCTGTGTAGCCAAGCATTCCGCGCACCTGGTTGAAGCAGACGGGATCCTCAAGGTACTTCTCGGCCATAAATTTCACGCGGAGCGGGTCGCCCGCCATTATCACGGTTTCGGCTATTTCGCCATATTTCGCCCCGATGTGGGGCGTGGGAGTCTTGTCTTTCATAGTGTTTTATGTGGTTTGGACAAATATAACTAATTTTTGCTACATTTGTGCTAAATAAGCAATAGTTATGAGTCCGGTATTCACTGCGCTGATGATTCCTTTCCTGGGGACGGCCCTGGGATCGGCCTTCGTGTTTTTTATGAAACGGGATATGCCGCCCCTGGTGCAGAAGATCCTCCTGGGATTTGCTTCCGGCGTGATGGTGGCCGCTTCCGTGTGGTCGCTTCTCATCCCTTCCATCGAGATGGGCACCGGGACCTCAGCCATAGTGCCGCCCACCATAGGCCTTCTCGCAGGCTTTGCATTCCTGCTGCTGATTGACTATATCACTCCTCACATCCATCCTTCCGGCGATGTGGAAGGCCCCCGGAGCAGCCTGTCCCGCACGGCCAAGCTGGCCCTCGCCGTCACAATCCACAATTTCCCTGAGGGAATGGCAGTGGGAGTCGCCATCGCAGGAGCCCTGACGGCCGATTTCAATATGGCCGGGGCACTTGCGCTTTCAATCGGTATCGCAATCCAGAACGTCCCTGAGGGCGCCATAATCTCAATGCCCCTGCGGGCGGAAGGCAACTCGCGCTGGAAGTCCTTCTGCATAGGCGCGCTGAGCGGCATAGTGGAACCCCTGGGCGGCGCCCTGGTGCTTTTCCTCGCGACCTCCATCCTGGGCATAATGCCCTTTATGCTGGCCTTTGCCGCCGGCGCAATGCTCTACGTGGTGGTTGAAGAACTCGTCCCGGAATACTCCCAGGGGGCACACTCCAACATCGGCACGGTCGGCTTCGCGCTGGGGTTTGCCCTGATGATGGTCCTTGACGTGGTGCTGGGCTAGCGCCCGTCCTGGGCCCCGGGGCTAGGCGGCGGAGACTTGCCAATTTTGGGGCACTTTTCTGGCAAGTGTCGGTGTTTCGCAGAGGGGACTTGCCAGTTTTCGCCCACTTTTCTGGCAAGTGTCGGTGCATAACAAGGGGGACCTTGCAGTTTTTGGGGCTGTTTTCGACGAGGTACCCACTTTCGGCAGGGGACCTTGCAGTTTTTGGGGCTGTTTTCGACGAGGTACCCACGTTCGGCAGGGGACCTTGCACTTTTTGGCCCCATTTTGAACAAGGTCCCCCTAGCTCGGTGAGAATGAGGGCGGTCCTTACGGGGTTCGACACATTTCGGTGCTGGGTGGCGGCGGTGGGTTGCTATTATTTTAGTATATTTGCGGTATGAACTTGGTTGGACTGGTAATGGCGGGTTCCCTGCTCTCCTACACTGTCCCCTCCTTTGAGGTGGCGGTGGAGCGGGACGTGGTCTACAAGACCGCACCGGGATATTGGGACAGCACCCCTGCCGACAGGGAACAATCGGCGGGAAGCCTGCTCCTGCGCCAGGCAAGGAAGCGCCCCCTGGACCTGAAGATGGACATATACACCCCGGTGGAGGATGCCGGCGAAAAACGCCCCCTGCTGCTGATGCTTCACGGAGGGTCCTTCTTCATAGGGAACAAGCAGGAGAAAGGCCAGGCTGCCTGGTGTGAGTATTTCGCCTCCCTGGGATATGTGGCCGCCTCGGTCGACTACCGTATGGGCTTCCGCCCTAACCGGAAGGGCTTTGCCCAGGCCGAGCAAAACGCCTTCGAAGACGCTTCCGACGCATTGGACTTCCTGCTCGGGTGGGACGGCCTGAGGATAGACCCGGACCGCATATTCATCGCCGGGACAAGCGCCGGAGCGATGCTCGCCCTGCGCCTTGCCTTCCGCCCTGACGGCCCCCGCATCCGCGCCATCGCCAACTGCTGGGGCGCCGTGCACGACCTCGGCATCCTGGAACAGGCCCGTACCGGCATCCTGTCCTTCCAGTCCCCCTCCGACCCGTTAATGCCCTACCGCCGCGGCTATCCCTTCCGCACCGGCGGAAAACGCTGGCCACCCACGCAGTGGGTCTGCGACGAGCTGTTCGGGACCGCAGCCATCCACGAGCGCGCCCTGGAGCTGGGCCTGCGGGCCGAGCATCACGCCTTCCCGGAAGCCCGTCACCGCCTTCATCTCGACCCGGACGGAGAATTCACGCCCCGTTTCTTCGAAATCCGCGACCGTATGGCCACCTTCTTCTCAGAAAGTATGACAGATGATTAAGAATATAGTATTCGACTTCGGCGGAGTCCTGGTGGACTGGAATCCGCACTATCTTTATGACGGCTACTTCGGCAGCAGGGAAAAGGCCGACTGGTTCCTTGCGAACATATGCACTATGGATTGGAACGTCCAGATGGACGGGGGCAAACCGTTCGCCCAGGGGATAGCCGAGCTAAGCGCGGTCCATCCTCAGTGGAGCAGGGAAATCCAGATGTATTTCGACCGTTGGATGGATATGATGGGCGAAGAAATCCCCCATATGCGGGAGCTCATCCAGGACCTTAAGCGCAGGGGCTATCGCATATTCGGCCTCACCAACTGGTCGGCCGAGACCTTCTGCCAGGTCCGCCACAGGTATGGCATATTCGACCTTCTTGAGGGGATGACCGTCTCCGGCGAAGAGCACGTCACCAAGCCCGACCAGGCCATCTACCGCCGCCTTCTCGACAGATTCTCGCTAGTCCCCGGGGAATGCCTCTTCATCGACGACAATGCCGCCAATGTGGCAGGCGCCATACAAGCAGGAATGGCGGCAGTCCGGTTTACGGACCCCGCCACCCTCAAGGAATATCTGGACACCCTACAGTAGCGAAGCTGCAAATGCGGCGATTGCCGGCAGGGCCGACTGGACGATGTCGGTCCAGGACTGTTCGGGTACCTGGAATATCAGCAGGCTGGTCTGGTTGGCCATCTGGAAATACAGCTGGATGCTTCCCAGCGATCCGGCAAACCCGGCGACGGCAATCTCTCCGCACTCCTCCCTGAGTGCTTCCAGCTCACGAAGGGGCCGGGCCTTCTTGAAAAGGCCGCTCTTGAATATGACTTCCTGGCCGGAGCCGGCAACCCCGGCTTTCCACACGCGGTCAACCTCGATGATATATTTCTCCACGATGGCATCCAGGACGCGGATCATTGTCTCGTATCCATATCCTTTGCCAAGGTCGAACGCGACCGCCATCCAGCCGTCGGCCAGATTGGTTCCCAGGCACTTGACTTCACTCATATGCAGACACCCTAGCCTTACAGATTCATTGGTTACAAATGTAACAATTGTTCCCGACAATACCAAACCCGGCCCTTTCCCTTGCAGCATATAAAGCCTTTTTGTATTTTTGTAAAAACAAACAGCCGTATGCTAAAGATGCAAAAGACCGGTAGTTGGCTGACAATTGTCAGCGTCCTGCTCCTTTTCGCGTGTGCACCGAAGAAGGAGAAGGAGATCGTCGTGTCCATTCCGGCTGACGGGCGGTGGGACAGGTATCCCACGCCGGAGGCCGTCTGCGGCCTGCTGGACACCATCGCGTGGGCCGGGTTCAATTCCATCAAGGTGGATGTGAAGCCGGTAGTAGGCTACTGCGAGTTCGAGAGCTCCTATCTCGAGCCTATGCGCACAATGAAGACGCGTCCCCACGCCCACGAGGACTGGGACTATGCCCGGGTGTTCATCGACGAGGGCCACAGGCGCGGCCTGAAGGTGTCACTCACCTGCGCGGTATTCCCTTTGGGGGCCTGGCAGCTCTCCGACGGCCCCGCCTTCCGGGACAGCACCAAGAACGGCTGGTTCTGCACGGAGTATCTCCCTGACGGACTGCACGATATTCGTCAGAGCCGCCGCCAGGGCGTGTTCTGTTTTATGAACCCCTCCCATCCCGAGGTTCACGATTTCGTCCTTGGATATATCACCGAACTTCTGGAAAAATACAAGCCCGACGGCTTCCAGCTGGACTACTGCCGCTACAACAACATCAACTGCGATTTCTCCCCTTATTCGCGGGAGGCCTTCGAGAAGTGGCTGGGCAGGGAGGTCGAACACTTTCCGCAGGATATATATACCTTCGCCTCCGACGACCCTTCCGACATAGTCCCCGGCCCCCTTTTCAAGGCCTGGATCAAGTGGCGGGCTTCGGTCATACAAGGATATGTCCGGGAGGTGCGGGATATTGTGAAGAGGGTCTCTCCCCGCACGGCCCTTCGCTACTGGGGCGCTGCCTGGTGGCACGGACTCTACCTGACCGGCCAGAACTGGTGCTCCCCTTCCACGGTGGAGCCGATGGATTATCCCTGGGCAGACGAAGACTATGCCTCAACCGGCATCGCCGACCTGGTGGACTACTTCGAGCTTGGCACCTACCGCCCGCGGGTATATGGCCCCGAGGATCCCGAATCTATGGAATATGACCTCGCACGAGCACGCCGGCTCGCCGGGCCGGATAATATAATATACGGCTCATTCTCAAGCGGTTGCGATATCTATGAAGCCTTCCGCTTCCTGTATGCCAACGCCGACGGCGTCTCCTTTTTCCCGGTGGATGCCCTACGCAAGGACCCCTCCCTGTGGGAGGTCTTCCGCAAAGCCATCACCGACAGCAAAGAGCCCTGATTACCAGATGACGGCACGGCGCTCCGGGGGGAGATAAAGGACATTGTTGCGGTCCACGTCGTAGAGGTCGTACCACAGGTCCGTATTCATCACTACGCCGTTGACGCGCAGGCGGGCGTGGGAATGTTCGTCTTTCTTGGGGAAAGTGGCCAGTTTCGTGTCGCTGTACACCGTTTTCCACATATCGGCATAGCTCTCATAGAATTTGCGGAGCTGCTCCCGGAGGGTTTCGCCGGAATAACCGTCGGCCTCCAGATGGGCTTTATATGCGTCCAGTGCGGTGAGGAAGCCGCCAAGGTCGGCGATGTCCTCGCCCTGGGTGGCCAGTCCATCCGAAAAGACGCCGGGGGCGCGTTCGGGATCGATCTCCAGATGGCTGTAACAGTTGGCAAGGATATCCCTGCGTTCCTCGAAGGACATCTGGTCTGCCACCGTCCACCAGTTGCGCTTATTTCCCCACTTGTCATACTTGGAACCATTATTGGAATCGAATCCGTGGGTGAGTTCGTGCCCGATGATCGTGAAGAGGGCGTATTCATAGGCCTGGCTCACTTTCTCCGGCATAAACGGTGGAAGCAGGACTGCGGGATAGATGAATATGCTGTTATATGCTGGAGAGTAGAAGGAATTCATCAGCGAAAGGTCATTCGGCACAAAACCGGTCGCACCTAAGGTGGCAGACAGGATCAGGATACTGAAGGCGTCTTTCCCACCTATAAGATGGCCCTTCAGGAGGGCGTTGCAGCGGTTGCCTCGATAGACGGCCTCCGCCAGCGTGGCGCAGCCGGTCATATCGACAAGGCAGTCTTCATACCACTGGTCCGGATATCCCACATAGAGTCCGCAGTAGTCGAGCTTTTCAACGGCATTGTCCCTGGTGGCCTGGCTCATCCATTCCACCCGTTCAATACGCTTGCGCAGCGAAGCCTGGATTTCCCTGATGATATTCAGATATTTTTCCTTGGCTGAAGGCGGGAAATATTTCTGGATGAAATGATATGAAAGCGTGTAGCTGAATGCGAAGGCGGCGTTGTTGCGCTCGTTGTCAGATAGCTGCTCGGCGCCGAACTTCTCATAGTATTCCCAGGCATTGTCGTATAATTCGAGAAGCTCTTCCAGCGACTTGCCCTGAAGATTTTCCCACCATATGTTCATAGTGGGATCCGTGACAAAAAGGGCCGGATCCTGCCCCAATCCCTTGATAATGAGGGAGGTGGGAGAATCGGCTTCGCCGGCCTTGGTGGCCGAGAGAGGGACATATTTGCCGGGGTCGGTTTCCTTCGGCGGATCCGGCATACTGGGGATAAGTTCCATAGGAGGATTGATCGTCCCCATCAGACGGCCTTCCTTGTAGACAAGATTCCACGCAGGGAGGATCGGATGGCCCCATAGGTGGAAACCGTCGGCAAGCATCTTTCCCATCGTTATGTAAAACTCTTCCTTCGTTTTGGGCCTGGGAAAACGAGCCTTCTGGGCGTCCAGGAAGGTTTTGGTGGCTTCTGGCTGCCCGGAGTCGGCATTTCGCAGCTGATCTATGCGGCGCAGGTCCGCATTTTCGGCCGTCAGCTGCTCCACCAGCTGTTTCATAACGTCCATCTGCTCATACAATCCGCCCGAGGAGCCAGAGGAGGGAATGGGGGTATTCTTCATCCAGGAGCCGTTGCAGTAGTCGTAAAAACTATCTCCCGGCTTCACCGAGAGGTCCTTGTTGCTGTCCATTCCTTCAGGCATCGGGAGAGGGTCTACCGTCGAAACGGGCTCAGCCTTCGAGCAGGCGGAAAGGGCGATGGCGGCGGTGACTACGACAACCGCCAGAGGTCTCAGAAAATGCATAATCTATCCAGTTTAGGTCGCAAATATAATTCTTTCTGCGGAAAAATCGGCTACTTTTGGGCAGTCTCTTCGATTGCGTCCAGGACACTGTCCTTGTACTTGCGCGATATGGGAATAGTGTGCCCGGCGATGGATATGGAATCCGGGGATTGGAGGGATGCATCGGCCATATTGACAAGGAACGAGCGGTGAGTGCGGATGAACCCGGGGCCGAGGAGGTTTTCCCACTGGCTGATGCCGGTCCGGTTGCGGTACTGATGGCCGTCCCGGGCGATAATCAGCACTTCCGAGTCGCGCGATTCCACATAGAGGATATCTTCCTTTGCCAGGGAGACTTTCTTATAATCCGACGTAAAGGTAATGAGGCTTTCCGAGGGGTACTTCCTTTCCAGCCACTTTTCCAGAAGGTAGTATCCATATGCCAGGATAGCCAGGACGGCCGCTACGAAGACGGGATTGCCCAGCATCGATGGAACGGACCACACCTCCCATCCTTCAAGCCAGCCCAACGAGATGAACAGCCACTGCCACAGGTATATGAACAGGAAGGTCATCAGCATCACGCCAAAGACTATGTATATGGTGTCCAGGATGCGCTTTTTCCCCTGGCGGGCCCTTTCCACTTTCGGAAGGAAGAAGGAAAGCGCCATGGCGGCCGGGAGAAACGACAGGCTCATCGCGGCGGCCGTCCACAAGCCATAGTCAAGGCTAGTCAGGAGAAGGGCCGTCAGGATGATGGCGGCCAGCCAGTAGGAGACTATTATGAGGACTTTCTTCATTCCGAAGGCAAAAATACACATTCTCCGTCAAAATCAAGCATCATCGCTTGAAGGAAAATCACTTTGTAGGGATTTGACAGGAGGTTGCAGGGATTCTACTTTGCATTTTTGCCACGATAGTGACTAACTTTGCAGCAAGGAATTCCGAAACCAAAGTCCAACCTAAAAAACGAATTGCCATGACTGACATCTTCACGCTTTTCATCTCCGGCGGCCCTGTCGGAATGATCATCATCACCCTCCTTTTCATCGCGCTCTTCTTCGCCGCCTGGAAGGCCCCCGCCTGGGTGGAGGAAATCGGCAAGGCGGCCCTGACCGTGAGCATATTCTGGACCCTCCTCGGCCAGCTTCAGATCGTGGATTTCTTATCCGGCCACGATGACGTCGCAACCAACATCCTTGCCGGCGGCATCAAAGTAAGCCTCATCCCCGTCCTCTACGGCCTCATCGTCTACTTCGTCTCCCTGATCCTCCGCATCATCCAGAAGCCCCGGATCTGATGCTCCCGACAGCCCGCCCGGGGGCGTTCCGCGACCCCTATTGATTATCAGCCACTTACAGATGTGCCATACTGTTTCTGCAGTATGGCACATCTGTAACTCCCTGGCACTCAGCGGGGGTCGCAAAACGGGCATCCTCTACAAAAACAAAAGCCGGCATATCAAAGGCAGTGCAATGAAATGCCGACGGTATGCGGCATCTCGGAGGGCTTCAGCCCGACCCAGGGTAGTTTGAGGGGGTACGCCCCCTCATTCATAAGAGGCGCCCTTGGGCGCGCGAACGACCGGGAAAGCCCTACTATGAAAAACAAAAGCCGGCATATCAAAGGCAGTGCAATGAAATGCCGACGGTGGCACGTCTTTTAAGGACACAGGATTTTGAGTCCAGCGCGTCTACCATTCCGCCACTCGGGCAAGTGGATGGACTGCAAAGGTACAACAGTTTTTGCAAAACAGCAAAATATATTTCTTATCTTTGTGAGTATGAAAGCTAAGAAAATCATACGCATCGCCGCGGCGGTGCTCGGTGCCGCCATCATCGGCGGATGCATCTACCTCGACACCCTTATGCCCATCATCACGGGCTATGCTGCAAAGAACCTCGCCTCGGCAGTGTTCGTCTCCGGAAGGAACCAGGCCGACGTGGAGGCGCTCGACCTGAACTTTTCGTTCATAAAATTCACCTCCAACAAGGTCGACACCGCCGCCCGCACCGTGACCAGCCGCTTCCTCTGGCGCAAGTCAACTGCCATATACAGAGATGGTTACGGCGTCACCCTGCTGCGCGGAGCCAAGACGCTTCCGGATGACTTCCCCCTGGAAAGGGAGACCTCCTATCCCGAAACCCTCCAGAGGGGAGACTCCGCCCTGTGCGCATCCCTGGAGCCCATCGCAAAGGCCTTCGTGGACGACAAGGCATATAACGGCACGCCCTTCGCCCTGGTGGTCCTGCACAAAGGCGGCATAGTGGCCGAAAGGTATGGCAAAGGCATATCCGCCGGCACCCGCCTCCTCAGTTGGAGTATGGGCAAAAGCTTCACCAACGCCCTTATAGGCATTATGCAGGGCGACGGGATGCTTGACATAAACGCCCCGCTCCCCATCCCCGAGTGGCAGAACGACGGCCGCAAGGCCATAACCCTGCGGGACCTGATGCAGATGCAGAGCGGCCTGCAGTGGAACGAGAACTACGGCAACCGTTCCGACGTGAACGTAATGCTCCACTGCGAGAAGGATATGGGCCTCTTCGCACAGTCGAAACCCCTTGAATATGAGCCCGGTACGCACTGGTACTATTCCAGCGGCAGCACGAATATCGTGATGCGCTACCTGCGCGGACTGTTCCCCTGTGACGAGGAGTTCCTCGCATATATCCGCGAACGCCTCTTCGCCCCGCTGGGCATTAACGGCGCCTGCTTCGAGCCGGATATGAGCGGCACCCCCGTCGGCTCTTCGTACCTCTACGTGACCGCCCGCGACTATGCCCGCTTCGGGCAGATGTTCCTGGATGACGGTGTGGTCGGCGGCGAGCGCATCCTCCCCGAAGGCTGGGTCGACTTCACCAGGACCCCCGCCTCCGACAGCAAGGGCGGCTATGGCGCCTTCTTCTGGCTCAACAAGGGCGGCGCCTGCCCCGACGTGCCATCGGATATGTACAGCTGCGTCGGTCACGATGGCCAGCAGATATATATCATCCCCTCGAAGGAACTTGTCGTCGTCATCCTGGGCTACTCCCCCAAGCCCGACCGCGTCATCGACTTCAACGCCCTGCTCAGAGATATCATCGAAAAACTCTAGCATCCGTCCTGCCGGTTGTAATAATCCGCAAGAATAGCTATATTTGCATTCTATGCAAAAAGAGATAGAGATTACCTCCGGCGGCAAGGTCATAAGCCGCGTGATTTTCGGTCAGGAACTGGCTTCTGTGGCCGAATACCTGAAAGGATATGATGCCATCCATATGGTGTGCGACGGCAACGTCTCACCCTTCGCAATAGCTGTCGCCCAGGCAGTTACGGCCCTTGACGAGGGCGCCCGGGAGCAGCACTGCAACGAAGACGGGCACCATTGCTGCCACGAAGAAGGCGCAGAACACCACTGCCATCACGAGGAAGAAGCCGAACACCACTGCTGCCACGAGGAAGAAGCCGAACACCTTTGCCACCACGACGAAGGTGAGCACCATTGCTGCCACGGCGGCGGGGGCTGCCATCGCCGTAAGTTGCTGGGAGGCAGGATCAAGTCCATCACCGGCATCCGCGCAGCCGAAGCGGAAAAGACGATGGACACCGTCACTGCCATATGCGGCAGGCTCCTGGAAGAAGGCGCCGACCGCAACAGCCTGGTGCTGGCCATCGGCGGCGGAATCACCACGGACCTCGCCGGTTTCGCAGCGAGCATATACAAACGCGGCGTGCGCTTCGCATATATCCCCACCACCCTCCTTGCCCAGGTCGATGCAGCAATAGGCGGAAAGACCGGCGTCAACTACGACGGCCTGAAGAATATGCTCGGCGTAATCCGCCAGCCTGAATTCACATATATCTGCCCCGAAGTGCTGGAGACCCTCCCCCGCCGGGAATTCCTGTGCGGCGCCGCCGAGATGCTCAAGTCCTTCATTATCAAGGACGAAGGCAACTACGCCAAGGCCGTCTCCCTCCTGACGGATATTAACAATATCGATCCCGACACCATCACTCCGGAAGAGGCGGCCAGGATGCACGGCACCCTTGGTGAGCTGATCTTCGAAGCCGCAGCAGTCAAGGCCGAGATAGTGGGCCGCGACCAGTTCGAGGCAGGCGAACGCCGCAACCTCAACCTCGGCCACACCTTCGCCCACGCCATCGAGAAGCTCTCCGGCGGCTCGATAGCCCACGGCGAAGCGGTCGCGATGGGCATCATCCAGGCCTCCCGCCTGGCAGAAAGCACCGACCTCACCTCGAAGCTCATCGCCGACTTCACGGCCTGCGGCCTCCCAACAGAATGCCCCTACACCCTCGAGCAGATGGCCCAGGTGATGTCAACCGACAAAAAAGCCGAAGGCGACATCATCCATTTCATCGTCCCCGCCGCCATCGGCTCCGTAATACAACGAGACTTAAAACTTGGAAACATAACGCAAATATGATTTGCACGACGATACAGAACCGCGACATTGACGGCATCTACGACATCCTGGACAATCCGGCGATCGAGATGGCCGAAATCCGCCTCGACAGCTGCGATCTCAGCCAGGACGAGATCGACGAGCTCTTCACCGACTCCGACACCCCTCTGGTGGCCACCTGCCGCATTTCCGAAGCAGTTCCCGCCAGCGTGGCCGAAGCCAAGCTGATAAAGGCCATCCAGGCCGGCGCCTCATATGTGGACCTCGAACTGGAAGCCCCCGCGATGATGAGCAAGCGCATCAGGCGCGAGGCCCGCGAATGCGGCACCACCCTCATCCGCTCCTTCCACGACTGGGAAGGCACCGACTCATCCACCGCCCTTGAAGCCATAGTGGAAAAATGCGAACACCTTGGCGCAGAGGTAATTAAGATAGTCACGACCGCAAAGTCCCAGAGCGACTGCGCAAGGGTTATGGCGCTCTACAACGACTTCGAACCCGCGCGCCTGATTGCATTCTGTATGGGCGAAGAAGGCCGCCAGACGAGGATGGACTGCCTGCGCAAGGGAGCTCCGTTCACCTACGCCGCCCTCAGCCCGAAGGAAGCAGCCGCCCCTGGCCAGTGGACCTACTACGAAATGGCCGATGCCATATACGGCGACGCCCGGCTCTTCACCGGCAACACCCTCCGTATGCCCGCCTCGAAGAGCTTCGCCCAGAGGGCCATCATCGCGGCGGCCCTCGCAAGCGGCACCTCCACCCTGCGCGGCTACTCCCCCTGCGGCGACAACCAGGCTGCAATCAATGTAGCCAGGTCCCTCGGAGCCGACATATCCATAACCCGCAACAAACTGACAATCAAAGGCATAGGCGCCTCCATAGGCTGCCTTCCCCCCGGCACCCTCCACACCGGCGAATCGGGATTCCTCACCCGGTTGATGATTCCCCTGATGTCCCAGCTGGGCAACGGTCCTGTGCAGATAACCGGCGAAAAGACCCTGCTGCAAAGGCCCCTGAAGGGCTCCCCGGAGATAATGCGCAGCTTCGGAGTGAAGATTTCCGCCGATATGGTCCCCATCCGCGTGGACGGGCGTCTCATCCCCGGCGAAGTGGAAATATCCGGAGTCGACGGCTCCCAGATCATATCCGGCCTGCTCGCCGCCCTGCCCCTGTGCGACAAGGACACGACGCTCTATGTCAACAGCCCCAAGAGCATCCCCTATCTCTTTATGACTGTGGACGTTCTGAAAAAGTTCGGCATACGCATAGACAGCGAGATGGAAGGCGACGACGAGTTCATCGAGACCCACGACTGGGACCTGTGCGACAGGATAGTCTTCCGCATCAAGGGCGGCCAGCACTACAAGGCCGCCGATATGGAAATCGAAGCCGACTGGAGCAGCGCCGCCAACTTCCTGGTGGCCGGAGCCATATTCGGAAAGGCCTCTCTCTCAGGGCTTGACACCTCCTCGCTGCAGGCGGACATCAGCATCCTGGATATCCTCACCGAGGCCGGAGCCAGCCTCTCAGAAGACGAAGACGGCGAAGCGATCCACGTGCAGAAAGCCCCGCTGATGAGCTTCGACGTGGATGCCGGCAACTGCCCCGACCTCTTCCCCATCCTGGCGGTTCTCGCCGCCTTCTGCCAGGGCACGACCCGCATCGCCGGAGTCGGCCGCCTGGCCAACAAGGAAAGCGACCGCGGCTCTGCGATAGCCGAGATGCTCCAGCAGATGGGCGTCCCCGCCTCCATCCGCGGCGACAAACTGATAATCCAGGGCCACTCCCTGACCCAGCGCCTGCTGGGCGGCACCCTCCTCCGTGGAGGCAAATACACCTCCTGGGGCGACCACCGTATGGTTATGGCCCTGAAGGTTGCCTCGCTGGGAGCCGACGGCCCCATTGAGATAGATGATGAAAAATGCGTGGAGAAATCCTTCCCCACCTTCCTCAAGACTTTCGAAAAGCTATGAATACGTTCGGACGCAAATTCAGGGTTTCCATATTCGGGGAATCCCACGGTGAGGCCATAGGCGTGGTGCTGGACGGCGTCCAGCCCGGCATTCCCCTCAGCGAAGAAGATTTCGCAGGGGACATATCCCGCCGCAAAAGCGGTCCCAAGGGGACTACCCCCCGCACTGAAGACGACGCCCCCGAAATCCTCAGCGGAGTCTACAACGGCTTCACCACAGGTGCGCCGCTGAGCATTATCTTCCGCAACCGCAACACCCGCTCGGGCGACTACAAGCTCTTCGGCGATATGCCCCGCCCCGGCCACGCAGACTACACCGCCAGCATCAAATGGCTCGACTTCAACGACCCGCGCGGCGGCGGCCACTTCTCCGGAAGACTCACCCTGCCGATAGTGGCGGCAGGCGTAGTGGCCAAGAAAATGATTGGCTACAAGGTCAGTGCGGAGCTGGTCGAAGTGGGCGGAGTGTCCCGCGAAGACGCCCTCGCATCATACCGCGAAGAGGCCCTGCCCGACGGAGGCATAGAGGAAAAGGACACCCCGGGAGCTTCTGAGATATGGAAGGACGTCCTGGACGAAGCCATCCGTGAGAAAGACTCCGTGGGCGGAATCGTCGAATGCCGCGTCACCAATGTGCCGGCCGGCCTTGGCGAGCCGTTCTTCGACTCGGTGGAGTCCCTCATATCCCACGCCATATTCGCCATCCCGGGCGTCCGCGGCATCGAGTTCGGCGACGGCTTCAGGGCAGCGGCGATGAAGGGCTCCGAGCACAACGACCCCTTCGACACGGCCGACAGCAGCGGGCTCAAGCTCCACATCAACGTCCATCCCTCCAAGAACGGAGCCGGCGGAGTGAACGGCGGCATAACCAACGGCAATCCCATTGTGTTCCGCACCGCCTTCAAGCCCACTTCCAGCATAGGCAAGGCCCAGGAGACATTCAATTTCGCGACCGGTGAGATATGCACCCTGCAGATCCCCGGGCGTCACGACGCGTGCATAGCCCTTCGCACCCCCGTCATCGTGGAAGCGATGACTGCGATAGTGCTTGCCGACCTGACAAGAATGCTGTAATATGGACAAATCGATAGAGCAGTTCACTTCGGGAGAATACAAGGAAGGATTCGTGACGAAGGTCGAGCAGGAATTCGTCCCGAAGGGGCTCAGCGAAGACATAATCCGCACCATTTCGGCCCTCAAGGGAGAGCCGCAGTGGCTCCTTGACTTCCGCCTCGACGCTTTCAGGCGCTGGCTGGCTATGACCCCTCCGACCTGGGGCCATCTGGATATGCCTTCGATTGATTTTCAGGACATTATCTACTACGCCGCCCCCAAGAAGAACGCCGACAGGCCAAAGGAGATAGACCCCGAACTGGAGAAGACATTCGAGAAACTGGGCATTCCCCTTCGCGAGCGCAAGGCCCTCGCAGGAGTGGTGGCGGTGGACGCCGTCTTCGACTCAGTCTCGGTGGCGACGACCTTCCGCAAGACCCTCGCAGAAAAAGGCATCATATTCTGCTCCTTCTCCGAAGCCGTCCGCGAACACGGCGACCTGGTGCGGAAGTACCTCGCCTCGGTCGTTCCCGCCGGCGACAATTATTACGCCGCCCTCAACTCGGCTGTCTTCAGCGACGGCTCCTTCTGCTACATCCCCAAAGGGGTGAAATGCCCTATGGACCTGTCGAGCTATTTCCGCATAAACGCCTCAGGCACAGGGCAGTTCGAGAGGACGCTGATAGTGGCGGACGAAGGCTCGTCGGTAAGTTATATGGAAGGCTGCACCGCCCCTATGAGGGACGAGAACCAGCTCCACGCGGCAGTGGTGGAAATCATAGTGGAGAAGGACGCCGACGTGAAATACAGCACCGTCCAGAACTGGTATCCCGGCGATGCCCAGGGCCGCGGCGGCATACTTAACCTCGTGACCAAGAGGGGAATATGCAAGGGCAGCGGAGCGCATCTGAGCTGGACCCAGGTGGAGACGGGCTCCGCCATAACCTGGAAATATCCCTCGACCATCCTTCGCGGCGACAACTCCTCGTCGGAGTTCTACTCGGTGGCCGTCACCAACAATTTCCAGCAGGCGGACACCGGCACGAAGATGATACATATCGGAGCCGGGACGCGCAGCCGCATAGTGAGCAAAGGCATATCCGCCGGCCACAGCCAGAACAGCTACCGAGGCCTGGTGCGGATGATGAGAGGAGCGGAAGGCGCCCGCAACTTCTCGCAGTGCGACAGCCTCCTGATAGGCTCCTCCTGCGGAGCCCACACCTTCCCGGTCATAAAGAGCGAGAACCCCACGGCCACGGTGGAGCACGAAGCCACCACCTCGAAGATCTCCGAGGACCAGCTGTTCTACTGCAACCAGCGTGGGATCAGCCCGGAAGACGCTGTGGGACTGATAGTTAACGGATATGCAAAAGAAGTCCTGTCACGCCTGCCGATGGAGTTCGCGGTGGAGGCGCAGAAGCTTTTGCAGGTGTCACTTGAAGGATCTGTAGGATGATGGAATGGATCAACACAGCGCTGTTCACCCTCGGCGGTGACAGGCCGGTCCTGGTGATCGACCTCGTCACTTCGCTGCTTGGCCTGACCTGCGTATTCCTGGCGGGACGCAATTCCAAATATAACTTCTGGGTGGGGTATCTTTATACCGCCGCCCTGTTCTTGATGTTCTGGAACAAGAACCTCTATGCCAGCCTGCTCCTGCAGCCGGTCTCCCTGGCCATCAATGTCCTGGGGCACTGGCGGTGGACACATCCGCGCTCGGGCGAGGAAAGCGCCGCCGACGAGAAAGCCCTGAAAGTCAGTATGCTCAGCTGGCCGGAAAGGCTGCTCTGCATCCTGTCGGTGTTCCTCATCGCCGGGCTCTGGGGATGGACCATGGACTCGCTCTTCCCGGCAGACCCTCACCCCTACCTGGACTCCTGCGTGACCGTGCTGATCCTCCTGGCCCAGCTGCTTTCCGCAATGAAGAAGTGGGACTGCTGGATAGCCTGGCTGGTTGTGAATATAGCCCAGATAATCCTACATCTATCTGTGGGACACATATTTATGCCTATCGTCTGCGCCCTTTACCTCGGCAACGGACTGTGGTCGCTGGTGAGCTGGGCGAAACTGTATAAAAAGAAAATATGAGTAGAGAGTTACTGAAAATATCCGGCCTTCACGCCGCAGTCGAAGGGAAAGAGATCCTCCACGGAATCGACCTCGAAATTAAGCCCGGCGAAATCCACGCCGTGATGGGGCCGAACGGTGCTGGCAAGAGCACCCTGTCTGCCGTGCTGGCGGGAAAGCCGCAATACACCGTGACCGAGGGGAGCATAGAGTTCCTGGGACGTGACCTTCTGGCGATGTCGCCAGAGCAAAGGTCCTGGGCCGGCATATTCCTGTCGTTCCAGTATCCCATAGAGATTCCCGGGGTGAGCATCACTTCGTTTATGAAGACAGCCATCAACTCCAAGCGCGCAGCCGAAGGCCTCGAGCCTCTGAAAGGTGCTGATTTTCTGAAGCTTATGCGCGAGAAGATGGCCTTTGTCAAGATGAAACCGGAGTTCGCAAAGAGGGAGGTCAACGTGGGATTCTCCGGAGGCGAGAAGAAGCGTAACGAGATATTCCAGATGGCTATGCTCGACCCGGTGCTGTCCATCCTGGACGAGACCGACAGCGGCCTGGACGTGGACGCCCTCAAGATAGTGGCGGAAGGGGTGAACGCCCTTCGTTCGCCTTCCAAGTCGGCCATCATAATCACCCACTACCAGAAGCTCCTGGACTACGTGGAGCCCGACGTGGTGCACGTTCTCAAGGCCGGCAAGATAGTTCGCACCGGCGGCCGCGAGATAGTGGATATAATTGAGACACAAGGATTTGACAGCTTCTAAAGTATGCCCGGACACTATATAGACGTCCCCGTAAGCGGCACTGCCGTGACTGACTCCCTGCGCAAGGTCTTCATCCTCAGGCCGGGAGACAGCGCCCAGGACATATCCATCGAGGCCAGGGCCGGATCGGTAACCGACATCACCCTGGTCATCCTCCCCGGTGTGTCTGCAGATCTTACTGTGAATGTGGACTTTACCGGCGAAGGAGCTTCCCTGCGCCTGGCCGGGCTGTATGTGTGCGGCTCGTCCGAGAAAGTGTCGGTGCGCACTGTGGTCCGGCACCGCGTCCCCTTCTGCACTTCCGACCAGATATTCACGGGCATAGCCGGCGGAACCTCCAGGGTGTCTTTCAACGGCACCATCATCGTTGCCCCCGGCGCCCAGAAGACCGAGGCCTACCAGCAGAGCCGCAATATCCTCCTTAGCCGCGATGCCAAAGTGAGCACCGAGCCCCAGCTGGAGATATATGCCGACGACGTGAAGTGCTCCCACGGAGCCACAGCCGGCAGCCTGAGCGAAGACGAGCTGTTTTATATGCGCTCGCGCGGCATCCCCGAAAGCGAGGCTAAAGTCCTGCAGCTCATATCGTTCCTTTCTCCCGTCCTGGCTTCCCTGCCCGACCCCGACGCCGTGGCATCCGAGCTGGAAGCCGCCATAAGAAGCATAGTTCAGCGATGATAACCTATCCGAACGTAAAGATCAATCTCGGACTGAGCGTCCTTCGCAGACGCCCTGACGGCTATCACGACCTCGAGACCCTTTTCCTCCCGTATTTCGGACTGCACGACACGCTCGAGATAATCCCCGGCGATGGCTGGAGCGAGACTTCCGCCTCGCTTTTCGCCCGCTACGGTAGCGCCGCCCAGGCGATTTCCCCGGACGGCAAGGTGATGATTACCATTGCCCGAAAGGAAGGCGTGGACTGGGATCCGCTTAAAGACCTCACTGTCAAGGCCTATTATGCCCTTGCCTCCGACTACTGCCTGCCTCCCGTGAAGATATTCCTCGAGAAGGGCTCCCCTGTGGGCGCCGGCCTTGGCGGCGGCTCTGCCGATGCCGCCTTTGCGCTTGGGATGCTTTCCGAAATAGCCGGTCTGGGCCTTGGCGAGGAGCAGCTCGCCTCGTATGCCGCCAGCCTTGGCAGCGACTGCGCCTTCTTCGTCCACAACCGCCCGATGATAGGCCGCGGACGGGGAGAAATCCTCACCCCGTGGAATCTGGACCTCGAAGGCTATGAGCTGCGCGTGGTAGTTCCCGAGGGAATTGCGGTCTCAACGGCCGAGGCCTACAGGGGTGTCCGTCCCCGGTTTGCCGATGGCGCTTCCGCATCAGAGATGCTTCCTCTGGAGCAGGTGCTCCAGAAGCCCATAGAGCAGTGGAAAGACTTGCTGGTCAACGACTTCGAGCCCAGCGTCTTCGCCGCTCATCCCGCTCTGGAGGCCATCAAGCGCCAGCTCTATGACGAAGGCGCCGTCTATGCCGCGATGTCCGGCAGCGGCTCAGCAATGTTCGCATTATTTCGAAAATGAAAAAGGAAATTCTAATTCGGGACCTTCAGGACCTGGACAGGGCAGCCAGGGAGTTCCTCCAGGCAATAGGCGACAACAACCTCGTCGCCTTCTACGCCCCTATGGGTGCGGGCAAGACGACCTTTACCACCGCGATTTGCAAGGCGCTGGGAGTGCGCGAGGATGCCGTCAGTTCCCCGACCTTCGCCATAGTGAACGAATACCGCTCCGGCACCGGCGAGCCCATCTATCACTTTGATTTCTACCGCATTACCAAGCTAGAAGAAGCCCTCGACATTGGCCTCTACGACTACCTTGACAGCGGCGCCCTCTGCCTGATGGAATGGCCAGAGAACATCGAGGACCTCCTCCCGGAAGAGACCCTCCGCGTGTCCATCACCCCCCGCCCCGACGGCTCCCGCCTCCTGGGCTGGGAGGCCTAGACCGACACTATTTTCCTAATTCGAGGACGTCGCGGCGGTCGAGGAAGCGGTAGCCGGCGGCTTCGAGAAGATGATGTGGACGGATAGGGGAAGGGGTTGTGGCCGCACTGGCGACGGTTTCGAGGTCAGCGATAGTCCTGGCGAGCTTGACGACACGGGAGAAGGCGCGGGCCGAAAGGCCGAGACGGTTGATGATATTCTCCAGGGTGTCCTTGCACGGGTCGTCGAGATGGCAGAATCTGGTCATCTGCTTGGAGGACATCTCCGCATTGGTGCTGATCTGCTCGAAGGCAAAGCGGTCCGCCTGGATTTCACGCGCCGCCAGCACCCGGGCCGCAACCTGCGCCGACGACTCCCCCTTCGGTCTGTCCACCAGCTTCCTGGCATCGACCGAATGCATCCACAGCTGTATGTCTATCCTGTCCATAATCGGGCCGGACAGGCGGGAGAGGTAGGCATTCCGCTGGCCTACGGTGCAGGTGCAGCGGTCCCCTTCGCCGTAGTAGCCGCAGGGGCAGGGATTGGTCGCCGCCACAAGCATAAAGGAGCAGGGATATTCCACCCGGCTGCGGAGGCGGGATATGGACACCTTCCTGTCTTCGAGCGGCCCCCGGAGGGCCTCGGAGACCGATTTCGGCACCTGGGCGAATTCGTCCATAAAGAGGACTCCGTTCTGGGCAAGCGACACTTCGCCGGGAAGGATATTGTCCCCGTTGCCCCCGCCCACTATGGCGGGCAGGGATGCGCTGTAATGCGGCGAACGGAACGGCCGCGGACACGAAGGTCCATAGCGGAACCCGCCCTTGCCCGCCACCGAATATATCTTGCTGGTGAGAAGGGCCTCCTGGGGAGTCATCGGCGGCAGGATTCCGGCCAGCGCTTTCGCCAGCGAGCTCTTCCCGCTGCCTGGAGAACCGATCATAATCACGTTGTGTCCACCTGCGGCCGCAATCTCAAGGCCGCGCTTGGCGGCGTCCTGGCCTATTATCTCCGAAAAGTCCATATAATCAATGGCCTGCCTTTCCTCCTTAATCTCAGACCGGTAGTTAGCGGCTTCGTATGAGGCTGCCGTCACGGCTCCGGAGAGGATCTCCAGCACCTGAGGAAGGGTGGAGACGCCATATACCTTCGTCCCAGTGTAGTTTATGGCTTCCAGCGCCGAGGATTTCGGGAAAATGCACCCTTCAAGGCCCCGCCTTGCCGCAAGTTCCGCCAGGGGAATCGCTCCCGGGACATAGCGCAACGAGGCATCGAGGCCCAACTCGCCCATTATCAGATACTTATCAAGCAGCGGCAGCTCACACTGCCCCGAGGCGGCAATCACCCCGAGGGCAATGGGCAGGTCATAGCCGCTGCCGCTCTTGTGCATATCGGCAGGCGCCAGGTTTATGACCGTACGCTTCCCCGGCAGCCTCATCCCGATGGACTGCAGCGCGGTGACAATGCGCAGGAGACTTTCCCTCACCGCCGTATCACCCAGACCCACGAGGTGGATCCCTATTCCGTTACTGATGTCGACCTCAACGGTCACGGGCACTGCATCTATCCCTATGCATTTGCCCCCGAAAATATTGATTAGCATATCTATGGAATTACTTCTATGTCAATTAAATAGCCATTCACGGCTATGGCCAGACGACGCCCGTCGCGAAGCAGATACGGGTACATCAGGTTGTCCGTTGCCGTCACGGCGGCATACCGGTGGCCGTCGCGAAGGACGGCGCAGCGCGGGCTGTAGAGCCTGTCGCCGACGCTGGAGAGCGGAATCTTCGAGGCGCCCTCATATTCCCAGTCATCCCCGGGGAAGCCATACCAGAACAGGGAGGCATCCTCCATATACAGCCACACCGACGACTCCGAACGGAACACGGCATTGCCCCTAAGGTCCCAGACGTAGAGCCGCTCCCCCGAGTCGGGAAGATGGAAATGGACCTTGAGGAATATCCGTCCGGCCTGGCTCAGAAGGCAGGCGGAGTGGATGGCCTTGGAGTCGTTCAGGTCGAAGACTATCTTACGCTTTCCGCCGGCATACACTCCCAGACGCCCGTCACGGCGAAGCGCCACGACGTAATATTCATTATCTATATACTTGACGTCCAGGACTTTATCAACTTCATCCTGAAAGGAAACCACCTCCGGAAACAGACCCCTGACTATGTAGAAGTCCCCGTCCGTGGACATATATCCAAAGGAAAAGTCCTCGTCCGTGCGGAAAAGCGCCCCCTCCGACCGAGCCGTGAAATCCTCCTCCCCGACGATGGTTCCGGAAGAACGTGAAAAGAGTTCCAGACCATCCAGCCGCAGGGAAAAACCGTCATACGAGGCTCCCTGGCCGAGGGTATATACCCCTTCCGGCGTAACAGCGAATCCCCGGAGGAACTCCCAAAGAGGGTACCGGAAGAGTTCCTCGCCATCTTTATATATAATGGTGTCAACGCCCACGAAGGCGTAGCTGTAGAGATGGCCTCCGACAAGCCGGTTGCGGTCCGTCGAGGGGACCAGGGACGTCCCCTCCCCGGCCGGGACGGAGATTATCTTTTTCTGCGAAGCGAAAACCGAAAGATGGCAGGCTGAATATTCTCCGAACATCTGCCAGGGAGCCCCTTCTGGATATTCCACGGCAAGGACATATGCAACGGTGTCGCCTTCCGCCTGGACATACGGCTGCTCCTGCACGGGTTCCCTTTCGGTCACGCCCCACAGCCGCCCGGTGGGGTGGTCGGTAATGCGGGTGCAGGTGGACAGGAGGAGGAAAAACAGGACTTTTCTCATAGTGCGAAAGCGTTTTTCCAAAGTAAGGCATAAAAAGGAAGTCCCCGAAATCTTTCACCAAGAATCGGGGACTTTCACCACAAATGTACGTTTCTTATCTTACGTACGAATATTATCAGGTTGTATTTTTTTAAGCTTAGTTTTAACCAACCTGAATATCAAGTGTTTACAGATTAAACCTCAAACCGGCCTCGAAGCCCATCATAAGCGGCTGCTGGGTGCGGATGCTGATCGGCTGGCCGCAGGGGAAGTAGTAGCGCAGGGAAGGGTCGAGGTAGATGGACACCAGCGGGGTGATGGCGAACTGGAATCCCAGACCCGCCGCGGCTGACCACTGGACGCCGTCGATGCCTTCGTGATGGTTGACTATGCCGTCCGTGGTGGGGATGCGGAAGTTGCTGCTTATACCCTTCTCAAAAGCGCCGCCCGCAAAGCAATACAGGCTCACACGTTTGCCCTGGAGGATGTTGAAATACACGTTCAGGGGGATGCCGATGTAGTGGAGGGTGTTGTGGATGTCGGTGGAGTAGGGCTCGTTCTTGTAGTAGCCCTTGAAGGTGCGCTCCATCATGGACCACTGCACGCCGGTGCCGACCGCCCAGTGCTCGGTGAAGGCGTAGCGGATGCCAAGGCCAAGGGACACGGGGACCGCATAGACCGAATTGTTGCCGGTCTGGGTGACGGGCTTAACGGTGCCGGAGGCAACGCGCTTGATGCCGCTTCCCTGCACTGCGGAGGGGTTGTTGTTGGTGAACATCTCACCGCCTATGGCAAGATCCATCCTTCCGGAGGACTTGCGGCTGTCTTCCCATTCCATCCGGGCGAAGGGGTCCTCGGTCTGGGGGGCGGAAACGCTTTCTTCAGAAGCCTTGGGCTCTGAGGAGGGCTGGGCCTGCGAGGCAGGAGCTTCCTGGCTCTGGACGGCCTGCCGGGGCTCCTCAATCTGGGCCGGAACTTCCTCAGTCTCGGAAGAGAGCTCCGGGACATCTGACACCACAGGCGCAGAAGCCTTCGGAGCCGGCCTGGAAACTACAGGGGCGGCCTTGGAAGGAAGCGCTGAAGGGACTACCTCATCCTGTGGCACTACGGCGGGAACCGCCTCATCCACAATTATTTCCTGAGGCCCGACTTCTGCTACCAAAGCGGGTGAACCACCCTGGCGGGGCACTCCTACATACACAATCGCTGCCACTGCGGCTGCAACGGCAGGCACAAGGAACCAGGGCCAGCGGAGCCTTGCGGGCGCCGGCTTCACAGCCGGTGCTCCGAGCGCCGCCTCGCACTTCTCCCACACGCGCGGAGGAACTTCCTCCGTGGCGTTTTCCATAATCGACCGAACGTAAAGGTCGAACTCGTTATCCTTGTTGTTCTCCATACAATTCCGTTATCTTTTCCTGCAGTATGGTCCTTGCCCTCTGCAGCTGGGACCGGGACGTGACGTCACTTATGCCGAGGGCGTCTCCGATCTCCTTATGGGTGTAGCCTTCAATAACATACATATTGAAGACCGTCCTGTAGCCGGCCGGGAGGTCCGCGATAAGTTTCATCAACTCCTTATAACCTATGGTCTGGATCTGCGAGGCGCTTTCGCTCGTGACTCCCCAGGCCTCGGAGATGTCGTCGCTCAATTTGAGGGCGTCCGTCCTCCGAAGGGACATAAGGGCGGTGTTGACAAAAATCTTACGGGCCCAGCCTTCGAAAGAACCTTCCCCCGAGAATGAACCAATCTTCTGGAAAAGGGTTACGAACCCTTCCTGAAGGATGTCCTCGGCATCGTCCCTGTTTCCCATATACCTTATGCAGACGGCGAACATCTTGGGCGCCAGACTGTCATAGATACGTTTTTGGGACGCCCTGTCACCCTGCTTGCAGAGCTCGATGAGCCGCTGCTCGGGAGAGAGAGCCTCGCGGGAGTCCTTTCTTTCTGCTTCCCGGGATATAAGATGCATTTTGTCGCCTGAACGTTGCATTCGCAATATCCGATATTCCACACAATTTTCCCCAAAGTTAAGAAAAAATGTACTATTTTTGTAATGTAGATAAAACTGATGAAAAGTTTAGTGTCAATATTGGCCGCCACGCTGCTGGCGTGGTCCGTGTGCCTGGCCCAGAACGGAGCCATTTCCACGGTTGCCCAGAAGTACAGTGAGGGAGATTTCGCCACCGCCCTGAAACTTGCCACATCCCTGGCCTCGCAGGAACCGGGCAACGACGCCGCGTGGTATTATGCCGCGATGGCCCGTATGGCCCTGGAGCAGAAAGGCTACATCTTCAAGGGCGACGGGGTGGAATTTATGAAGAAGGCCATCCAGCTGGACAGCACCAACTACTGGTACCGCGACCGCCTTGCGGTGTTCTACCTTATGCGCGGCGAAAACGAGCTCGCCACGGCGGAATATGAAAAGCTAGCCCGGGACTTCCCCCGCAAGACCGACGCCTACTACCAGCTTGTCAACCTGTACCTTCGCGAAGGCAACAATGCCAAGGCCCTGGATATGCTTGACGAAATCGACGCCCTCGCCGGAAAGACCGACCCCTCGGTAATGACCCGCTACCGCATTCTCCTCCAGCAGCAGAAGCAGGAAGACGCCCTTGCGGTGCTGAAGGAATACAGTGAGGAATATGCCTCCCCGCAGGTCCTGTCGATGCTGGGCGAACACGAGATGGGGATGTTCAACGACTCGCTCGCCCTGGCATATTACGACGAGGCCCTCGCCCTTGACAAGGACTTCGCTCCGGCCCAGCTGGGAAAGGCCGAGGCCCTGAGGATGACCCGCCGCTATCCGGAATTCTTCCGCGCCCTGCATTCCCTTATGGACAACGAAACTGCCCAGGGAGCCGCCAAGGCCGACTATATGGTCCAGCTGATGCAGCACAGCGACCCCCATTTCCTACGCACCTTCACCCCTCAGCTCGACACCGTCTGGGACACCGCCGTTGCCAGGCACCCGCTCGACAGCGCCGTGGTCTCCGGAGCCGGCATATGGTACTACCAGACAGGCCGCCAGGACAAGTCCCTCGAGCTGTTCAGGAACTATGCCGAGGCTAATCCCGACGATGTAGGAGCCACGGTCACGAAGCTCCAGCTGCTGACCTCCCTTGGACGCTATGAAGAGGTGATCGCCGAGGCCGAAAAGGCATATGCGCGCTTCCCGCGCGAAGTGCGTCTCCTCGAGTTCGTATCTTCGGCCTCCTACAACCTCAAGGACTACGAAGCGATGATCAAGGTCTGCGACAGGATGCTCGCAGCCGCCCCGAAGGACAGCGCCATATGCATCGCCGCCCACACGATAAAAGGCGACGCCTACCACAAACTCGGCAAGGACGGCGAGTGCTACAAATCCTATAAGAAAGCCCTGAAAATCAACCCCTCATATGCCCCCGTGCTGAACAACTACGCCTACTATCTGGCCCTTTCGGGCAAGATGCTGGGCCAGGCGGCCAAGATGAGCCGCAAGGCGGTTGAACAGGAGCCCGACAACGCGACCTACCTCGACACCCTCGGCTGGATCCTCCACCTGCAGGGCAAGGACGCCGAGGCCAAGCCTATATTCAAGCACGCAATGCTCTATGGTGGCAAGGACAGCGCAGTAATTCTCAGCCACTATGCCCGGGTGCTGGAAGTGCTCGGCGAAACCGACCTCGCCAAGGTCTACCGGACCCAGGCCCAGAACAAGGCTTCCTCAGACGAAGAAGAATGAAACGCCTCGCCCTCATATTGTTGCTGTCGGCCGCGCTGGTCCCCTCCCTCCTTGCCCAGAACACCAGGGCCCAGGAGGACAAGAAGGCCAGGCTCCAGAAGGAGATAGCCATAATCGACAAGCAGCTGGCTGAGACGAAGAAGAAAAGCTCCGGCGCGATGGCGTCCCTGAGCCTGGTGCAGAAGAAGGTCAGCAACCGCAAGGAACTCATAGCCGAGAGCGACAGGGAAATCAAGGCCCTCTCCGGGAAAATATCCGCCAAGCAGAAGGAAATAGACAGGATACAGGGCCGTCTCGACACCCTGTCGGCATATTACACCCGCCTCGTGCGCAACGCCTACCGCAACCGCGACGCCAAGGTCTGGTATATGTATATCCTTGCAAGTGAGGACCTTGGACAGGCCTGGCGCCGCACCGGCTACCTGCGCGGCCTTTCCTCGCAGATGAACGTCCAGGCGGCCAGGATCCAGAAGGCCAAGGCCGAACTCGAGGAAGAAACCGCCAAGCTCGAGCAGATAAAGGCCCAGGCCCAGAAGGTGCGCTCCGAGAGGGTGAAGGAGATGAACTCCCTGAAGAAGGAGGAATCCCAGGCGGCCGACCTTGTCAGCAGCCTCAAGAAACAGCAGAACAAGTACCAGAAAGAGCTGGCCCAGAAGAAGAAGCAGGTGGAAGACCTCAACCGCGAGATAGAGCGCATCATCCGCTCGGCCGGCAAGGGCAAGGGCGGAAAGACAAAGCCCGTGGACGTGAAGCTGGACAAGGAGTTCTCCCAGAACAAGGGCAAGCTGCCCTGGCCTGCCGAAGGCCCCGTGACCGACAAGTTCGGCCAGCACAACCACCCCGTCTTCAAGAGCGTCAAGCTGCCGTTCAACAACGGCATCACCATAGCCGTGAATCCCGGCACGAAGGTCAAAGCCGTCTTTGACGGCGAAGTGCGCCAGATAGTCATAATGCCCGGCTACAACAAGTGCGTCCTCGTCCAGCACGGAGGCTACTTCTCCTTCTACTGCAAGCTCGGCGCTGTCTCCGTCAAGCCTGGCGACAAAGTCAAGACCGGCGACGTCATCGGCACGGTCGACACCATCGCCGGCGAAACCCTCCTCCACTTCCAGATCTGGAAAGGCACCGACCCCCAGAACCCCGAAAGCTGGTTGCGGTAATTGGGCTCACGGAATCGCCTCTGGAAGCTGCCCTGGAATGGATTGAGAACCACCCGAAAAACGGCTCATTACCAGAAGATCTGAGCCGGAATAAGCCCTTTAATGTCTCAGACTGGCGTATTCATGCGACAGCTTTTCGTCGTAGCGGTTCTGGTAATAATAAGGGCCGTAGTAAAGCTTGGCGAATTCCTTCCAGTTAAGATATTTGAGTGCTTTTAACATGTCTGCGTTGGATTTCAGGAAACCAGCAAAGAGTTTTAGCTGATCCACCTGACTTTTTTTCATTCTGTCCACGAACTCCAGCACGGTTGCACACCCGCATGATTTATAATTGAAACCCATTATCTGGAACATGCCCCAGCTTGCGGAACAGTAGGCTGCGCGTTCATGTATTGACATGGCGTGCTTCAGACGATCCCATTCGCCGAGACCGCCGACATAATAGGATTTCGTCACTTTCCGGTAAAGAATGTCTTCGTTGCCTCTTTCATATTCTTCAGGATTCAGTCCGAGTAAGCGCAGTTGCTGCCAGAAAATATGCCCCTGAAAGAGTATCGTAGGCAGGTTTCCGCCGTTGCCATCCGGAATAAAACCGCTGATGCCGCCGGTATCCACTTTCCAGACAGCTTTCAGCGCCTCGGTATCGACGCCGAGATCATTTGCGACGCTCTCGAAATCTTCATCGGTTATTCCGAACTGCGCACTGTTGGAGCCGTCATCGGGCAAGTTGAGCTCGCTGTATAACACGCGCTCGTAAACTTCGGCATCTTCGTCGTCATTCTTGCCGCAGGAGACCATCATCGAGGCGAGCGGGAGGCAGAGGAAGATTGTGGCTGCAATTCTATAAGCAAAGTTCTTCATGACAAAATGTTTTTTTCGGACGCAAGTATACAAAAAAAAGCGTACTTTTGCAAATCGGAATGACTGAATGAATCATCGGCTGTCGAAATACGGATATGTTGCGGCAATTGTTTTGCTGCTTGCAGGCTGCGGAAAGGCCCGGTATGAGCCGGACCCTTCCGATGCGCCTTCTGGCGCTCCTCTGGTGACGGTCATTTACGATCCTCTGGCACTTGGAGACAGAAGCTATAATGATTTGATCTATGCCGGAGTCGAACGGGCCGTGCTTTCGCGCGGGATCAGGTCCATGCAGCTTTCGCCGGCCACGGAAGAAGAGGGACTGGCGGCTCTGGAGTTCTATTTCGGGCAGATGCGCACGCAGCACGACACGGTACGTCGCCTTCTGATTGTCGCCGGCGCAAGTTATGATGAGTATCTGCGCCGGAACAGCAGTGAGCTTGAAGGCAATCCGCTCTCCGACTTGCTGTATCTGGAAACGGCAGAGCCTCTTGCCGGAAAAGGTTCCACCGTTTGTCTTCCATATTACGGCGCCATGTATGAGGCTGGAGCGGTGGCCCGTTCTTACTCCGGCAAGACGCTCCTCGTGGCCGCGAATCCGTTCAATCCGGTCATACAGGAATCAGTCAAAGGCTTTACCGAAGGGTTTAACGCAGACTACACTACGGCGGAGAGCGATGCAGAGCTGCGGCTGGAATGGCTTTCGGATGAATCCGGAGGGGGATTTGCTATTGAAGACGAACAAGCCATGGGCATCGTTTATGGCAGTGAGTTGTTTGCCTTCGAGAATCTTGTATTTCCGGTTTGCGGCGGTGCTGCCGGGGCGTTCCATCGCTTGAGCAATTTGTTCGGAGGATTCGATTATATCGGGATAGATGCGGTGAGCGTTTCTCCTCATTGCGCGTTTTCTGTTGTAAAGCATATTGACAGGGCTGTGGATATTTGCATAGGGCAGTGGCTATCCTCCGAAGGAATGCCGAAGCATCAGACGCTGTCCTTTGCGGACGGCTGGACAGAGGTGGTGCTGCACCCCTATACCGAGATGCAGCAATACTGGGCGGAAAGCGTCCTGACCCCTCAGGCACTTGGGGAGATCCACGAAGATGCCATGAAAAAGGAGGCGGGTTATGAGTAGAAAGCCGATACGCGCCCTATTGTGTTTCGTCGCCGGGCTGATTCTTGTCAGCTGTACAGATAAAGAGATCGCGTACAGGAGTCAGCGCCGTTGGATAAAGCATACGGTCGCCGTGGTGGCTCCCATGGGAGAGGAAATCGGCAAAGTCCGCCTTGACCGCACTGCAAAGTGGTTTTTGGAGAATTTCCGGGAGGCTCAGCTCCATAATTCCATAGCAATAGACCTTCAGCTCGAATGGTATGATGAATCTACCCAGAATCTGGAGGAGCTTGGCCGGGAACTGTCCACCCGGGAGGATGTGATTGCCATCATCGGCCCTTTCGGGAACGAGGCCCTTGCGGCATTTGCACCGGCATGCCAAAGGACGCTCAAGCCTCTCATCGCTCCCACCACGACCAGTGAAGACGTCATCAGGCGGTATGCCGTAACCACCAGCGGTCTGAAGATTAACCGTGACCCTTTTCTGTGGTCTCTGACCGAGAGCGATGTTTCCTTTACCGGTCTGATGATGAGCCGTCATGCTTCCCTGAGCAAACACTATGAGAGCATCATCGACAAACCCTATGCTGCGGTTTTCTCTCCTGATGACGCGTATGGGTTGACATTCAATTACTGGGCGCCGTTCTTTGCGCTCCAGCAGAACATCGACCTTCAGCAGAATATTCAGTACAGAGGCACGGAGGACCTTCTTTCGAAGCTGGACACATACCGCGCGGTGATGGAAGAACAGTGGATGGCGGCGTCTGCAATATTTTGCGTTGCGAAGTCGGCGAGGCAGATTTACGAGGTCGCACGGGCCAACAGGACAGCGGTAATGAGCGATGAGCTCTGGAGCCTGCTTTACGACAACAACGACCCTGATGATCCGGAAAACGACAGACTATGGCAGCTGTTCAAATTCGCTTATCCTACATATTTCGCCACTCCGGGACTCTATGAAGAAGATCTGGATGCCATAGGCCCGCGTGCCTGGAAAATACTTCAGGGGCATGAGGGCTTTTCCCCCTATGCAGATCCTTCCACCGGTTTCGAAATCAGCTACGAAGTCCGCTTCGGATCCCGGCCCGGGTTCGAGGAGTGCAAGTTTTACGATGCCCTCATGCTGGCGGGATTTGCCGCATGCTATGTGGAACACTCGGAAGGCGTGGCCGACAACAGGTCCATGAACCAGGCCATCATAGATATAACCATGAATGCCGATGATACACAGTTGGGCGGAGCGGCATGGAGCACTACTTCGATGGAAGTATATCTGAAAGCTCTGGAACAGGGACAGCTGCTTCACTTTATTGGCGCATCGGGTGAAATCAATTTCGACAGGGACACTTACACGGCAGCCACCGTCACAACATATGTCCACTGGCAGATTATGGACGGAAAAATCCTGCACCGAGGGTATTTCGGCGGTCTTGGCAGCCGCACCTCCGATGCAAATGCCTTCTGGTTGTATCTCTACAACGAGCAGCAGGCAAGGGCAGATTTCGATGCGCAGACCTCAGGCGGAAAGTCAGTGGATTATCCTGCACTTACAGACCAATATGCCGTTTTGGTGCAGGGCAGCTGCGGATTCTCCAATTATCGGCATCAAGCGGATGTGCTGAGCATTTATCAGGTGCTCCGAAGCGGCGGTTTCCCGGACGACCACATCATACTTGTGCTGGACCGCGATATGCCTTCAGATGAAAACAACCCGGAGCCGGGAATTGTCCGGAACGCCGGGGACGGGCCAGATTTACTTGGCGGCTCCGACAGTCTTCCTGCCGCCATGATCGATTATGACAGTAAGGATCTCTCTCCGGCCGACATCGCGGATATTCTTACCGGTGCTGGCAGCAGCCGCCTCCATACCGTGCTGCCGCAGGATTCCGGAGCCAATGTTTTCCTGTTCTGGAGCGGCCATGGAAGCAGCATGGCCCACGGTGGGGCGGATGAGTTCTGCTGGAGGGATTTCCCGTCCGGAAGCGGATTCGGAGCTGAACTGCTCAAGGAAACGGTGAGCCGCATGAAATTCCGGAAGCAGCTGCTGTGCGTGGAACCCTGTTATGGCGAGGCTGTCATCCGTTCTGTGGACGGGATTCCCGGCGTGCTTGCGATTTCCGGTGCCTCAGAAACCGAAATGTCATGGGCCGACCATTGGAACTCCGCCTCACATTTGTGGATGTGCGACAGATTTTCATTAAACCTGGCAGAGTATCTTGCCGGCAATCCCGAATCCACGTTTCGTGATCTTTTCCTATACTGCGCCGCACATACTCTCGGGTCGCATGCGAGAATCGTAGGTGCGGGAGGCTATGGAAATCTGAATATTGAAAGCCCCTGTGAGTTTGTCAGGTATGCTTTCGGGCGATGACGAAGCGCGGCTTTTCCGCAAGGTCGCGCCGGATTTCCGTGCGGAAACCTGCCTCGGAAAAGACGGCGGCGGTTTCGGCGGGCAGGCTCTCGTTGATTTCCACTGCGCCAAAGCCTTCCGGGGCGAGCAGCGCCGAGCTCCAGCGGGCGACGGCACGGTAGAAAAGCAGCGGGTCATCGTCAGGGACGAAGAGCGCCAGTTCCGGCTCGAAGTCCAGCACATTGGGTCTCATCGACGCTTTTTCGCTTTCGCGGATATATGGCGGATTGGACAGGATAAGGTCGAAGGGGCCTGCAATCGCGGAAGGGATGTCCGAGAGGATATCGGCCTGCACGAATGTGGGGCGGGGCCCTTTAAACGGCTGGGAGGCAGCTACTTCCAGTGCCTCGGGGGAGATGTCCACGGCTACTGCCTCCACGCCCGGCACGGACTGAGCCAGGGTCCAGGCTATGCAGCCGGAACCGGTGCACAGGTCGAGCACGCGCACGGGGGCGGCGCCTTTGCCATACGCTGCGCGCATCCTCTGGAGGCGGGATGCGGTGGCGACCGCCTCGCGGCAGAGAATCTCGGTCTCGGGCCGGGGAATCAGCACCGAAGGCGACACCTTGAACCGCCTGCCGCACCACTCCGTAAAGCCGAGCACATACTGAATCGGCTCGCCGGTGAGGAGCCGTCCCAGAAGGGCGTCGAAGCGCGAAGTGTCGGCCACCTCATAGGAGGGGTCGACTATCGAAGTGTAGCCCGTCGTCCCGAGCACTTCCTCGCACAGCATAAGCACGAGGCTGCGCGCCTCCGGAGCCGGATAAAGGGCTCCGAGGGCTGCGATGGAATCTCTCTGGAGGCGGGAAAGGAGCATCAGGAATTCTCAATGACCGTGGTCAGGAAGTCGGTCATATCAATCCCTGCGGTGCGGACCATCCTGGGCACGAGCGAGGCGCTGGTCATTCCCGGTATAGTGTTGACTTCCAGGAAGTAAAGGCCGTCTTCGGCGAGGATGTAGTCCACCCTCACGACGCCTTTGCAGCCGAGGTGGGAATAGACCTTGGCCGTTGTCTGCTGGACAAGGGCAGCCACGTCCTCCGGCACGGGGGCGGGGCAGATTTCCTTGCTGTGGCCGTTGTATTTGGCGTCGTAGTCGAAATATTCGTTTTCGGAGACTATCTCGATAAGGGGCAGGGTCTTGACCGAGCCGCCGTCAATGAAGGCGGCGCAGGTGAGTTCGCGGCCGGATATGCCTTTCTCGATGATGACGGTGTCGCCTTCCGTGAAGGCGTAATTGATGGCGTCCGCAAGGCCGGAGGGCTCATTGACCTTGGTGATGCCGAAGCTGGAGCCGCCGTCGGTGGGCTTGACGAACACGGGGAATTCGAGGCTGAAGTCCTTGCAGAAGGCTTCCACGTCGGCTCCCTTGCGGATGAAGGTGTCGGGGGCCAGCTTCACAAAGGGGACTCCGCGAAGGTAGCTCTTGCAGGCATATTTGTCGAATACCATTGCGGACACGAAGGCGGAGCAGCTGCTGAAGGGGATGCCTAGCATCTCCAGATAGCCTTGCAGGAGACCGTTTTCGCCGGGCTTTCCGTGCTGCATCACATAGACGAAGTCGAGCTTGATTTTCTCGCCGTAGACGCTCACCGAGAAGTCGTTGCGGTCGACCCTGGGGCGGGCGCCCTCGGGGAAAGTCACGCGCATCGAGTCCTTCTTGCGGAAGGCGACGAGCTCCCACTTGCCGAAGCGGGCGAAGATCTCATATATGCTGTAGCGGGTGTCGTCTATTCTGGAGGCAGTGAATTCTCCGCTCCTGCAGGACACTTCCCATTCGGAAGAATCGCTTCCGTAGATTACGGCTATGTTGCTGTACTTTGCCATATGCTTTACTCGAAATAATAGTCATTTGGATCGTCCCCGCCGCTGCTGGTGTCTTCCGAGCCGCCGCTGCAGTCAAGGCGCACGCCCACGCCTGCAGGTTCGGCGAAACGGTCCTCGGCCGAGATTCCGAGGGTGCCGTCGGCGAGCACTTTCTTCATAAATATTCCCCAGATGGGCAGGGCCATATTGGAGCCGCCGCCAAGCGCGAGGGACTGGAAGTGGACCTGGCGGTCCTCGCCTCCTGCCCATATGCCCGCCGTGATGGTGGGGGTGTAGCCTATGAACCAGCCGTCGGAGTTGTCGTTGGTGGTTCCGGTCTTGCCGGCTATCTGGCCGGTGAGCCTATAGACCGAGCGGAGCCTGGAGCCGGTGCCCTGGTTCACTACGCCCTGCATCAGGTTGGCCATCAGGTAGGCTGTCTGCTCGCTGATGGCTTCGCGCTTGCGGTTGGTGAATTCGCCCAGGATGTTGCCCTGGCTGTCTTCGATGCGGGTCACGAATATCGGGGAGACATAGACGCCCTTGGAAGGGTAGGTGTTATAGGCTGCAACCATCTCATACAGAGACAGATCCGCGGGGCCTACGCACAGCGAGGGAACCTCGTCGATGTGGCTTCCTATGCCCATCTTCCGCATCATCCTGGCCATCGCCTGGGGGCCGAACTGCTTCATCAGGTAGGCGGAGATGTTGTTGGAGGAGTGGGTCAGGCCCCATTTCAGGGTGACGGTCATTCCTATCCATTCGTCCTTGTCCGTGCTTCGGGGAGTCCAGGTGTTGTCGCCAATTATGAAGGTCTGGGGGATGCACACCGTCTCGTCGCAGGGGCTCATACCTTCCTGCATCGCGAGGGTGTAGAGGAAGGGCTTGATGGTGGAGCCCACCTGGCGCTTGCCCTGGGTGACGTTGTCATACTTGAAATAGCGGTAGTTGGGGCCGCCGACATAGGCCTTTACGTGGCCGGTGGAGGGCTCCATCGCCACGAACGATGCGCGGATGAAGGACTTCATATAGCGGATGGAGTCGTCCGGGGTCATCGTGGTGTCGCGGTAGCCGGGCTTGTCCCAGGTGAAGACTCGCATCTTCACCGGCTTTGAGAAGCTCGCAACGATCTCTTCTTCAGGCACTCCCGCCTTCTTCATCACGCGCCAGCGGTCGCTCCAGCGGCGGCCCTGCCTCATCAGCAGCTCCGTCGTGGCGTTGTCCACATCGTTGGCGAAGGGGGCGTTGCGCTTGTATTTGAGGTCTCCCCAGAAACTCTTCTGCAGCGAAGGAAGGTGCTCAGAGACAGCCTCTTCGGCATATTTCTGCATCTTGTAGTTGATGGTCGTGTAGATGCGGAGGCCTTCGCGGTCGAGGTCATACTTGCTGCCGTCGGGCTTGGTGTTCTTGTTGAGCCAGCCATAGAGCTGGTCGTTCTGCCACAGGAGGGAATCCACCGTGTAGTCCTCCGGGATGCTGTAGGAGGATTTCTTGGGCTTGGTGGCATTCATATAGCGCCGGAGCATATCCCTGAAATACGGGGCGCGGCCGGAGTTGTGGTCCTGGACCTGGTAGGAAAGGGATATGGGAATGGCCTTCACCGAGTCGGCCACCTGCTTGGAGATGAACTTCTCCTCGGCCATACGGCTGATTACCAGGTTCCTGCGCTGGAGGGCGAGGTCCGGATGGAGGGCGGGGTTGTAGCGGGTGGGCTTGTTGACCATACCCACCAGCACGGCGCTCTCTTCTATATTAAGGTCTATCGGGTCTTTGGCGAAGAAGGTCTGGGAAGCGGCCTTGATGCCATATGCGCTGCTGCCGAAGAAGACGGCGTTCAGGTACATATCCACTATCTCTTCCTTGGTGTAGTCCCTTTCGAGCTTGACGGCGGTGATCCACTCCTTGAACTTGATCCAGACCATCTTTATCTTCGACACGCCGGGAATCCTGCTGCTTATGTCGGCCCTGGGATAGAGCGTCTTGGCGAGCTGCTGGGTGAGGGTGCTGCCGCCGCCCTGGGAGGAGTCGCCCCGCAGGAGGGTGCGGTAGGCCACGCGGCCCAGGGACCAGAAGTCGATGCCGGAGTGGTTGTAGAAGCGCTTGTCTTCGGTGGCTATGGCGGCCTGGACCACATAGGGCGAGAGCTCGTCGTAGCTGACGTAGGAGCGGTTTTCGATGTGGAAGGTCGTCAGGATCTCCCCGTCTTCGGCTATTACCTGGGTGGCGAGCTTGCTTTCAGGGTTTTCCAGTTCGGCGAATGAGGGGATGTCGGCGAAGGCCCAGACCGTAAGGAGCAGCAGTATGAACGCCGCTATGGGGGCCAGGACAACTATCCAGAACCATTTTATGATTTTCTTTTTCGTCTTGTCGGTCATACGAGAAATTTTATGAAAATAAATTTTCATCCTTTTTAGGGATTACAAAAATAGCGATAAAATTTTGAAAAATCCCCTAAAACTGCTTTACTTTGCAATCCGGAACCCCAAAAAGTGGATGGTTCGGATTATTTATGGCAGATTTGGTAATAGTGGAGTCCCCGGCAAAGGCCGGAACAATTCAGAAGTTTCTTGGAAAAGACTATATAGTTAAGCCCAGTTTCGGGCACATCCGTGACCTTCAGGAGAAGAAGCTCAGCGTGGACATAGACCACGGCTTCACCCCGGAATATGTCATCCCCTCCGACAAGAAGAAGGTCGTGGCCGACCTGAAAAAGCTGGCGGCATCCTCCGGCAAGGTCTGGCTCGCATCCGATGAGGACCGCGAGGGAGAAGCCATATCGTGGCACTTGTGCGAGACTCTCGGACTCAAGCCCGAGAACACCAAAAGGATTGTCTTCCACGAGATTACCAAGAACGCTATCCTTTCCGCGATAGAGAATCCCAGGTCCCTGGACATGAACCTCGTGAATGCCCAGCAGGCCCGCCGCGTGCTGGACCGTCTGGTGGGATTCGAGCTTTCCCCGGTGCTGTGGCGAAAGATCCAGCCCAAACTCTCGGCCGGCCGCGTGCAGAGCGTCGCTCTGAGGCTGGTGGTGGACCGCGAGAAGGAAATTCTCGCCGCCTCGAAAGAGGCCTTCTACCGCATCGAGACCGTCTTCCATCCCGAAGGCACCGCCTCTTCCGTGAAGGTGAAGGCAATCCTCGAGGACCGCTTCAAGACCCAGGAGGAAGCCCGCCGATTCCTCGAAGACTCCATCGGAGCCACGTACAGGATATCCTCGGTGGACAAGAAAGAAGGCTCAAGGGTCCCCGCCGCGCCTTTCACCACCTCCACGCTTCAGCAGGAGGCGGCCCGTAAGCTCCACTTCCCGGTGAGCACGACGATGAGGATTGCCCAGTCCCTGTATGAAAGGGGTCTTATAACCTATATGCGTACCGACTCGGTGAATCTCTCCGGCCTTGCCATCAACACCGCCAAGGAGTTCATCCTGGATAACTTCGGCCCCGAGTATTCCCGCCCCAGGCAGTACCACACTTCCAGCAAGGGCGCCCAGGAAGCCCACGAGGCCATCCGTCCTACCTATATATCAAACACTTCCATCGAAGGCACCGCCCAGGAGAAGAAGCTCTATGCCCTCATCTGGAAGCGCACCGTCGCCTGCCAGATGTCCGACGCAAGGATACTCCGCACCGATATCCGCGTGAGCTCCGACCGCAGGAGCGAGAAGTTCTTCATCCAGGCCCAGCAGGTCCTCTTCGACGGTTTCCTCAAGCTCTATATGGAGAGCACCGACGAGCCCATCCAGGACGAGGAGATAATCCTCCCCGACCTCGCCGAAGGATGCGTGATGGAGCAGGGCAGCATAGACGCCCTGTGCAAGTTCACCCCGCTTCCGCCGCGCTATTCCGAAGCCACCCTCGTCAAGAAGCTCGAGGAGCTCGGAATCGGCCGTCCTTCCACATATGCCCCCACCATCTCGACCCTCACGACCGGCAGGGGCTACATCACCAAAGGCGACAAGGAAGGCGAGAAATTCACTGTGACCAACCTCACCCTCAAGGGCTCTTCCATCACCTCTTCCCAGGCCGTCGAGACTGTCGGCGCCGAGAAGGGCAAGCTGCTCCCGCAGGAAGTGGGAATGATAGTAACCGACTATCTGACAGAGAATTTCGGTGAAGTTATGGATTATGATTTCACCGCCAATGTGGAGAAAGACTTCGACGAAATCGCAGAAGGCAAGGAGCAGTGGAACTCCGTCATATCATCCTTCTACACCCCCTTCCACAAGAAGGTGGACGAACTGATGAGCGACCGTTCCTTCAGCCACGTCTCCCGCGAAGTCGGTGTCGACCCTTCCGACGGACAGGTCATAGTTGCCCGCTACGGGCAGTGGGGCCCCTATGTCCAGAAGGGCGAAGGCGACCTGCGTCAGTTCGCCAATCTCGCCCCCGGCCAGCTCATCGAGAGCCTCACCCTTGAGGAGGCCCTCAGGCTCTTCGAACTTCCCCGCACCGTGGGCAGCCTGGGCGGCATCCCCGTGGTGGCGATGAAAGGCCGTTTCGGTCCCTATCTGAAATATGGCGACAAGAACGTTTCGATTCCGAAGGGCAAGGATCCTCTGACCATCACCCTGGAAGAATGCCGCGCACTGCTTTCCGACAGTGCCGGAAGCGGCCTCATCAAGGAGTTCGCCGGTTCCGGAATACAGGTCCTCAACGGCCGCTACGGCCCATATATCAAGTTTGACGGGAAGAATTTCCGCCTTTCCCGCGGAATCAATCCCGAGACCCTGACCGAGGAGAAATGCAGGGAGATTATCTCCGCTCCCGCGTCTGCAAAAAAGACCTCTTACAAAGCTCGGTTTAAAAAATGAAAGTATTTTTTGTTCGGTAAATCACCAAGTTTGCGATTTTTTGATTAGATTTGCACAAGTTTAATTACAAATTGAAATCAACTATGGCAAACTACCACATAGATTCGACCGATCAGAAGATCCTTTCCTTCCTCGTGAAGAACGCCCGTATGCCCTTCCTTGAGATCGCAAGGGAGTGTGGCGTGTCCGGTGCCGCAATCCATCAGAGGGTGAAGCGTCTGGAGTCAGCCGGCGTGATCACCGGCTCCCGCCTCCTGGTGAAGCCCCAGGCCCTGGGCCTGAACGTCTGCGCCTTCGTGAGCATCTCCCTCGCTGAGGCCGACAAGTATCTTGAAGTGGTAGCCTCCCTGAAGAAGATTCCCGAGATTGTGGAATGCCACTTCGTCACCGGCAAGTATGCCCTTCTGGTGAAAATCTACTGCCTGAATAACGACCACCTTATGGAAGTGCTCCTCCGCACCATCCAGAAGATCCCCTACATCCAGGCCACCGACACGATGATTTCCCTGGACGAGGCCATCGACCGCCAGGTCTGGGTCAAGGACTACAAGAGCACAAGTTTCTCAAAGAACGAATAGGGAGAACCGCCTTTTTGTGAAGGTTTTTCTCCTTTCAAGACCTCTAAAATCGCCATTTCAGGTGCCTGGGATGGCGATTTTAGCAATTAGTCGTTTACGGATTTTTTAAACGGATAATTTATTCGTCACTTTGCAAAAACTTTTGGCTATGAAAAAGATTGTTTTTGCAGCAATGACGTTTTTGGCCGCCCTCGGATGTGAAAGGGTGGACCACAGCGGGGATTTCGCCCCGGAACCTCCGGCAGTTGCGCTGGAGGATGTCGCTCTGATCCTGTCGGATATCCCCATCGGGACTTCGCAGATGAAGGAGGTCCACGACGCCGTCAGCTCCTCCTCCGGTAACGGATATGACGACGAATATATGATGCGAGACCTGTTCTCCAGCCCCGGGACCGGGGTCGGTGACGATGCCACCAAGGCTGAGGCCCGCGAATATGAAAGGCCCCTGAAGGATATGATTTCCGAATATGTCCGCTCGCGCACGACCAAGGCCTCCGACGTTTCCCCGGAGGACTTCCTCTCGGCCCTGGAAAGCTCTGATATCCAGATATATTGGCCCGGCTGGGACAAATGGGACGGCGAGACGCTCCCGGTGGTGACCTTCGACCCGGCCGACGGCAGCTCCCGCAACACGGGCTACCGGATGCTTCCCGACGGCAGCGTGGACGAGATTGTAGTGGATGAGAATATGGCCGCCGAGACCCCGGTCTGGGTGGTGAACCGCAACGACGACAGTGCCTACACTTCCCTGGAGATGCTCCGCCGCCAGGACCCGTCCTGGGGTGAGGGCTCGGGCAGTATCGTGATAGGCCGCACCAAGGCAAACGCCCCCTGCAGGACCCTGCTGCTCAAGGACTTCAAGGCCAACCGCAACTACGACACCTGGTTCGCAGGAGCCAGCGAATTCTTCGTCAAATGCGCCGCCGTGGAGGACTTTTTCGCCACCACCGAGGCGGAGCTCAAGCTCTATTCCCCGGCGATTACCGACTTTATGATAGTGGTCAAGCGCAGCGAGGTCGGCCAGGTCAAGCCGTTCAATGCCGTGCTGGTCTCGCAATGGTCCGAGCAGCTGGGGACCTGCGCCTTTATGATCACCGAGGATGACGGCGGCACCATCACCTCGTGGAAATGCTCGGCCGAGGTGAAGATAAAGTCCAAGTCCTACGGCTTCGACATCTCCATCCCCTTCAACTCTCGCGACGACATAGTCTGGCGCGGCCAGCTCTCGGCAAAGTACTTCGAGAAGAACTCCTCCCGCACCGGCCACTTCGGCGACGTGGAACTCACCTTCGAGATTGAGGAATATCAGTGATAATTCAGGAAGTATTATAATCTTTTTTGGACATTATAATCATTTTTGGTACTTTTGCGGAAAATGATGTATATGATTCAAGGAAAATCGCTTGTCAAGGTTGGTTCAAGCCTCGCACTTATCGTGCCGTCGGTCTTACTGAAAAGGCTTGGACTGTCGGCAGATACCGTCTTTGATATCGACGAGAAGGACGATAAGATCATATTGATTCCCCAAAAGCGGCAGATGAAAAGTTTAACCCTTCCCAAGCTCAGCCATCCGCTGACAGTCGACGGCAATCTCAAGGATATTGCAGGATCCGTCAGTTTCTCCGGGGAAGAAGTCCGTGCCGATGCCCGCCTGGCTGCAATCCTTGACTTATGAGAGTCTTCTTCGATACCAACATACTGCTTGATGTCGTCTTGAAAAGAGATGACAAGGCTCTGACGGACAATGCAATCAAAGTGCTTTCCGCAGCAAAAGAGTTGGGTATGGAGCGATGTGTCGCAGCGATAACCATTCCTACGGTAGCATATGTTCTTAAAAAGATGGCCCCTCAAGAAAAGAAGGCCCTGCTGGCAAAACTGCTGGAAGGTCTGGACATCTTAAGTTCCAAGGCATCCCATGTTGAATCTGCGCTTAAGGGAGGTTTTAACGATATCGAGGATGCCATGCAGTACGCTTGCGCCCTTGAGAATAAATGTGATCTGATAATAACGAGGGATGTGCACGACTATGCCCCTTCGCGCATCCCCATAATGAGCCCTTCGCAGTTTCTCAGTGGAATCGGTGCTGACTGACGTGTCCGTCCAAGGGGAGGATTGACATCCTTACCGCAGCCTGGATTCGGGGGTCTGGGGGTCGGTGCCTTTTCAGATCTGGAAGTGGAGGAGGGCTTCCGCCAGACGGAGGTCTTCCTTTGTAGTTATCTTGAGATTATAGCGCTCTCCTTCGCACCAGCCCAGGGGAATGCCGGCCTTGGCGGCGACTGAGGCGTCGTCGGTGAAGGAGGTGTCGAAGGCCTGGGCATAGGCCGCCTTGATGTCTTCCGAGAGGAACATCTGGGGGGTCTGGGCGCACCACACCTGGGAGCGGTCAATGGCCTGGCCTTCAATTGTTTGCAGGTGACCTTCGGAGTCTTTGGAGAGCAGTTTCAGGGTGTCCACCGAGGGGATGACGGGAATCAGGGCACGTGTGGAGGACATCTTCGCGACCATACCACGTATCAGTTTCTCGCTCACAAGCGGACGCACGCCGTCGTGGACGGCGACGATGGCGCCTTCGGGAATGCGAGCAAGGGCATTGCGCACGGAATGGAACCGGGTGATGCCGCCTTCCACCAGCAGCTGGGGCTGGGTGAAGGAATTCTCCAGGCAATACTGTTTCCACTGGTCCATATGGTCCTTGGGCAGCACGGTGACTACCTTCACATCAGGAACCGCCCGGACGAAGACCTCTATAGTGCGCTGGAGAATGGCCTTCCCGCCAAGGCAGAGAAACTGCTTGGGAGTTGCCGAGCCCATCCTGGTGCCGGAGCCGGCCGCCGTTATGACAAGATATAACTTTCTGCTCATATATATAGTGCAAAATTAGAAAATTCTTCGTAATTTTACGAAAAATATGTTGAACCCTGCAGACCCAATATAAAAATGGCATTTTCTTTTTTGACACAGGAGCTCGCCATCGACCTCGGAACCGCCAACACCGTCATCTTCCAGAATGACCAGATAGTGCTTGACGAACCGAGCATCGTGGCACTTGACAACCACACCGGCAAGTGCATAGCCATAGGCCAGAAAGCCAAGCTGATGCACGAAAAGACGAACCCCGGCATCAAGACCGTCCGCCCGCTTAAGGACGGCGTCATCGCGGACTTCAACGCCGCCGAGATGATGATCCGCGGCTTCATCAAGCAGGTGAACAGCAAACACAAGACCCTCTTCACCCCCAACCTCAAAATAGTAGTAGGCATCCCCTCAGGCTCCACGGAAGTGGAAATCAGGGCCGTTCGTGACTCTTCCGAGCACGCCGGCGGCCGCGACGTCTACCTTATCTATGAGCCTATGGCAGCAGCCCTCGGTATAGGCCTCGACGTGGAAGCCCCCAAGGGCAATATGGTAGTCGACATCGGAGGCGGCACCGCCGAAATCGCGGTCATCTCCCTGGGCGGCATAGTCCAGCAGGAAAGCATCAAGACCGCAGGCGACGAGCTCACCAGCGACATCCAGTACTACCTCCGCCAGCAGCACAACATCCGCGTCGGCGAGATTACCGCCGAGAAGATCAAGATGGCGGTGGGCGCCGTGATTCCCGACCTGACGGACGAGGAAGAGCCGGCGCCGTTCATCGTGCGCGGCCCGAACCTGATGACGGCCCATCCCGTCGAGGCCACGATCACCCACCAGGAGATCGCGCACTGCCTGGACAAGTCCATCGCGAAAATCGAGACTTCCATCCTCCACGTCCTGGAGAACACCCCGCCGGAGCTCTACTCCGACATCGTCGAGAACGGCATCTTCCTGTCGGGCGGCGGCGCCCTGCTGCGCGGCCTCGCCCGCCGTTTCCAGGACAAGGTCAACATCCAGTTCCACGTCTCCGAGGACCCGCTCCACGCGGTGGCCCGCGGAACGTGCGATGCGCTCAAGCATACCGACCGCTACTCTTTCCTGATGCGTTAGGATGCCACAGGGCCGGAAGACGTCTTCTTTCCTTGTCAGCGCGGCAATCTTCATTCTGTTGGAGGTTGCTGCGCTTGCGATGCTACAGGCCACTTCCACCCTGCAGGACATCTGGATCAACCGCGCCTCGCACCGGACGATGGCCTTCCTGTGGGGCCACGGGGAGTCGGTGCGGAGCCACTTCCAGCTGGAGCGGCTCAACCGCGAGCTCCAGGAGGAGAACGCCCGCCTGCAGGCGCAACTGCGCGCCTACGGGCGCCTGGAGACGGAGCAGGAGGAACTCGCCCGGATGGCGGCGCGCGATTCGACCTCCTACCGCTACATCCCCGCCACCGTGGTGAAGATGAGCCGCAACCGCAGCCACAACTACATCATCCTCAACAAGGGTTCGGAAGACGGCGTCCGCCCCCAGAGCGGCATCATCTCCGACAAGGGCGTGGTCGGCATCGTGGAGGCCGTGGACCGGCACTACTCCTACGGGCGCACGCTGATGGACCTGCAGATGAGCGTCGGGGCCCGGATCGGCCGGACCGAGGTCGTCTCGCTGCTTTCCTGGGACGGGATCCGGTCAAACGGCGCCGTGGTCCGCAACCTGCCGCCGCATTATTCCGTCGAGCCGGGCGACACCGTCCGGACGAGCGGCTATTCCACGATCTTTCCGCCGGACGTGCCGATCGGCGTCACGGGGGAGTCCCACCTGGTCGAAGGTTCGACCCGCGCCGTGGACGTCACCCTGTTCCAGGACTTTTCCACGGTCCGCTACGTGACGGTGGTGGAGAATCTCGAACGCACGGAAATCATGGCCCTGGAGGCCGCAGGGGAGGGTGAGCGATGAGACTGGGCGGCCTGAAATATTTCCTGCTTTTCCTCGCGCAGGCGGTCCTGTGGAACTATTTCAATTTCTCGCAGTTCATCGTCATCGCCATCCTGCCGGCGATGATCCTGTGCCTGCCCATCTCCCGGAGCACCGTGGAGGCGATGCTCATCGCCTTCGTGACGGGGGTGGCGACCGACTTCCTGGTAACCGGGCAGCTGGGACTGACCGCCTTCGCCCTGGTGCCGGTGGCCCTGATCCGCCGCGGGGTGATCTCGCTGGTATTCGGCTCCGAACTCTTCGCCCGCGGCGAGGAGCTCTCGGTACGCCGGCTGGGCTGGCTGAAGTTCGTCCCCGCGGTCCTGCTGATGACGGGGGCCTTCCTGCTGCCCTACATCTGGCTGGACGACGCCGGCACGCGCCCCTTCTGGTTCGGCGCAGCCAAGTTCGGCCTTTCGCTCCTGCTGAGCGGTTTCGTGTCCGTGTTCATCTGCGACATCCTGCTTGAAGATACCGCCGCGCGATGGAGATGAACCGGAAAAACAGGCTTGTGATCGGGCTGGTGGCCGTTTCGGCCATCCTGCTGGGGAAGATTTTCTATATCCAGATCGTCAACGACAAGTACAAGAAGGACGCGTCGAACAACTCGATGGTCTATAACTACGTCTATCCCCCGCGGGGGGTCATCTACGACCGCAACGGGGAGATCCTGGTGGGCAACGAGGTCTGCTACGACATTTCCGTGACCCCGCGCGACGTGGGACCCTTCGATACGCTGGCGCTCGCCACGGCACTGGACACCACGGCGGATTTCATCCGGGAAAGGATGGCCTACTACGCGCTCTACCGTACGCGGATCGGTTACCAGACGTTGCCGTTCATCAAGCACATCACCCCGGAGAACTACATCAAGTTCGCCGAGGAGGCCTACCGCTTCCCCGGCTTCAAGGCGGAGGTGCGCAGCGTGCGGCAATATCCCTTCAACGCCGGCGGCAACCTGCTGGGCTACATTTCCGAGGTGGATGCGGACTTCATCAAGGAGCATCCCGACTACCGCTCGGGCGACTATGTGGGCAAGACCGGCCTGGAGGCCGCGATGGAGGACAAGCTGCGCGGTGTGAAGGGCTACCACATCTATCTGCGGGACTCCCGCAACCGCCTCCAGTCCCCCTACAAGGACGGCGAGGAGGACAAGCCCGCCGAGCCGGGCCGGGACGTCGTGTCGACGATCGACGCGCACCTGCAGCAGTACGGCCAGCGGCTGATGGAGGGCAAGGTGGGCTCCGTCGTGGCCATCGAGCCGTCCACCGGCGAGATCCTGGCGATGGTATCCAGCCCGGGCATCGACGTGGACGTGCTTAGCGACATCGGCAAGCATTACGCCGAGATCGCGCGCAATCCCCGCAAGCCGATGTTCAACCGCACCGTGATGGCGTCTTATCCGCCGGGCTCCGTGTTCAAGCTCATCAACGGCCTGATCGGCCTGCAGGAGGGCGTGCTGGTCCCGTCCGACAGCTATCCCTGCAACCACGGCTTCCCCTATGGCGGCAACCGCCGGCTCGGCTGCCACGGCCACGCCTCGCCGCTGAACCTGCTGAGCGCGATCGCCACGTCCTGCAACGGCTATTTCTGCTACGTCTTCCGCAACATCCTGGACAACCGGCGTTACGGCAGCACGGCGGCGGCTTTCGACCGCTGGCGGGAGTATGTGCTGAGCTTCGGCTTCGGCCGCAAGCTGGGCAGCGACTTCCCCTCCGAACTGGGCGGCAACATCCCCACCTCCGCCTTCTACAACAAGGTGTACGGGGAGGGCCGCTGGCGCTTCCAGACCGTCATCTCCCTGTCCATCGGGCAGGGCGAGATCGGCGCCACGCCGCTCCAGATCGCGAACCTGGCGGCCACGATGGCGAACCGTGGCTATTACTACATCCCCCACATCGTGAAGGATTCCGAGGGGGTCGAGATCGATCCCAAGTACAAGGAGCGCCAGTACACCCTCGTGGACACGACGCACTTCAAGACCTGCGTGGAGGGGATGTACATGGCCGTGAACGGCGGCGGCTCGGCGGGCGGCACCGCTTTCAGCGCCCGCATCCCCGGCCTGGACGTGTGCGGCAAGACCGGCACTGCCCAGAACCCGCACGGAAAGGACAATTCCGTGTTCATCTGCTTCGCCCCCAAGGACAATCCGAAGATTGCCGTGGCGGCTTACGTCGAGAACGCCGGCTTCGGCGCCACCTGGGCGCTGCCGGTGGCTTCCCTGATGCTGGAGAAATACATCAACGGCGAGATTTCCCCTGAGCGCAAGTACCTGGAGGACCGCCTGCTGACCACCCGCTTCTTCTGATATGGCACCGCTCGATACAGGATCTTTCGACAGGGGACTCGGCAAGACCGTGGACTGGCGGCTCGTGGGCTGCTACCTGGCGCTGGTGCTGATCGGCTGGCTGAACATCTACGCCTCCATCCATTCCGCCGAGCCGGGGTCCATCTTCTCCTGGTCGGTGCGCAGCGGCAAGCAGGCGATCTGGATCGCGACGGCCATCGTGCTGGACGTCCTCATCCTGTTCGTCGTGAACCCGCGGCTCTGGGAGGTCATTTCTCCCTATGCCTACGTGGCGGTGTTCTTCCTGCTGGTGCTGGTCATCTTCGTGAGCAAGGACGTCAAGGGTTCGCATTCGTGGTTCGAGCTGGGGCCCGTCAAGTTCCAGCCGGCGGAGATATCCAAGATCACCACTTCGCTGCTACTGGCGATGGTGATGAGCAAGCCCAACTTCCGCCTGGCCAACCGGAAGCATTTCCTGTACGTGGCCCTGATCATCGGCATGCCGATGCTGGCGATCCTCGGCGAAAGCGAGACCGGCTCCGCTCTCGTGTACGTGGGCTTCCTGTTCGTGCTGTACCGCGAGGGCCTGTCCGGCTGGTGGATCGCGCTGCTGGGGCTGGCCATCCTGCTTTTCATCCTGACGCTCGTCACGAAGTGGTGGATCTCGGTGACGGTGATGTTCGTCCTGTGCGCGGGCTATTACCTCCAGCTGCTGTACCACAGCCGGCGCGAACAGCGCAATCTGCGCCGGCGGATGTTCTGGCGCTGCGTGATGGCTTTCCTGGCCGGCGTGGTGCTGGTCTTCGCGACCGACTTCATCTTCAACAACGTCCTCCAGGACCACCAGCGCAGCCGCATCGAGGTCCTGCTGGGCATGAAGGAGGACCCGGCCGGCGTGGGCTACAACGTGCGCCAGTCGATGATCGCCATCGGCTCGGGCGGCCTGTTCGGCAAGGGGTACCTGCAGGGGACGCAGACCACTTACGGCTTCGTGCCCGAGCAGAGCACCGACTTCATCTTCTGCACGGTGGGGGAGGAATGGGGCTTCCTGGGCTGCCTGACGGTGATCCTGCTGTACGTCTTCATGATCTGGCGCATCCTGAACGACGCGGACCGAAGCCGGGAGGCGTTCACGCGCATCTACGGTTTCTGCCTCGCCGCCTGCCTGTTCATGCACCTGTTCATCAACATCGGGATGACCATCGGCCTGATGCCGGTGATCGGCATCCCGCTGCCGCTGCTCAGCTACGGCGGCTCGTCGCTGTGGGCGTTCTCCGTGATGATCTTCATCTTCATCGCGCTGGACCGCCAGGAAAAGAAATATTTTTAACGTTCTGGATATGAAAAAGTTGCTGTTTGTTTCCCTGCTGCTGGCGGCCGCGCTGAACGCGGGCGCGCAGGGCTTCGGGTTCGGACAGGCCTCGGAACCGGAAGGTCTCGCCAAACCCGCCCGTCAGTTCACCCTGGACCTGACTCCCGACGGAGCGGCCCAGATGGTCGTCTATCTGCCGCAGGAGCCCACCGGGCGCGCGGTGGTCGACTGTCCGGGTGGCGGCTATGCCGTCCTGTCCAACACCCACGAGGGTGCGGCCTGGGCCCCGTTCTTCAACAAGCGCGGCATCGCCTTCATGCTCGTGAACTACCGGATTCCCCACGGGGACCGGACCCTTCCCATCACGGATGTGGAGACGGCCATGCGCATCGTGCGCGACAGCGCCGCCGTATGGAAGCTGAACCCGCGCGACGTGGGTATCATGGGCTCCTCGGCCGGCGGCCACCTGGCCTCCACCATCGCCACGCACACGCCGTACGAACTGCGGCCGGACTTCCAGATCCTGGTCTATCCGGTGATCACGATGGGTCCCGGCACGCACCAGGGCTCGCTGGATGGCCTGCTGGGCGACCAGCAGAAGGATCCCGAGCTGGTGCGCCTGTACAGCAACCAGTACCAGGTGCGCAGCCACATCACCCCGCCCGCCTTCATCGTGCTCTCGAGCGATGACAACCTGGTGCCGCCCGTGCCCAATGCCATCGCCTTCTACACCGCGATGCGGGAGGCCGGCAACAGCTGCTCGCTGCATATCTATCCCACCGGCGGCCACGGTTACGGCTATATGCCTTTCTTCGCCTACCACGACCAGATGGTCTCCGACCTGTCTTCCTGGCTGGACAACCTGAAGGCCCCGAAGCAGGATGCCGTGCGCGTGGCCTGCATCGGCGACAGCATCACCGACGGCCACGGCATCGACCTGCGGACGGTGAACGGCTATCCCGCCCAGGTGCAGACGATGCTGGGCGACGGCTACGTGGTGAAGAACCTGGGCGTAAGCGCCCGCACGATGATGGACTCCGGCGACCTGCCGTACATGAATGAACTCGCCTGGCAGGACGCCCTCGCGTTCCAGCCCGACGTGGTCGTGATCAAGCTGGGCACCAACGACACCAAGACGCACAACTGGAAGGACCGGAAGGCGTTCTCCGCCGATATGCAGAAGATGATCGACGCGCTGAAGGCCCTGCCCACGAAACCGCGTATCCTGGTGTGCACGCCCATCCCGGCCCTCAAGGACAGCTGGACCATCAGCGAGAAGCTCATCGCGGAGGAGGTGATCCCCGCGGTCGAGCGGGTCGCCAAGCGGAACAAGCTGGAGGTGATTGACCTCCACGCCGCTTTCGCCGGCCAGGAGAACCTCTATCAGGAGGATGGCATCCATCCCACCCAGCAGGGTGCCCGCCGGATCGCCGAGATCGTGGCGAAGGCCATCGATCCCAACGCCCAGACCGAGCAGCGCGGCTTCTTCGGACGCGGCGGCGGCCGTCCCGCCGGCCCCGGTGCTCCCGGCGCCGGTCCGCGCCCGGGCGCTCCCCGTCCGCAGTAACCGGTCTTGTCCGCCGTTATCGGCCGGAAGATCCCCATTTGCCCGGCAGAAATTGCGGGAGAGCCAAAAAAGCAGTATCTTTGCACCGAGCCTTGGTGGTGGAATGGTAGACACGAGGGACTTAGAATCATTTGAGTGCGCGTTCCGAAAGGAGCGATGTAGAATGTCGTAAAGTCAAGGAAGCCTTAACAGGTAAAGCTGATGGTAATCTTGAGCCAAGCCTCCGGGAGGAGGAAGGTGCAGAGACTAGACACGACACACTTAAAGATCCGAGATCCATGGTGAAGGAATAGTCCGGACCACAAACAGAGACTGGTGGCGAAAGCCATAGTGGCAAGAAAATCCCTTGGCCCGAAACGGCCGTGCGGGTTCGAGTCCCGCCCGAGGCACTTCAAGAGAGCCGACTGTTGTATAACAGCCGGCTCTCTTTTTCAGGCAAGCGCGTACTTTTTTGGGTTTTTGGCCGAAAAATCATATATTTATGCTGCGAAAAACGTGCTTCCTATGAAACTAAAACTGCTATTCCTGACTCTCGCTGCTGCGCTGTGCGCGCAGGTCGCCCTGGCGCAGCAGAGCAAGGCCGACCCCAGCCTGGAGTTCAATCCCCACTGGTACGGCCAGGTCCAGGGAGGCGCCGCCTACACCATCGGCGAGACAGCCTTCAAGGATCTTCTCTCCCCGGCAGCGGCCGTTTTGTTCGGCTATCAGTTCACCCCGGTCGTCGGCCTGCGCTTCGGCGCCACGGGCTGGCAGGGCAAGGGGAATGTCGTCTCTCCCTTCGAGGTTTACAAGATCGGCTATGCCCAGGGCCAGGCCGAACTGACCGTGGACCTGGCGAACCTGTTCGGCGGATACAACCACCGCCGCGTGTTCAGCCCCTTCCTCTTCGTGGGCGGCGGTGTGGCCTACGGCTTCGACAACGGCGCCATGAAGGTGACGAAGACGGACCCGAAGGCGTACTTCGGCCATCTCTGGGAGAAGCATGTGGTCTCCCCCGTGGGCCGGTACGGAATCGGTACGGGCATCCGCCTGTCCGACGCGGTGGCGCTCACCCTCGAGGTGAACGGCAACCTCCTCAATGACAAGTTCAACTCCAAGCGGGTGGACAACCCCGATCACCAGTTCAACGCCCTGGCCGGCCTGAAGCTCGCCTTCGGCAAGACCACGCGCCCGAGCCAGGCGTACCTCGATGAGCTGGCCGCCAAACGGGCGCAGGAGGAGGCGGAGCGGGCCGCGAGACTGGCCGCCGAGCGGGCGGAAGCCGAGCGCTTGGCCGCCGAGCGCGCCGCACGGGAACGCGAAGAAGCCGAGCGGCTGGCTGCCGAACGGGCTGCACGCGAACGGGCCGAGGCGGAGCGTCTGGCCGCCGAGATGAGCCGGCGCAACACCTTCTTCACCATCAACTCCGCCGAGATCTCCAGCGAGGAGGCCGGCAAGTTCGACCGCTACATCGACTGGCTCAAGGCCAACCCGGGCGTGCGGATCGTCATCGAAGGCTATGCCGACAAGGGCACCGGCACCCACGGCTACAACCAGAAGCTTTCCGACCGGCGCGCCGCCGCCGTCAAGGACTTCCTGGTGGGCAAGGGCATCGCCGCGTCCCGGATCATCTCCGTCGAGGGCAACGGCGACCGGATCCAGCCGTTCGCCGAGAACGACCTCAACCGTGTCGTCATCATTACCGTAGAATAATAACAATCAAAACCCAGAGCACCATGAAAATCCGATTCATTAGATTCACGGCGGCGCTCCTCGCGGGAGCCGCGCTGCTCGCTGCCGGCTGTACCGACTTCGGGGCGGACCTCCGGAGTGTGGAAGAAAAGTACGCCGACCTTCCCGGCCGGGTTGCCTCGCTGGAAAGCCAGCTGGGCGCCCTCCAGGCCACCCTCGCGACGACCTACGAGACGATCGCGAACCACGAGGCGGATATGCAGGGCCTGCGGGATGAAATCACCGCCCTGCTGGACGCGAAGCTCGACAAGAGCACCTACGAGGCATTCCAGGCATCCGTGGCGAACGCCCAGACGGTCCTGGCGGGCCTGAAGTACGCCGACAAGGATTTCGTGAACCAGGTCGCCGCCCTGCTGAAGGACCTCGCCGCCCTGACGGCGGGCGACTGGACGGCCGCGGGCGTGAAGTACGCGACCGTGCAGGAATACATCGACGGCGAAATCGCCCGGTTGGAGAACCGCCTGTCCAAGGCGGAGAAGGCCATTGAGGACCTGACCAAGACGGGCGGCGTCATCGACCAGCTCAAGAAGGCCATCGCGGATCTCCAGAATAACAAGCTGGACAAGGAAGATTTCACGGCATACAAGGAGGCGACCGCCGTTACCCTTGGTCTCTTGCAGGCTGCGATTGAAAACCTGACCGCCCTCACCGCCGGTTTCCCCGAGGGTAAGACCATCAAGGAATATGTTGACGGTCTGTACCAGGAGATCATAACCAAGTTAGACGACTATCTGCTGAAGTCCACCTTCGAAGAATTCGTGAAGATCGCTGCCACCAAGGTTGAACTGAAAGCCGTAAAGGCTGAACTGGAAGGCCGCCTCGAGTCGCTTGAGGGCCTGCTTAAAGGTGAATGGGGGGACAAGACCGTACAGGAGTACATTGACGACCAGATTTCCGTGCTCCATGGACAGCTCGCCCAGATTACCAACACGGAAGGAACCGGTCGTCTGGACGTGCTCGAGTCTGCCGCCGCCGAGTATTTCAATCAGGTTGACAAGATCTGGGATCTCATAAAGTTTGCCGATGGGTATACGGGCGAATATAGCGATGGCCTCCAGGGCTACATTGATGCCGGTGACATGTTGACGCTCCAGGATGCCAAGGATTATACCGATCAAGTAATCAAGTTGTTGGTCGACCAGCTCAATGATATTTTTGAGGAGATAAACTCCCGCGTGCAGAGCATCGTGCTCGTGCCTGCATTCGATGACGGCAAGATGTCCATAGTCGGCGGCGGAGCGGAGGTCAACACGTTCAAAATCATGCCGACGGATGCCGCCAAGACCGTTGTGGAAGCATTCGCCGCAGATCCCACTTCCTTCAGCCTCGATGTCAAGACCGTCGAAACCCGCGCGGGCGGCGAGGTTCCCCTCAAATTAACGGTGACGGATGTCAAGTTCAATGCGGCGAATGCCGACAAGGGTTGGGTGGACGTATACGTGGACAGCAACTTCAACACGCTTTCGGCAGCGGATCAGGCTAAAAGCTATTCCGCCGCACTGGTTATCGACGGCGCCGGGACATCCATCTCCAGTCCGTTCTACGGCGTCTTTGTGGATGAGTCTATTGTCAGGTATAAACTTACTCCGCTAGACAAGTATGGCGATCCGGAGGACATAATCATTGCCTGGAATTACAAGTTCTACGATGATATCTGTGACACACTCGTTGCCAAAATTCTGGTTGACGGAGACCGCAGCAAGCTCATAGGTGGGGCGGTGAGGAAGGATCATTCTTGGAACGTTGTCTCCGGTGCTGATTATTTTGATGGTACTGGTGCAATTTCGACGCATACCAATGACGCTAAAGCCATCGATGTGACCCTCTGTTCCGCCGCAGAGTATGGGGTTAGTGATTCCACCTATTTGCACTCCCTTCAGATATACGATCCCGTAGAGGACATTACTTATATCGGAGAGTTCAACTTCCTCGTCAAGGCCCGTCCGGCCGACGCCGTGATCGAGCTGGATCCCGTCGAAGCGAAGGTCGGTGATCCCGAGGTCGTCGTCGATGCCATCACGGCATTGTATAATTACCACAAGAAGTATTATTCCAGATATACCCTTGCAGATCTCTTGCCCGACTTCGTCAGCGGGGTAACGATTGATTCAAAAAAGGTTACCGTAGACGGCGCTCCTTACAGTGCCAGCGTAGGATATAATTTCGGAGTTAATTCCGGCGTAGAGAAAACATCCTTCTCGGTGGATCTGGACCAGGCCGGCGCGTGGAAGATCTATGTGTACACGCACTTCGCCGGTGTGGGCTACACCTTCATCATTCCCGTCAACGTGGAGTAATCCGCCGGCGCACAAAAGCAGACGCTCTCCGGGAGGAGGGCGTCTCTTTTTTTACTGCGGAGGAATGCTTGCGGGAACGGGAAAAAAGGTGTAGCTTAGCAGAGCTAAAACTATTCATATGAAAAAGACGACTCTTTCCCGGCTTGCGGCCGCCTGTGCGCTGGCGCTGCTTTTCTGTGTTTCTGCGAAGGCCCAGACAAAGGCCCCCGGCGACCTGTTGGACAAATCCGATTTCGAAACGGAGATAGACGGGAAGCCGGTATCCCTGTTTACCATCACGAACGGCCGGATCACCGCCCAGGTCACCAATTTCGGCGGCTACATCGTGGGCATCTACACCCCGGACAAGGACGGCGTATATACCAATGTCGTGGGGCACAACGACAATATCCAGCAATACCGGACCTTCAGCCGCAACCCCGTGGGGTCGTCCCTCGGCCGCTACGCGAACCGCATCGGGCACGCGACGTTCACCCTGGACGGCGTCAAATATGAAGTGACCAGGAATAACGGAGAACATACCCTGCACGGCGGTAGGAACGGATTCGACCATGTCGTGTGGGACGTGGAAGCGGTGAGCGAAAGCGCGGTGGTGCTGAGTTGCGTCCTGGCGGACGGCGTGGACGGATTCCCCGGAAACCTGAAGACCTTCCTGACCTTTTCCGTCACCGATGACGACGGGGTGTCGATCGACTACCGGGCGACCACGGACAAACCCACTGTCTGCAACCTGTCGCACCACGTCTATTTCAACCTGGACGGGTTCCCGGCGGAGAATGTCCTCAACCACGTCGTGTGGATCAATGCCGACGCCATCACTGAGACGGACAGTACCCTGATCCCGACAGGCCGGCTCCTGCCGGTGGACGGTACGCCGTACGATTTCCGCAGTCCTGTGGCGCTGGGCAGCCGTCAGGTCGCCCTGCCCGCCGGACGGGGCGCCTTCGGGCCCGGCGCTCCGGCGCCGGAAATCCCGGAGGGGATGGTGCGCAGCTTCGACCAGAATTTCTGCCTGAACCACAGTTTGGAAGGGCAGGTGGAAAAGGTGGCTTCCGTCTATTCTCCGGCTTCCGGCCGGCGGATGGAAGTCTTCAGCGACCAACCGGGCCTGCAGTTCTTTACGGGGAACCGCCTGGCCTTCGCGATGGAATCACAGCTGTATCCGGACACCCTGAACCGTCCCGAGTTCCCGGGCAAGGCGGTCCTGCGTCCGGGCGAGACGTATCATCATACCGTCATTTACCGGTTTTCAAGATAGCGCGGAAGAACGCCGGCCGCTCATTCTTTGACCGCAGCGACCATCACGCCGGAGCTGAGGGCGGTTTCCAGCCCGAGGATCCGGCGGTCGGCGCCGGCGGAGCGCCAGACGGTGATCTCGCTGCCGCTGCCGTTCTCCATCAGGCCGCGCTCGACCATCTTGAGCACGAAACGTTCCGCCTTCACGCCGGGGAAACGCTCCGTGTCGGCGCCCTGGAAGTTCAGGGTGGCCGAGACGGTGTTGGCGCCCATCATCAGGCGCAGGGAACGGGACTCCCCGGCCTTGAAGTTCTGGAAACGGACGTACTGCAGCAGGGAGAGCATGTCCATCGTCTTCCCGTCCAGCGGCAGGGTCTGCGTCACGGGGTCTGCCGGCGGCTTGACGAACTCGGTGGTGATGGTCTTGGCCTTCCGGTCATAGGTGCACGCGAACTTGCCTTCCTTGCCGCCTTTCTTGATGGGGTTGAAGCTGTAGACCGGCTCCTGCCCGCCGGGCGTGAGGTAGGCGTCCGCGATGTACTCCGCGTTCAGGAACAGGCGGAAAATGGAGGAGGCGCGGATGGAGGCGTGCGAATGCAGGACGGCCTGCTGCTCCCATTTGCCTTTTTCCAGGGAGATGGTGGCATCGGCCACCTTGGTGTCGAGGGCGCCCAGTTTGTAGCGGACCTCATATTGGACGGCACCGAGCGCCTCCGAAGACACGTTCTTCGGGGCGGGGGACTGGCCCGGAATCAGGAGGGCCAGCAAAATGAAGGTTTTCAGCATCATCGTACTTCAATAATCACACGGCGGTAGGCGGGCAGCCGGAAGGGACCGTCGTCGTGGACCTCGCAGACGAGGTGGTAGTTGCGTCCGGCTGCATCGGCGGGAATATGCACGACGGGCCGGGGACTGTCTGCGCCGTCCAGTTGCGGCATCGTTCCGTCATCCTCCGGGAACCGCTGGAACCACCATTCAAATTGCAGGCCATCCCCGTCGGGGTCGCTGGAAAGGGAGGCGTCCGGATTCAGCGTCGCGCCGGGCCGGGCGTTTATCCGGACGGGATCGAGCCCGCCCCGGCGGTCGATCCGCACGACCGGGTTGCGGTTGCCGGCCCCTTCCGCCGCCCATTGCATACGCGCGGCGAAATCCCGGAACTCGTCCGGGTAGAACTTCTTCTCATAGGCGTCGGAGATGTCCTTCAGCGGCTGCTGCCAGTTGGTCCAGGCGTTCGTGATCCGGTCCGGCGAGAGGCCGAAGGCGTGCTGTCCGCCCCAGCCGGCCTGCGTAGGGTCGTCCGGGTCGTTGAGGCCGTTGGGCATCACGTGCAGGAAACTCGGCGTGTCGCCCTCGACACCCCAGAGGAAATGCGGATACACGCCGCCCAGCGCCCCGTGGCCCTGGATCTGCTCCGCATAGGCGTCCCAGTCCGCCTTCCCGAGGGCGTTCTGGTTCAGCCAGGCGCTCTCGTCCCAGACGAACATCAGGTCCTCGGAAAACTCGCGCCGCAGCCACTGGTGGGAACTGTAGGCGCGGTTCATCCGCATCGCGTACACCATGTCCTGGTCCGTGATGGTGTAGAGGCGGAACTTGCGCAGGAAGGCTTTCAGCTCTTCGGGCGAGCGCTCCTGCTGCACCTTCCAGACGGCCTGCGCGAAGGTGTTGCCGCCGCCCCAGACGCACACCCATATGGGGCGCTCGTCGGGCTCGTCGGCCAGGCGGATGATGAGTTCGCTGCCGGGGGTGTCGTTGTCCGGCCCGATTACGCCGATGCCGGCGCGGGGGCTGCCGGGCATGGTGCGGCTGCGGAGATAGTCCGCGCTGGGCCAGTAACCCAGGCGCTGGGCGCCCTGTTCCTGCTTCGCGGGGAGGAATTCCGTCTGCCCGGAACGCTTCATCAGATTCTGCACGTCCTGCTCGTAGGCGTCCTCCACACGGCGGAGGTATTCGGCCCATTCCGGGGGATAGGGATCGCAGTTCCAGCCGATGGTGGTGATGAGCCCCTCGATCTCGAAACGGTCCGCATAGGCGAGCAGGCGGACGGCGGACTCGTTGTCGTCCGGTTCCACTTCGGCGGGGCCGATATCGGTCAGTACCACGATGCGGGGTTTGAGGGCGTCGTCCCCGCCGGAAACGGCGGAAGAGCAGCTGAAAA
>CACZBP010000004.1 GCA_902779495.1 uncultured Bacteroidia bacterium
CTGGAAGGCAGGTTTGCGGTAGGACTTCGTTACGCACTTCCGCGAAAAGTGCCACAGAAAGCCGTTTTGACGGAAGTGCGTTGGAGGGAGGGAGGAGGAATGCGCCCTAGAGGGGCCTGGAAGGCAGGTTCGGCGACAGGCAGCGTTACGCACTTCCGAGAAATGAGCCACAGAAGGCCGTTTGGGCCGAAGTGCGTAAGAGGGTGGGAGAAGGAATGTGCCTTGGAGGGACCTGGGGGACTGCTTCGTGTTTTGCTCGTGCGCGCAAGTGCACAGGACCCCCTGCTGGAGATGCGCGGAAGGCAGGTTCGCTGAAAGTGCGCGCACGTGCCCTCTAGGGCGGCCAAGAGTACGTTTTTGGGCATTATTGTTCGCCCAGGTGCCCTCAAGGGCAGCCAAGAGTACGTTTTGGAGCGTTTTTGTTCGCTCAGATGCCCCAAAGGGACCTGAATGCCACTTCGGGACGGCACGGCGTTACGCACTTCCGGAAAATGTGCCACAGAAGGCCGTTTGGGCGGAAGTGCGTTGGAAGAAGGAAGGAGGAAAGTGCCCCGTAGGGCCCGGGAGGCAGGTTTGGCGGCGGGCGGAGTTACGCACTTCCGCAAAAAGTGCCACAGAAAGCCGTTTGGGTGGAAGTGCGTAAGAAGGTGGGAGGGGGGAATGCGGCCTTGAAGGGGGCCTGGGAGGCAGGTTCGGGGCGGCGAGGCGCTACGCACTTCCGGGAAATGTGCCACAGAAGGGCGTCCGGGTGGAAGTGCGTTGAATGGCGGGGAGAAGCGCGCGGCGGGCGGAGTTACGCACTTCCGGGAAATGTGCCACAGAAGGCCGTTTGGGTGGAAGTGCGTAAGAAGGCGGGTGGAGGGATGTGCCACAGAGAGGCCTGGGAGGGCACTTCGGGGCGGCACGGCGTTACGCACTTCCGCGGATTGTGCCACAGAAGGGCGTCCGGGTGGAAGTGCGTTGAATGGCGGGGAGAAGCGCGGGGTGCAGCGCGAGTGCGTCGCGGGGAGGCGCGGTGAGGATCGCGCCCGGGCGCAGGAGGCGTCACACAACGGTGCGCGCGGGCGGGGAAGTTGGAATATTTTGGAAAAAGAAGTAAATTTGTAGGATATTGTAAAAAACAAACAACATTTCAACATATATGGAAAACAGAAAAGTACTTCTAATGATTCTCGACGGTTGGGGCGAGGGAAGACACGATTATTCAAACGCCATATTCACCCAGGGGACGCCGGTCATCGACGGCCTGAGGGCGAAGTATCCTTTCGGGCACCTGCAGGCCTGCGGGGAGTATGTGGGACTGCCGGACGGGCAGATGGGCAACTCGGAGGTGGGTCATATGAACCTCGGCGCAGGGCGCGTGGTGTACCAGGACCTGGTGAAGATCAATATCGCTGCCCGTGAGCATAAGTTCTTGGAGAACAAGGAGATAAAGGCTGTCTATGAATATGTCAAGGCTTCCGGGAAGAAGCTTCACCTGATGGGCCTGACCTCCCACGGCGGAGTGCACTCCTCCCTCACCCACGTCTATGAGTTCCTGAAGGTTGCGGCCGATATGGGACTGGACAAGGTCTATGTCCACGCCTTTATGGACGGGCGCGACACCGACCCCCGCAGCGGCAAGGGCTTCCTCGAGGAGCTCGAGGGCAAGATGGCCGAGACGACCGGAAAGATAGCCTCCGTGTGCGGCCGCTTCTATGCGATGGACCGCGACAAGAGGTGGAACCGCGTCAAGGAAGCATATGACCTTCTGGTCGAAGGCAAGGGCGACAAGTTCACCTCCGCAATCGAGGGCATCCAGGCCTCATATGACGCCGACGTCACCGACGAGTTCGTCAAGCCCATCGTCATCACCGACGCTGCCGGCAAGCCCCTTGCAACCATTGAGGAAGGCGACGCAGTCATATTCTACAACTTCCGCAACGACCGAGCCCGCGAGCTCACCACCGTCCTGACGCAGAAGGATATGCCCGAGGAAGGAATGCACACCATTCCCCTGCACTACTGCTGCCTCACCCCCTACGACGCCTCCTTCACCGGAGTGCATATTCTCTTTGACAAAGAGGAAGTTACGGACACCCTCGGAGAGACCGTGGCCAAGGCCGGCAAGCGCCAGCTCCGCATAGCCGAGACGGAAAAATATGCCCACGTCACCTTCTTCTTCAACGGCGGCCGCGAGACCCCCTTCGAGAACGAAGACCGCATCCTGGTGAACTCCCCGAAGGTCCCCACCTATGACATCCTTCCCGAAATGAGCGCCCCCGAAGTGGCCGAGAAGCTCATCGAAGCCATCAACTCCGGCAAGGAAGATATGATCATCCTCAACTTCGCCAACGGCGATATGGTCGGACACACGGGAGTATATACCTCCGTCGAAAGGGCCGTTGCCTGCGTTGACAAACTCGTCGGCAGGGTCGTGGATGCAGCCATCAAACAGGGATATGCCATCCTCCTCACCGCGGACCACGGCAACGCCGACTACGAAGTCAACCCCGACGGCACCCCGAACACCGCCCATTCCCTGAACACGGTTCAGTTCATAGTCATAAATGTCCCTGAGGTCAAGGAAGTTAAGGACGGCGCCCTTTGCAACGTCGCCCCTACGATCCTCAAACTTATGGGCATCCCCCAGCCCGCTGCAATGACAGCACAGCCGCTTATATGAGAAAATACCTCCTCCCCCTCCTGCTGCTGGCAGTGTCCTGCTCCTCGGGACAGGATGAACCGGGCTTCCTGAAGGAAGACCTCCTGCAGTATGTCGACACCCGCATAGGCTCGGGCGGCCACGGCCACGTGTTCGTGGGCGCCAGCGTGCCCTTCGGCGCCGTGCAGCTCGGACCCACAAGCATCCCGCAGGACTGGGACTGGTGCTCCGGCTACCACGACAGCGACTCCACCATAATAGGCTTCTCGCACACCCACCTCAGCGGCACGGGCATCGGAGACCTGTTCGACGTGACCGTGATGCCGGTCGTGGGGCGGGTGACATATGCCCGCGGAAGCGAGGACGAACCCGCCTCCGGGATGTGGTCCTACGGAGCGCGCAGCAAGGAAATCTCCCGGCCGGGATATTACAGCATCCCGCTGGAGCGCTATGGCATCAAGGCCGAGCTTACTGCCACCGCGAGGGTCGGTATGCACCGCTATACATATCCTGCAACCCCCTCTGCAGCAATAGTTTTCGACCTTGAGAACGGCGGTTGCTGGGACTCCCCTACCAGCACTTCCATCACCCAGCAGGTCGATGAGAAAGGAAACGTCACCGCCCTTGACGGCTACCGTTTCTCGACGGGATGGGCCAAGAACCAGAAGGTCTATTTCCACGCCGAGTTCTCCGAGCCTGTGAAGGACGTGGTGTTCGTCGAGAAGACATATGCCTCAGGCAGTGAGGACGTTATGTATGCCCGCGTGGAGTTCGGGCATCTTCCCCCGGGGAAACAGGTCCTGATGAAGGTCGCAATCTCTCCGGTGAGCGTTGCGAACGCCAGGGAGAATATGGCCGCGGAACTTCCCGGATGGGACTTCGACGCCACGGTCACCAAGGCGATGATAGCCTGGGACACCGAGCTGGAAAAGGTTCGCATCCAGGGCACAGCAGACCGCACGGAGTTCTACACGGCGCTCTACCACACGATGATAGCCCCCTCCCTATTCTGCGACGTGAACGGAGACTACCGCGGAGCCAACGGCGAGGTATATAACAGCAAATCAAACACTTACACCACCTTCTCCCTGTGGGACACCTATCGCGCGCAGATGCCCCTTATGAGCATCCTTCACCCCGAAAAGATGCCGGATATAGTCAGCACCATGCTACGCATCTACGAGCAGCAGGGCAAGCTCCCTGTGTGGCACCTGATGGGCTGGGAGACCAACACTATGGTCGGCAATCCCGGAGTCATCGCGATAGCTGACGCCATCGTCAAGGGAGTCGGCGGGTTCGACAGGGCGGCAGCCTTCGAGGCGATGCGCGAGTCGGTGATGCTGGACGAGCGCGGCCAGTCCCTCCGCAAGCAGTATGGCTATATCCCGGCGGACAAATTCAACTGGGCGATAGCCCACGATATGGAATATGCGATTGCGGACGGTGCTGTGGCCAATGCAGCCGCGGCCCTGGGCTACAAGGAAGACGAACAGTTCTTCCGGGAGCGCAGCCATTCGTATCGCAACTATATGGATACCACCACCTTGTTCGCCCGCGGACGCTTCGCCGACGGCAGCTGGCGCTCGCCTTTCAACCCCTTCGAGTCCGACCACTTCGAGCAGGACTACGTCGAGGGTAACGCCTGGCAGTACACCTGGCTGGCGCCGCAGGATTTCGACGGACTGGTGCAGTTCTACGGCTCCCGCGAGAAACTGGTGGAAAGGCTTGACAGCCTGTTCGCGGCCCCTTCGGTGGTCGAAGGCGCCAACGCTTCGCCGGACATCTCCGGCCTCATCGGCCAGTATGTCCACGGCAATGAGCCCAGCCACCATATAATCTATTTCTACACTATGGCAGGCAGGCGCGACAAGGCCGCCGAAAAGGTGCGCCAGGTGCTCGCGACGCTCTATTCCACCGCCCCTGACGGACTGTCCGGCAACGAGGACGTGGGCCAGATGAGCGCGTGGTATGTGCTTTCCGCCCTGGGATTCTACCAGGTCGAGCCGGCCTCGGAGCGCTTCTGGTTCGGAAGCCCGCTGTTCGACAAGGTGAGCATAGCCGTCCCCGGCGGGTTCTTCAACATTGTCGCACACGATAACTCACTGGAACACAAGTATATATCTAAGGTTAAACTCAACGGCAGGACGCTGCGCCGCGACTATATCCTCTTCGACGAGATTATGCGCGGAGGCATCCTCGAATTCTATATGCGATGAAACTATACCCTCTGAAATTCCGTCCCTGGCTGCGCACTATGGTGTGGGGCGGCGAGAAGATTGCCCCGTTCAAGGGCGTGCAGACCGACATCACCAAAATCGGCGAAAGCTGGGAGATTTCCGGCGTGCAAGGGCACGTGACCGACGTGGCCGAAGGGCCCCTGGAGGGACGCTCCATAGCGTCGCTGGTGCAGGAGTTCAAGGGTGAACTGGTCGGAAACAAAGTATATGCGCAGTATGGCGACGAGTTCCCACTGCTCATCAAGTTCATCGACCCGGCCTCAGACCTTTCCATCCAGGTCCATCCGGACGATGCGATGGCCCAGCGCGTGCACGGTCCCGGCCAGAAGGGCAAGACCGAGATGTGGTATGTGGTGGACGCCGAGCCGGGGGCATATCTGCTGTCGGGCCTGTCGAAGGAGATAACCCCGCAGGAGTATGTCCGCCTTGTGGAGGAAAACCGTATCACAGAGGTGCTTAGCAAGCATATGCTTTCGCCCGGCGACGTGTTCTTCCTGCCGGCAGGCCGCATCCACGCAATAGGCAAGGGAGCATTCATCACCGAAATCCAGCAGACCTCGGACTACACCTACCGCATCTATGACTACGGTCGCCTCGGCCTGGACGGCAAGCCCCGCCAGCTCCACACCGAGCTTGCGAAGGAAGCCATTGACTACAAGGTCTATCCGGACTACAAGACGCACTACACCCCGGCGAAGAACGCCCGCGTGGAGCTGGTCTCCTGCCCGTTCTTCCTGACGTGCCTGTATGACATAGACTCGGCAGTGGAAGTTCCCGTGCCCGACTCCTTCGTGGCAGTCATATGCGTGGCCGGCAACGGAACGTTAGATGCACTGGGACAGACAGTTACGGTCCGCCAGGGCGAGACTGTGCTGGTTCCCGCCTGCGCAGAATCGCTGCGCCTTACCGGCAAGCTTAAAGTCCTGACAACACAGATTCCATAATATGAGCAGAGGAAAAGGCAAAGACCGCGGAGCGCGGAGGAAAGAGGTCCGTCTGGGCAAGGTAAAGGCTTCAGGCAAGAGGCAGGCAGCCCCAGCCCTGGAAAGCCGGGCAAGGAAGAAGGGCGGAACTTTCCCTGAATTCGAGGGAACGGCTATGATGAACCGCGACGGGCGGATCTACGTCAAGGTCGAAGGAATGACCGATGACATCGCCGTGAGGTCCCGCACAATGGGGGCGCTGAACGGCGACCGCGTGAGGGTCGTGATGAAGCGCGCCGGCTTCAAAGGCAAGCAGGCCGAAGGCGAAATCATATCCATCATCGAGCGGAGCAAGAAGCCGTTCGTGGGCGTGCTGCACGTGGTGGGCGTCCAGGCCTGGGTGCTGATGCAGAGCAAGAATATGCCCTACGACATAGTGGTCCCGGTGGTGGACGTCGACGGCACTCCGCTCTACCGTTTCCGCAGCAGGCAATTCACTGACCAGCAGGAATATACGGGAGCACTGAGGCGCTTTCCTGGCAAGGAATACACCATCGCCGGCGTCTATGAGACCGTGGACGGCAAGCCCAGCGAGCTGAAGGTACAGCCCGGAATGAAGGTGGCCTGCGTGGTGGATGCCTGGGACAGGGGAGAAACCAACCCCAGGGGACATATATGCGACGTGCTCGGGGAGATTGGCGACAACGAGACGGAGATGCACGCCATCCTGGCGGAATATGGACTCCCCTACCGCTTCCAGAGCGAAGTGGAGAACGCCGCCGACAAGATTTCAGACAAGATCGGACCCAAGGAGCTGGAAGGCAGGCGGGATTTCCGTAAGGTGCTGACTTTCACCATAGACCCTGCCGACGCTAAGGACTTCGACGACGCCATATCCTTCCGTCCCCTGGACAACGGCAACTACGAAGTGGGCGTGCATATCGCCGACGTCTCCTACTATGTAAAGCCCGGCAGCCCGGTGGACAAAGAGGCCCAGGAACGCGGCACATCCGTCTATCTGGTGGACAGGACTGTGCCTATGCTGCCGGAGAAACTTTCCAACAAGCTCTGCTCCCTGAGGCCCGGCGAGGACAAGCTGACCTTCTCGGCCGTGTTCGAGATAACCCCCAAGGGCAAGGTTTTCAACCAGTGGTTCGGCCGCACGGTGATGAATTCCGACTGGAGGTTCGCCTATGAAACCGCCCAGCAGATAATAGACGCCGGCCCCGAAGCCCTTGAAAAAGAGATACTTGGCGGCACCGACGGAGTGGGCAACGACACCGACAATTTCGGCGTAACCACCGGCAAGGCCATCCCGAAACCGCTCAAGGAAGCCATATTGACCCTGTGGGGCCTGGCCGCCATCCTGCGCAAGCAGCGCTTCGCCGCCGGCGCCATATCCTTCGAGCGCCCGGAGATGAAGGTGGAGGTCGACGAGAAGGGAAAGCCCATAGCCGTGCACCAGAAGGTTTCCGCCGAAGCCAACTGGCTCATCGAGGAGTTTATGCTGCTGGCCAACCGCAACGTGGCGGAGTTCGTGGCCACGGGTGGCAAGATGAACGGCCGCGAAAAGAAAGACGCCAAGACGTTCGTCTACCGTATCCACGACGAGCCTAATATGGATAAACTCCAGGGCCTTCGCGACTTTGCCGGCACGTTCGGCTACAAGACGGAAGTCGGAACGGGCGGCGACACAGCAAAGCAGCTCAACAAACTGCTCTCCGAGGCCAAGGACAAGCCGGAGTTTATGGCGCTGGAAATGATAGCGTTACGCTCTATGGCAAAGGCCTGCTACCGCACCGACAACATAGGCCACTACGGCCTCGCCTTCCGCTTCTACACGCACTTCACCTCCCCCATCCGCCGCTACCCGGACCTGATGGTCCACCGCCTCCTGGCGATGTACCTGGCGGACAAGCCCTCCCAGGACAAGAACTACTACGAGGAGCAGTGCGTCCACGCCTCCGACCGCGAGGTACTGGCCGCCAACGCCGAGCGCGACAGCATCAAGTACAAGCTTGTGGAGTATATGGAGGACAAGATAGGCCAGGAATTCGACGGCCACATCTCAGGCCTCACCGACTGGGGAATGTATGTCGAAATCGAGCCCACGAAGATCGAGGGTATGGTCGCACTCCGCGAAATCGAGGACGACTTCTACGAGTTCGACGAGGAGCACTACCAGGTGAACGGGAAACGAACCGGACGGGTCTTCCGCCTGGGAGATCCCGTCCGTATACGTGTCAAGGCCACATCGCTGGAACAGCGCATCCTCGACTTCGAGCTTCTGTGCGAGCCCGCCCCTGCCCGCACGCATGACCGCTTCGCCGGTCACTTTCCCGAGCAGTTCTCCGGCCGCTTCCCCGACCGCTCCACCCCCCGCAAGGACTCCAAACGCCCCGCCAAAGGCCGCCGTTAGCAGTAATTATTTCTTGCGGAAAGAATATTTGGCCGACAGCATGAAATAGCGGCCGTAGGTAGGAGTCCAAATCTGGGTAAATGCCTCGGAAGTCAATGTCGTGCGATAAATCGAACCTCCGTTCAACAAATCATTGGCATCAAGGGATATGACCAGGATGTTCTTAATAATCGTCCACGAGATGGATGCACCTAGAGTGTGCCTATACTGGTCAAGTCCGTCTTGGGATATATAAGTGTTTCCACTGAAGGAATATCGCCCGGATATCGTTAGTTTAGGTAAAACCTTTATTCGTGCACTTGCCAATGCATTCCAAGTTATTCTATCCATACTAAATTGGCCAGATTCTGAGAAAGAGCGAAGATATGCCATCCCTGCCCGGACATTAAATTTCATCTTGTTATTTGGTGTTATCACGATAGAAGGTTCTGCGGAAACACTGTTAGTGTAGAGCGATACAGGCTGGTTGGAGATATAGGTGGGAGCTCCGGAGAAGGATTCTGCAACCTTGAAAGTGGCCGACACTTTTCGCTTGAATAACATCTTACTCAGACTTGCAGAAATGGAAGTGATGTGTTCAGGACGCGATGAGTTGATATATGAAAATAGCGACGAACCGGCCTTAGCAACATAACCACTCCAGTCAAACAAAGGAGTATCCGTATTCAAAAGCATTTGATTTTGAACAATCTTTCCGCATGTGACTTTGTTGTCCAATGATAGCCCCAGGCTGTATGTTTTGAATGTTCGTCCCCATCTTATGGAAATTTCGCTACTATAGAACGCTTTTAACTCCGGATTGCCTTTCAGCACCATCATGGGATTTGAATCATATACCCTATTCCTTAGTTGCATGATTTCAGGAAGATTTTCCTTTAGGGAAGCGTCTATTGTCAAATTCTTGTATTTCAAAGAGAAGGAAGGCAGCACGAAACAATATTGCCTGGACAAAGATTCCGGGGCAGGATAGGATTCCTGATCCGATAATACAGTATTATCCAGCATGATAGATGCATTCAGATTAAGAACTGATGTGTTATATGTTCCGCCCAAGGATATGCTCCCGCTAAAAGTCTTCCAATTAAAGTTATATGTGTCCGCTTCATAAACAATTGGGATAATAGGGAAATAATCCATAGCCTGTCTTTCTTCAGTTGTGTTTTCCAGCGAACTGCTAAGACGTCCCCACAGAGAGAGGGTATTTGTCTCTTTATTTATAAGCACCCATTCCAAACCAGCTTCCCCAACAATGGACTGATGCTTCTTAATTGCTGTAGTTATCAGCCTGCGTGGCTGCCACGAAGAAGACAGTGTGTCGGTCAAATGAGAAGGATTGTCTTTCCTATAAGCACTCGCGCCGAAGGACAGAGAAGGGCGCAAGGATTTCAAATCGTTGTTTCTCCATATAAGATTAGAATACAAGCTATAATCCTTATCAAATGTTTCATCGGCCTGGTTGCTCCGTAAAGTCTTATCATCAAACCTTTTATAGAGGTTGCTTCCAAGACAGTTATTCCTTTGTGTTATAAGTGCTGTAGTATTCCAGTAGATGGATTTCAACTTCGTGTCCAGCATTTCCAACGTAACAATAATCTTGTGGCTGGAAGCAGTATTATATGAATTAGTCGTGTCGGAAAGAATATATGACGGATGTCCATTGATGTCAAAGTGGTCTGAAAGGGAAATCTCAGACAGTCTGTCATATTGATGTATATGTTTATAGTTGGCTTTCAAAATATTACCATAAGACCTGTCTTTCCAATGCTTCTCAACATATAAATCTGCGACATTACTCTCCTCGTATTCTGTTAGCGAGCCATTGTGCTCTCTTGATAACATCAAAGCATTGGACGGATTTAAGCCTATCTGTAATTGACCGAGTCTGCTTGAATTATTGTCAACAGCAATTCCTCCTCCAACCTGTAACGATTCAGAATAATATGCTGCTGTCCCAACTCCCGCATATCTGGGCTGGCCCGTATCATCCACGCCCACAGATGCATATGCCAGAGCCTCTGACAGTATCAGAAGAGACTCTTTGGTTGTTATATCCAGAACTTTTTCCTTCCTGGACTGTTTCAATCCCCTTCTCTTATCTTCGGCGTTTTGTTCTGAGAACACCTTAACCTCACTTACCTCCGAAGCATTCAAGGTATTGACCGCTGTCACCACGTTGCTGCCGAAGATAAGAACGCCGTTTACATATGTTCTCTTAATTTCCTCACCATCAACCTTTATTCCACCATCAGAGATTTCAAAACCAGGGAGTTGCTCAAGGGCGCTCCGCAGTCTGTCGTCTTCCAGGACGTTTACTGCCAAGATGTTGTATTTGGTCGTATCTTTGGTGTGAGTAACAATGGGTATTTTACCTTTAACGACAGCCCCTTCAAGGTCTATCGATTTGGGCTCCATGTAGAAAAGAAAGGTATTCTTACCGGGGATAATCTCGAAATTACCCGATATCGTTTCCATACCTTGACAGAATATCTTTAGGAATATATCCCCTGAAGGGATACCGTCAAAACGGAAGTTGCCGTCAACGATTGTCCTGAAGAGTGTGTCCGGCTTTTCAGCATGAGAGGGAACAAGTTGGATTGTTGCCCCTCTCACGCCAAGATTCGCCTTTTCTCCATATCTTGCATCCGCCACCCTGCCATAAACGGTAGACAAAGAATCCCTCTGCCCCGCGACAAGAGCCTGAAGGCAGGTGAACAAGCATATGCAGGAGAAAAAGAATCTACGCATTAACGATTATCTTCAGGCAAAACAATAATATAGGACTGGGTGGTAAGGGGTGGAAGCGAATTGACGGGAATGGAGTAGGCCTTGTGCGATGGAGTGCGTGAGGCTTGTGCAGGGCACGGTCCTGCGTCAGAAGTATGACCGACAGCCGGACTCGAGTTTGCGCGTTGGCTTAACAAACCGGCATCAGCCGGTCGGCCGTACCCGGGACTTTTCCGTGAAAAGTCGTTGAGGGAGAAAAGGCCGAGGGGGTTAGGGGGAGCGACAGTTCCCCCTTATTGAATAGTCAAGTGCCCGATGCCGCCCATTCCCGGAAGCTGAGCTTCCATCCCTTACCACCCAGTCCGATTAAGCGTTCTAATCCTTCCCCGCCCCTATTTCCGCTCCTGAGCGCGGTGGGCGGCAGCAACGACGTGGGGAGCGTCGAGGCCATAGGCGGTCATAAGGGCCGCCGGGGTGCCGGACTGGCCGAAGGCGTCGGCGCCGTTGACATATTCCACGGGGACCGGGAAACGGCGGGCAAGGACGCCGGCGACAAGTTCGCCCAGACCGCCGGCCATATTGTGCTCTTCGGCAACAACGGCGCAGCGGGTCTTAAGGACTGATTTCACTATGGCTTCCTCATCGAGGGGCTTGATGGTCGCGATGTCTATCACTTCGGCGGAGATTCCCTCATTCTCAAGGGTTTCAGCGGCCTGGAGGGCCTCCCAGACCATATGGCCGGTGGCAATCAGGGTGACGTCGCGGCCTTCGCTGAGGACTATGGCCTTGCCAATCTCAAACTCCTGATCCTCAGGGGTGAAGTTGGGGACCGAAGGACGGCCGAAACGCAGATATACCGGTCCGTCATATGCGGCTGCGGCAATGGTCGCGGCCTTTGTCTGATTGTAGTCGCAAGGGTTGATGACCACCATTCCGGGAAGGGCGCGCATCAGGGCGATGTCTTCCATCGTCTGATGGGTGGCGCCGTCTTCGCCCAGGGTGATGCCGGCGTGGGAGGAGGCGAGCTTGACGTTGGTCTTGCCGTAGGCCACTTCCTGGCGGATCTGGTCATAGACGCGGCCGGTGATGAACTCGGCGAAGGAGCCCGCGAAGGGCACCTTTCCGGTGATTGCCAGGCCGGCTGCGACGCCCACCATATTGGCCTCGGCGATGCCGCACTGGATGAACCTTTCGGGGAACGCATCCGCAAAGGCGTCCATCTTCAGGGAGCCTTTGAGGTCGGCGGTGAGGGCCACTACGCGGGAATCACGCTTTCCGGCCTCGAGCAGTCCGGCTCCGAAGCCGCTGCGGGTGTCTTTCTTTCCAGAGTCGATATATTTCTTCATACTAAAAGTCTCCTAAGGTTTCTTCGAGTTGGGCGAGGGCGTCGGCGCACTGCTGCGCTGAAGGGGCCTTGCCGTGCCATTTGTGGGTACCTGCCATAAAGTCCACGCCGTGACCCATATCCGTGCGGAAGAGGATCATAGTGGGAAGGCCGCTGCCGCGATAGGCAAGGGCCTGGGAATACGCTTCCAGGATGGCGTCCATATCGTGACCGTCGGCGACGATTACGTTCCAGCCGAAGGCCTTCCATTTGGCTTCCAGGTCGCCTTCTCCGGCCACAGAGGTGACGGGGCCGTCAATCTGCTGGCCGTTCCAGTCGGTGATTGCAACCAGGTTGTCCAAACGATGGTGGACGGCGAACATACCGGCTTCCCAGATCTGGCCTTCCTCACTTTCGCCGTCGCCGCACAGGACGAAGACGGTGGAAGGGTCCTTGTCCAGCTTCTTGCCGAGGGCGATGCCGGCTGCGGCGGAGAGGCCCTGGCCGAGGGAACCTGAGGCCTGGGTGACGCCCGGCAGTTCCTTACGCACTGACGGGTGGCCCTGGAGACGGGTGCCGAACTGGCGGAAAGAGGCGAGTTCGCTTGTCGGGAAATAGCCCGCACGGGCGAGGACGGAGTAATAGACCGGGGTCATATGACCGGCGGAGAGGATGAAGACATCCTGCCCCTTGCCGTCACGCCTCCAGGTCGCGGGGTCGTGCTTCATTACCTTGAAGTAGAGGGCGGTGAGCAGGTCTGCGCTGCTCATCGAGCCTCCGGGATGGCCGGAGGCAGCCAGCGTGACCATCCGGACAATGTCTCGGCGCACCTGGGACGCAATGCGTGTAAGTTCTTCTGCCATAATTATTTGCTTTCTGCTTCTTCAACTGCCTTGAAGTAGCGGTAGGAATTGACCTTGAGTTCGCCCACGGAGAGCTCGTCGCACACTATCGTGCCTGCGGGATGGCCCTGCAGTCCGGAGAGGGTGCAATAGTGGCTCATAGGGCCTTCGATGGCGTCCTTAAGGGCGCGGGCCTTCTTGGAGCCGAAGGCGAGGATGACCACCTCCTTGGAGGAGAGAACCGTGGCCACGCCCACCGTGAGGGCCTGCTTGGGCACCTTGTTGAAGTCGCCGTCAAAGAAACGGGCATTGACTTCGCGGGTGTCCTGGGTGAGGGTCACCACGCGGGTGCGGGACTCCAGCGAGGAGAAGGGCTCGTTGAAGGCGATGTGGCCGTCTTCGCCCACTCCGCCCAGGAAGAGGTCGAAGCCGCCTGCTTCCACGATGGCCTTCTCATAGGCTGCGCACTCGGCTTCGGGGTCGGGGGCGTTGCCGTCGAGGATGTGGATGTTGGCTGCGGGTTCGTCGATCTGGTCGAAGAGGTACTTGTGCATAAAGCTGTGGTAGCTCTCGGGATGCTCGACGGGGAGGCCCACATATTCGTCCATATTGAACGAAATGACATTCTTGAATGAGACTTCGCCGGCCCCCACCATACGGATGAGTTCAGCGTAGGTCTGGATGGGGGTGGAGCCGGTGCAAAGGCCGAGCACGAAGGGCTTGGATGTCTTTGCGGCCTTCTCATTTATCCTGGCGGCGATATAGTGCGCGGCCCATATGGAGCCTTCTGCGGCGCTGTTGCGGATTATAACTTTCATATGCTGCTAACAAAGTTTGAGAAATACTTCAATTGCCTGATATTCAGCCATTCCAAGCTCGTTGTAGAGGGCGGCTGTGTTCTGGGTGCGCTCTTCGGCCCTCTGCCAGAATTCACGCGGGTCGTCGCCCGGGAACGGGACGATGTCCTTCTGGGAAAGGTGACGGAAGATGGCGTGGCGTTTCTTGATGAGTTCGCCGGGGCTGAGGGGGACTGCCATATCCACCCTGCCCAGCTCCCATTCCATCCAGGCGCCGCGGTAGAGCCATATGGTCGTCGCTTCAAGCCAGTTTTCGCCTTCGGCCTTGAGCTGCTTGATGGAGTCGAGGACGGCCTCGGTGCAGACGCGGTGGGTGCCGTGAGGGTCTGCAAGGTCGCCGGCCATATAGATCTGGTCGGGACGGACCTCCTTGATGAGGGCCTTGATGATGTCAAGGTCGGCCTGGGTGCGGGGGAGCTTGGTGACACCGCCGGACTCGTAGAACGGGAGGTTCAGGAAGTGGGCGTTGGTGTCTGCGTTGAGGCCGAAGGAGCGGACGGCTCCGCGGGCCTCACTGCGGCGGATAGCGCCCTTGATGGCCAGCAGTTCCTTAGGCTCGGGCTCGCCGGCGACCTTGGAATCCACTATGGCCTTGACCCTCTTGAACTGGTCGGCGAAGCCAAGCTGGTAGGCTGCGTCCATATGCTGGAGGACCACGTCGTCGTGGACGGCGAGGTCGCCCGAGGTCTCATATGCCACGTGCACGTTGTGGCCCTGCTCCACAAGGCGGATGAATGTGCCGCCCATTGATATCACGTCGTCGTCCGGGTGAGGTGAGAATATGAGGACCGTCTTGGGGAACGGGGAACTCTTCACGGGACGGGTCGTGTCGTCGGCGTTGGGCTTGCCGCCGGGCCAGCCGGTGATGGTGTGCTGGAGGTCGTTGAAGACTTCGATGTTTATCTTGTCGAAGGAACCATAGATCTCGAGGAGGTCGCCCAGGTAGTTGTCGAGGTAGTCCTGCTGGGTGAGCTTGAGGATGGGCTTGTGGACCCTCTGGCAGAGCCAGACGACGGCCTTGCGGACGAACTTGCGGCTCCAGGTGCAGGGACCCACCATCCAGGGGGCTACCATACGGGCCAGGAGGGAGCCGGAGTTCTCGTCGACGAACAGGGTGCAGTCGTCGTGCATCTGGAGGTAGGAGGCGGGGCAGGAGCTGTCGGGCTCGCCTTCGACTATGGCCTTCACCACGTCGGCCTTCCTTTCACCCCAGGCCATAAGGATGATCTTCTTGGCGGAGAGCATAGTGCCCACGCCCATAGTGATGGCGGTCTTCGGGGTGGCCTGGATGTCGCCGTTGAAGTTCTTGGCCTGGCGCTTGCGGCTGCGGTAGGACAGAAGGACGGTGCGGGTGCGGCTCTTGATGTTGGAGCCGGCCTCGTTGAAGCCTATCTGGCCCTGCTCGCCGACGCCTATGACCAACAGGTCGAGGCCGCGGGCGAGTTTGTCGTAGGATGCGCAGTATTCGGAGACCTTGTCCTCGGGGACGGTGGCGTCGGGGATATGGATATTCTCCGGCTTGACGTCCACCAGGTCGAGGAACTCTTCGTGGATGCGGTAGTTGCGGCTCTGGACGTGGTCGCTGGAGACGGGATAGTATTCATCGATGGAGAACACCTCAACGCCTGCGAAGGACACCTTGCCCTCCTTGCAGTAGCGGGCAAGCTTGCGGTAGAGGGATATCGGGGAGTAGCCCGTCGTGAGGCCGAGCTTGAACAGGCGGCCGGTGCCCTGGGCTTCGTGCTCCTTGATGGCCTTGACTATGATGTCGGCGATGACGTAGCTGGCATCGGTGGAGTCATCGTAGATTTCGGTGGTAATCTTTTCAAATGAATGCAGGACGCCCTTGGGAAGATTTTCTTCGATTAGGCCTCCGTCTTTGGGAAGTTTGAAATGCTCCATATGTTGATTAATTTATAACTCTTTGTCTGACAGGGCGAAAGTGTTGCCTTTGCGGATGTCGCCCGTGGTGATGCCGAGGTTCAGCCATTTCTTTCTCTGGGCTGCGGTGCCGTGGGTGAAGGATTCCTCGACGGCATATCCCTGGGCTTTCTTCTGGAGATAGTCGTCGCCGATGACCGAGGCGCAGCGGATGGCTTCATCCACGTCGCCGGGCTCGATGGAGGAGAACATCGCGTTGTCGTGGTGGGCCCAGACTCCGGCGTAGAAGTCGGCCTGGAGCTCAATGCGGACGCTTATGCGGTTGGCTTCCGCCTTGCCCAGGCGGTTCATCTGCTGGTGGGCCTGGCCCAGGGTGCCGAGCAGGTTCTGGACGTGATGGCCGACCTCGTGGGCGATGACATATGCATATGCGAAATCGCCGTCCGCGCCAAGCTGGCTTTTCATCGAGCTGAAGAAGGACAGGTCAATGTAGAGGCACTGGTCCGCCGAGCAGTAGAAGGGGCCCATAGAGGCGCTTCCGGTGCCGCAGCCGGACTGGGTCGTGCCGGTGTAGAGGACCATCGTGGGGGATTTGTATTCCCCGAGGCCGTTGCGTTCGAAATAGGCCGTCCAGACGTCTTCCGTGCCGGCAAGGACCTTCTTCGAGAAGGAGGCGAGGGCCTGTTCTTCGGCCGTGAATTCCGTGCTGCCCTGGCTCTGGACGCCACCGCCGACGGAGCTTACATTGTTAAGCACGTCGCCGAGATCCCCACCGAACAGAAGGGTGAGGACGCCTACGATGATGATGCCGCCAAGACCGAGTTTGCCACCGCTGCTCATTCCCCTGCGGTCCTGGACATTGGTACTTTCGCGTCTTCCGTCAAGTCTCATAGTATGTCTTTATTTATTGATTTCGGTGGAACCTCCCAGGATGACTTCCGGATGGAGGACTATCTTCTCCGGCGGATTGCCCTGGATCATACCGACCAGCACCTCGACGCATTTCTCGCCAAGTTCCTTGAGAGGCTGGACTATGTGGGTGACCGTCGTCGAGTAGAGGCTGTAGATGTCGCTTTCGTCGAAACCTACGATGGCAAGGTCGTCCGGGGTGCGCAGGCCGAGCTTCTTAAGCACAGAGAGCACCGTCGCGGAGAGCGAATATGTGGGGAGGAAGAAGGCCTCGACTCCCCTGTCCACCGCGTCGCGGATAATGGATTCGACATCGGCTTCGGCTTTGCCGTAGGTGGTGTAGTGGACGCGGGCGTTCTGGTAGAGGTCGTGGTCCATCATCGACTTGCGGTAGCCCGTTTCGCGTTCGGAGAGGCTGGATATGCCGAGGGTGTAGGAGATCATCTCCACTTTGGTGAGGCCCTTGCCCAGAAGGAGGTCGGTGCTCATCCTGCCGGCGGCTTCATCGTCGAGGAGGACCTTGCCGACGCCCTGCAGGCCTTCCACGTCGCGGTCGAGAAGGACCACGGGGACCTTGGCGTCGATAGCCTTGCCGAGGGCTTCCTCGCCGCCGGTGACCGGGGCGACGATGATGCCGTCCACGTTGTGGGCGGTGACGGCGTCGATGGCTGCGCTGAGGTGCTCGGCGCTTTCCTCGGAGGAGGCGAAGAAGACGGTGTAGCCCAGCTTGTGGGCGGCGTCTTCAATCTGGCGGGATATGCCCGCGAAGAATTTGTTGGAGATGTCGTTGGGGATGACGGCTATGGTGTTGGACTTGCCGCTGCGCAGAGAGGCGGCGGCGAAGTTGCGCCTGTAGCCCAGCTCCTGGGCAACGCGCAGGACCCTTTTGGCTGTCTCGGCATTGACCGGGCAGTCGAGCTTGCCGTCCTTGTCGCGCTTTGCGTTCATTACGAAGGAAACCAGTGTCACCGACACTCCGGCTTCCCTTGCCACGTCGCGGATTGTGATCCTTTTCATTGCAGTACCTCCCTCTTTTTTAGTTCCTTAACCGTCCGGGGATGCTTGCAACAGACCCGAAAAAGGCCCTACACCCCCTTAAAGCCTGCAATTTACCAAGTTTTTCGCGCAATTGCAAAAAATTATTAAAATATTTTAGTTCCGCTATCGATCATATTGCGTCCGGAAGGAGGAGCGGGTGTCAATCCTACGTCTGTCAGGGGCGATTTCGTGATCCCGGCGATCTTCCTTGTAGAGCGGACCCTGGAAAGAAGAACCCTTGCCGCGGCCCGACGAAAGGGAATTGAAATTATAGGACACGCTCAGCATAAAATAACGTCCGTAGGTGGGTCTCCACTGCTGCCTGATGAAGTTGGCGTCAGAGGAAACGCTGAATGAAGTGGAACGGCTGAGGATATCGACTGCGTCAAGGTTCACCATCAGACGTCCGCCCAGAAGGACAGTTCCTATCCCGGCAGAGAGGTTGTGCGTGTTGAAAGGCGCCTGGGGAAGATTGAGGAAGATGTTGCTGCGGTATGAATATTGGGTGCTGGCCCTAAGATACTTCAGGAACGTTGCCTTGACGCTTCCGCCTGCAGACCACCGGAAGGTCCTGGCAAGGCTCTGTCCTGAATCATTGCGTGAGTCGGTGTACTCTGCAGTTCCCAGGAGGGATATTCTCAGCCACTTCGCCGGATTGATTCCGAATAATAAACGATGGAATCCAATACGATATTCGCGGACTCGGGTAAGGATATCACCGACATACTGTGGACGCGAAGCATAGTGGCCTGAAAGACCGATATATGAGGTAGTCTTCAGGGCCTGTATCCGCTGGTGATAATCGGCCTTTACGGATGAACTGAACGAATAGTCGGCATTCTCCCAGCTGAGCAGGCTGGAACCGGCAAGTGCGTTATAACCAAGCCCGCCCAAAAAGGTGTCAGTGGGGAAATACGTAACCTTCGACACTATCGGCCGGAAGGTGTTGGCTATATTCCCGCTCAGGCTGATGGTTGCGTACTTCCCAACCTTGGGGAAATTGAGAGTCACGCCCAAGTTTGCATCGTGGCTGGGGGTCAAGCCGGGGTTGCCGGCAAGCAGGGAAAGGGGATTGCGGTCGTCAACCTGGCTGCGCGTCTGCTCCAGCGAGGGCAGCATCGGCGTCACACGGGCGAAAAGCTGAAGTTTGCGCCATTTTAAAGACCCTTGCGTAGAGACGGTGAAATAAGTATGGGGCTGGCGGGATGAAGGCAGACGCTCCGTGTCCACCTGGCGGGAAAGACTCAGTGCGAGCGTTTGCATCATACCAAGATCGGCCTTATTGAAGGATATGGCCCCGAAAGCATCGATATCGGCATACGACCAGGTGTAGTCGTAGGAATTGAGGAGGTAGGGCACGGGGGCTTTGCCGTCCAGTATGTCAAACATATGACGCAGGCGGTCCCGGTACTGATAAGATGCGTTCAGGCCGCCACTCCACTTGAAGGTATAGCCGGAATTATTGACCGGCATATGGTCGATGCAGGCCCGGACGGACACTTCGAATTCCTCATCGGAGGAAGAAGATGTGAAATGGGTGCGGTTGAAAGAAGTTTCAAGGGTGTCCAGGGTCACGTCGGAGCCGTTGGAACGCCCTCCCCGGACTTTCAGGGAGATGCTCGGGAAGAACTTCCTTCCCGCCGAATTATCTCCCCAGCTTATGGAGGCCCCTCCATAGAAACTCCTCAGGTCCGAGGAATTCATTTCTTTCCGGAGGCGGGGAGCCTCCCCCAGCACTGTCCTCCGGAGATAATCACCGGACTGGGAACAGTCGTGACTGATGCTGAAGTAAGACGATGCCATCAGGTCCTTTACGGCGTCGTTATGCAGGCTGACGGATGCATTGAAATTGTGGACGAGGGCTGTGCTCGAAGTGGACGCAGTGTCGGCCTCCTCGCGGGCGGGGCTTCCGGGAAGGGCCAGATATGATGTGCTGCCGTGGGAGAAACTGCGGCTATAGTCCTTGGTCAGGGAATAGCCTGCCGAGAAGTTGCTGCCGAGCAGGCGGTCTCCCCAGTATTTCTGCACGCCGGCTCCGGCGGTCGTCGCCTCCCGGTAGCCGGACAGGGGCCTGAACCAGGAGACGCGTTCATCCAGACGATTGTCGGAATAGTTGACGTTATTGAAGTTCAGGTCCGCCCAGGCAAGGAACTTTTCAGAGAAAAAGTTGCCGGTGAGGCCTGCGGCATAGCGGGGCTGAACCTTCCCGCCGGAGTCCGTAGCGCCGTCGGCTCCCACTCCTGCAAGCACCTGGATATCAACGGCATTCACGATCGGGTTGCGGGTCCGCACGTCCAGCACCTTTTCTTTCTGACCGTGAAGCGCTCCCCTGCGGCGGTCTTCGATGGCCATCTCGTCATAGGCCTTTATGGTCGTGACCTCCTCTGCAAGCAGATTGGTCAGGGCGGAAGAAGGATCGTCCCCGAAAAGGAGGATGCCGTTCACATATGTCCTCCTGACCTTTTCTCCGTTCACATATATGCTGCCGTCCTTGATTTCCACGCCAGGCATCTGGCGCAGGATCTCAACGGCGTAATCCCCTTCCATAGTCCTGACGGCGGCGGCGTTGAAAATGACCGTATCTCCCTTGTGGGTGACAGGCTTCGCCTCGGCGGAAGCATATGCCGCAGCTATCTCCTGCGGCTTATTCTCCATATTGATAAGAAGAATATTGGGGCCCGCGACCAGGGTTGTTGTGCCTTCATATGGCTTGCAGGCGACGTGGCTGGCCCGGATTTTTACCTGTCCCGGCGGGACGCCCTGAAAAAGGAAATCTCCCCGCGGAGACGAGTACGTCTGCAGGGAGTCTTTCCCGTAAAAAAGTGTCAAGTGGGTATCCGCAAGGGGATTGCGAATATCAGCGTGAGTCCAGAACACGGTTCCATTCACACGGGCGGTACTGTCCGCCTGGCCCCACGAGGGCAGGGCCAGGCAAAACAGCAAAGCCAGTATGGACAGAAGCCTTGACACTGTCAGACAGGTTTACTGGACAGGTGAAAGGATGGAAAGGGTACGTACACGGTTGATCGCGCTCCAATCCTGGTGATACTGGCAGTTCCAGCCGGTGGAACCGGTGAACTTGACAGTCTCAGGGCTATCTGCCCTTCCAACCAGACCGGCCTCGGTAGCCTTGCAGGTAAGATCGACAGAGATTTTACCGGTGCTGATGGTTATGGAACCGGAAATGGGATAATAAATCGTACCTGTGTATGTGTTCTGGACATAGCACCTGCTGGCATTACCAGCCTTCAGAGGAATCAGGGCTCCGATTTTTGCCACCTCGCCAAAGGTATATGTGCCGTTATTCACAGGTGTATTGCAGAAGCGGTTGTTGAAATTCTTCTCATAGGTCCAGGCAGCATCTGAAACCACCGAGAAGAATCCCGACCAGGCACCATTGAAATAAGAGTTGGAACCGATGCTGAACACGTTGCAAGGCACTTCGATACCTTCTTCTGTTGTGACTGCAGGATTCATTGTTTCAGTATCCTCTACCTTCGTGGAACCGATGTGGCTGCCATACCAGTAGCCGACATACATTTCTCCGGCAGGACCTTCAAGAGTCTCAAATACGGCATCACCGTCGGGAGTAGGATGAACAGTGTTGTCAGCGGATTTGCCAACGGCCACGTCTATATCGATGCTGACTGCTTCCTCCTCACCAAAAATCTGCTCGCTGTAGTCATCGTTCCAAGAGTAGGCCTGGACCTTGCCGTTCCAAACGAAGTTATATGTGCCGTCATCATTCTTGGAAATCGTAAGGGTACCTCCGTCGGTAACGTTGACAGATCTGGAGTCGTTATAGAAAGAAGTATAGACATAGGTCATAAGTCCGGGATTGGCAAGGATCTTACCGTTCTTATAAGCAATGTCGGCATCTTCTGAAGCCTCACCGTAAGTGAATGTTCCTACAGGGAATTCATTGAGATTAACTTCACCTGCAGCAGTATAGAACGTGAAGGAAACGTAGTTGAGATCGCGATCACCTCCGGTGTAAGGCAGGTAGAAATAGATTGACCAGCCGTTTGCCTTTGTGGTGAAATAGGTGTCATAGGTATTCTTCCAACTGGGGTCTGCCATATTTCCGAAGAACTCATTCTCGATGGAAATGGCACCTTCATAGGAGTAGTTGTACTGGTTGCCGACTGCGTCGATCAGGGCAGCGGTTATGGCATAGCCTTCATCGGTGGCGACGACTCCGATCTGGCCGTCGACGACAGCTATCTCGCGTCCCTCCAATTCGATCCTGGTGTAATAAGCTTCCTTGCCATTGGCGGTCTTGATGGAGAATGTGTTGTCGGCATACTGTCCAGTAGCGTCGATCTCATATTCGCCTTCGGGAAGTACGGTAGCGTCGAAATACTCACCCTCATAAGCGTAGGTCTCCTCATTATAGGTGAAGCCGTCCTTGTTGATTACAAGTTCGATGGCAGCGCCGTCTTCTGTCTCAAGGTCGATGACGTACTGCTGCATATGGGTCGGAAAGTAATTAACCGAGTCATACGGCTTCTGGCTGTTGGAGATGTAAGTGGCACTTGCCGAAACCGTGGGGGTCCAGGCTGCGGACTGGATGACCTCATAGTTCTGCCTGAAGTTGTCATTGCCAATTGAGAATCCGCCGGTACGGGGACCGAGGGAGGTGTTGGCGGCGACGTGGATCTTTATAACGCCCGGAGACGGTTCTGCCTTGGTCTGTGCAACGGTAAGCCAGGGGCAATTCCCGTCCACCTCAACAATGTATGCGACGTTGGAGAGGACCTCGATCTCGATGTCCTGTGCAGCCTCGCTGACGTTATAGACGATAGAGGTCTCGACGCCGGCTACGGCTGCCTGCTGGACCTTGAAAACGGTCTGCTTGTCGCCGGATTTTACCGTGACGTCTGCTGTACGGGGCTCGAAGCTGAGGTTTTCAGCTACGGTCATCGTCACGGTTATGGTGCCGGCAGAACCGCTAGCACGGTCGAATGTGACGAAGTCTTTGTCGGAAGTGATGGTCCAGTCCGCGTTCGTCTTGAAGACGATGTCCTGGGTGCCTCCGGAGAAGGGGATGACGAAGGTGGTGGAGGTAATGTTGAGGTTGTCCTCCGGCTTCGTCTCCTGCTCCTGGGTAGGAGTGCAGGCTACTGCTACTATAGCGGCAGCTGCGATGAACATTAAGATTCGTTTCATAGTATTAAAAAATTGGTTGATAATAAATTTACCTGAATGTGGGCGATATGCATAAGATCTCGCCGAACCCTCCGTAGGTGCCGTTGTTCTTCATAGTGAAGAGACCGGAGGCTACATTGAAGGGGCGAAGGTATATCTTGCCTTCCTTGGTGGAAGGATTATATGTCGTTATTATTATCTGGAGCTGGTGGGTGGGCAGGGCGTAACCATAATCTATGGCAGAGGAGAACTGCCTGGTTCCCCACCAGGCCTGCTTGTAGTGCTGGATGCCGGTGATGATTTCCTGGGGTGAATCGGGTGACCAGGTGACCTTGCGGACAGTGGCGCCGACACCGTTCAGCAGGACGGCCCAGATGGTGTCGTCAGAGGCGGCGTACATTATGCTGGTGTTGTCGCAGAAGGTAAAGTACTTAGCCTTGTCCAAGTCGGCGCTTTCGAAACTGAAGTGGTCATCTATGGGGTTGGAATACATAGGGGACACATAGACGTGATATTTCCCTGAGACATCTTTCAGGAACATAGCCACCGAACCGGCGGCGAAAGCTCCTGCAAAGATGGGCGTTGCACCCTTGAGGTCGACGTCGGGGGTGTAATTGTGCTGAGAGAAACCCTGCTGGCCGGCGAAAGGACCGATTACGTAGCTGAAAAGGCCTGTGTTGGGATCGAAGGCGGCATATGGGCTCTGCGAGTTAAGGCCTATGGCAAAATTCTCCGGACCGAATATGTCCGCAGGGGAACCGCCGTAATAGTTCTTCGAGAACATATTGCTCGTGTGGGTGACACAGGTGTAGACCTCTCCACCTATCACGGCAGCCGTCTCATAGCCACAGCCGTTGTAAAGGGCCGTCGTCCTGTAGGACGGGGCGCTTCCCATATTGAACAGTTCCGCGTCCTGCTTTGCACGTTCGAATGTGAGAGGGTCGATATTGATTATATGCTCATCCGTACCGACCGTAATCCAGGATTCGCTGTAGACGGCGCCGGAAGTGCAGAGGCGGGATATCATAGCGTTCACCTTGCCTTCGAACTTCTCTCCGTTGGCAGTCTGGTAGAGCTCACGGGCATATCTCGGAGTGGATTCCTGATAACCGTAGGTGACGAAGGAGTTGCTCAGGAGGTCGAACTCAGAAGTGACGCCTCCGTCCCTGGTATATGCGACCAGAAGACCCTCTCCAAGGGAAGAGGACACGTTCACCTTGATCAGCTTGAACGCCCTGCGGCCGCTGACCTTGTCGGTCACCGTGAAAATCAGGTTGTAGGGGACGGTCGAAGGGGTGTTTCCTACCTTGTACTCAAGGGAGAGGTCAGTCCCGAGTTCCAGACGGTCATAGTGGCTGTTGTTCGGAACAAGGTCGATTTCCCACAGATATGAGAAGTCGGAATCTTCGCGGCCGTCCTCCCACACTTTCGCCTTGAGGGATATGGTCTCGCCGAAGAGGACGAACAACTCGTCCTGCAGACCGGCTATCACGATATCGTTCAGGGTGGTGGTGGCCTCCGTGCTGAGGTCCTTGTAGCATCCCGTGAAGAGAAGCACGGAAAGGGCTGACAGTATAGTGAATCTTCTCATAACTCTAGATGCTGTTCAATGTGGAAAGGATAGTGGGAGGGGTGTCGGGCTTGGTGCCGGCTCCGACGGCCTGCTGGTAGGAGGAATACAGCTCGTAATCGTCACTGTGCCTGTAGGGGTCGGAGGGATTCTTGGTGTCGTGCTCGCGGACTACGTCATAGAGGCGGCTGTTGGCGGCATACCACCAGTCAGGCATCTTGAAAACGAGGGAAGGGTCATTATCAGAATAGGTCCGCCTGTTGACGAAGGTCTCGATCTCCGGTCCGAAAATCTCCACTAGCAGACGGTGGAAGTCTTTGCTGTAGCCCTTGCAGAAGAACAGGTACCAGGCATACCACACGCCTTCGTTCGGTCTCTCATATTCCTCGCTCCAGGAAGCTACTGAACTCTGGTACAGCGGGATGCCGGCGATAAAGTGCTGGTTGGGAACCAGGGAAATCACAGCCGCCTGGGAGGTGACGCCTTCCGGAAGATTGTTGATTTCCAGCATCACATTCCCCCTTGACTTTCCGGCAGGAAGAACCGCAGAGACTATTTTGAAGTCGCGCCCGAGGACAGCCGTGGAGTCCTTGACATCCAGCGTGAGCTCCCTGTCATAGTCGGTTACCGGGCCGACAAGGGTGAAGGGCAGCGAGAAGGATATCTTTTCGGCCGTGACTCCCTTCAGGGAGAGGGCGTTGCGGGGAGCGTTGAAATTGATTGCGGAATTCTCCACCGCATAATTGTCTATCGCGTCCTGTTTGCAGGAGCACATCAGGACGGAGGACAACAGCATCAGTATAAAGGTCTTTCTCATCTGTTACAGTTCTTGAATTCGGCCATAGATAGTCTCTGAGACGGGATATGGATAAGTGAGGTCGGAGCCGCTGGCTATGCTGTTTTCAACATAGGCTGCCCGGCCGGAGCCGCTGCGGCGCTTCAGATAGAAGAACAGGCGGCCCTCTCCGATGAATTCCCTGTAGTACTCTTTCTCAAGTTCCGGCCAGAGGTCGTCGGCAGAAGCGGGACGCGGCAGAGGGGTGGTTATCCCCCTGTGGGCGCGCACCTGGTCCAAAGCGGCGCAGGCGCCTTCAATATCTCCCCGGACGATGGCATCCTCGCATATTATATATTGCATTTCGGAGAGCCTCAGCACAGGAAAGGTTGAATTATTGTCGGTAGAGTAAACCCTGTTCCCTGATGAGTCGTAGGATACCTGTATCCTTATGTTTATTCCGATGAACTTGGTCAGTGAAACAGATGTGCCGTTATACCTGAGATAACCGGATAAGCCGCGGACATCCTCATCGGCAGAGAGGTCTCCTGCAGGGAAGAGGCTCTGGCACCAGTTGTAGTCCAGCACCAGGGCTCCCAAGGCCGTGGACAGATACATATCTGACCAATTGTGCCAATAGTCGCCGGTAGATGTGTCCATCGAGAAGATCCCTTCACAGGTGAAGGCGAGATCCGACAATCCGAACGTTGATGCAGCCTGCCAAAAGTCATCCACGTCCAACCAGGAACTGAGTTCGGAAGACAAGGCTCCCTGGACGGCTTCACTGGCATATGAGGCCGCCTTGGGAGTGTCTCCCTGCCACAGCGCTACACGGGCCGCCAGGGCCCTGATGGCATAGCAGTTCATATGGGTAAGGCGGTTGTCCCAGTAGCCGTCGGCGTTGGAAGTCAAAGTGAAATCGTCCGACAGGGTGCCGGTCAGGGGGTCGGATTTCAGGCATTCGATCGAGGCGAGGATATCATCCCACAGGAGTGTGGCCGTCTCAGTGTAGGTTCGCTGGGGCACAGGGTCCTTGGAATAGACATTCAGGTAGGGAGGGGCAAGTTTGCCCGCATTGTCTCCGGCCCAGGTAGAGGTGCCGAACATCCTGATCACCTCGAAATTCATCAAGGCACGAAGGCCCAGGGCCTCGCCCTTGATCAGATTGTATTCATCTTCATTGGTTATGACGTCCCTGTGATTCTCCAGCTCGAGGATGAGCTTGCTCGCACCGGAGGCAACCTTATATGCCTGCTGCCACATCATATCTTGATGCTCAGTGCATTTGACCGTATTGAAAAGATGCTTCTGGAAAGCGGCGACACCCGCGATGCTGTTGATCTGGTAAGGATAGGAGGACAGTTCATTAGCCCATACGGTATAGTCCAGTCCATAACAGTACATGTCGCTGACTATGACATACAGTCCGTTGAGCGTCTCGTGGAAGCCGGAACGGGTGCTGAACAACTTCTCGTCGGATATCTGGGATGAGGATGTCGCCTCAAGCCATTTGTTGCAGGAGACGGCAGCCAGGAGGATTACACCAAGGGATATTGCATAAAACTTTTTCATCTTGTCCTGTCTTTAGAAAGTTGCAGTCACCGAGAAGGAGAAGGAGCGTGCATACGGATAGGATGTACCGCGCTCTATCTCGATGGTCGAGAAGGTGTAGATGTCATTGACGTAGAAAGTGGCCCTCAGGCGGTCCATACGCAGCTTGCGCACAAGGGACGTGGGGAACTCATAATAGAGGGAAACGGAAGAAAGGTTCAGGATATTGTTCTTCTGCACAAAGCGGCTGGTGGCCTGGGTGGTGACGACGTCGTTGTAGAAAGCCTTGCGGTAAGGGGCGGAGATGCCTTCCTGGTACCAGCGGCCGTCATAAACCCTTCTGTCAACATTGTAGCTGATATCGGCTCCCTCGACCTTGTCAAGCAAGGTCCTGTTGTACAGATATCCTCCCGCACGGTAGGTGACGATGGCGCTGAAACCTATGCCTTTTATCTCACCGCTTATGCCGGCATTTCCATTTATGATTGGATCGGAGGAACCCGCATTGTAGAGGTCGAGTGGGTTCCAGGTCTTGGTCATATTGCCGTTGCGGTCGATGTAGACCTCATTTCCGTCGGTGGGGTCGATTCCCAGTGAGCGGACCACCCATATGGAGTGGAGGGGCATTCCGTCATAATACTGCACCACAGGGGCGGTCAGGCCGTTTGTCCTGGCATTGTAGCGCTGTGTCTCATTGAAGGTGCGCAGGGCGTCGGAGATCTCCAGGAGGCGGTTGTCGTTAAGGGCGGCTTTTCCGAATATGGAAATATAGTTCGAGCCCTTCTGCCACAGGGTATAGCTGAGGCTTGCCTCTATACCGCGGTTACGGACTTTGCCGAGGTTGTCGCTGACGGAGGTGAATCCGGTCGAGGGGACTATCGAGCGCGAGAAGACCATATTCCTGGTATCGGAGACATACAGGTCTATCGTCGCGCTTATGCGGCGGGTCCTTAGGTCAAGGCCGAGGTTGTTGTCCATCTTCTGCTCCCATCCCAGACCGGGGTTCTCCATATTGTCAAGGGCGGCTGCCGCGAAGCCGTTGAAATAACGGTCCGAAGCATACCTGTAGACGGCAAGGGCGACGTTGCTGGCAAAGTTCTGGTTGCCGGAGGTGCCTATCGAGTAGCGGAGCTTGAGCTGCCTGAGCCAGCTGTCGGAAGCGCTCTTGAGGAAGGCTTCGTTGTGGATGTTCCACGCCACGCCAGCGCTCCAGAAGGAGCCCCAGCGCCTCTTGGAACCGAACACGGAGGAACCGCTCATCTTGAATGTGGCGTCCGCCATATAACGGTTGGCATAAGTGTAGCCCGCCGTCAGCAGGGCGCCCATATTGCGGTTGATTCCGTCATAGGAGGTGGGAAGCTCGTCGGTGTTCCAGTCCCTGGCGAAGCCTATGCTCGTCATATTGCTGTTGGGGTAGCCTTCGGTGTATATCGTGGACTCGTTGTACTTCATCTGGGAGATGTTGTACTGGGCCGTGGCAAAAATGTCGTGCTTTCCTGCAAAGCTCTTGTTGAACTGGGCGGAGACGTCGGACGAGAATGTGGTCTGCTGGCCGCCAGTCAGGTCATATATGCCGGAGCGTTCGCGCTTTCGCAGATCGGGGAAATCGGTGAAATCGGTGTGTTCCGCCGGTTTGAAAGTGTGGGATTCCGTCCTCTTGGATTCAACACCGGCCCTTACCACCAGCTTGAGGAAATCTCTGAGGAAGTACTCCGCGTAGAGATTGTCGGTAAAATCGACATAGTCGCTGGAATAGGTCGTGTTCAGGGTGGCATTCCACATAGGGTTCGTCACCATCTTTCCGCCAAGGGACACATAGTTTATGCCGTCCGGAGAAACCTGCCTGTCCGAGAGGATCTTGCGCAGGTTGCCTTCTTCATCGTAGGGATTGTAGTAGGGATTCAGGCGGGCATACTCGTCGAAGGTGCCCCAGGGGGATTCTTCGCTTTTCATATAGGCGAAGCTCATAATGTTGCGGAACACCCAGGAGTTCTTTCGGTAGGAGACGTTCACGTCACCGGATATCACGTCGCGGTAGGAGCCTTTCATCGCTCCCTGGACATCGTTGTAGGAGACCGTGGCAAGGGCCTTGAGGTCCTTGTTGCCAAGTTCCACCTCGAGGCTGTGCTTGTGGCCGATGCCCAGGCGCAGGGGCTTGGAGAGCCAGTAGGT
>CACZBP010000005.1 GCA_902779495.1 uncultured Bacteroidia bacterium
CCCGCGGCGAAGACCCGGTCATCAACCTCGGCATCGGCTCCCCGGACCGTATGCCCCCGCAGGAAGCCATCGATGAACTGTGCCGCACGGCCCAGCTTCCAGACAGTCATAAGTACCAGAATTACAGGGGCTTGCCCGAGCTTCGCAAAGCTTTCGCCCAGTGGTATGAACGCTACTACGGCGTCACGCTTGACCCCGAAACGGAAATCCAGCCGCTGATGGGTTCCAAGGAAGGCATTTTGCTCATATCCCTGGCATTCGTCAACCCGGGCGACAAGGTCCTCGTCCCCGACCCCGGCTATCCGACCTACACCTCGGCCTCGCGCCTTGTGGACGCCGAGATCCTGACCTACGACCTCAAGGAGGAAAACGGCTGGATGCCGGACTACGAGGCACTGGAGAAGATGGACCTGGGCGGAGTGAAGCTGATGTGGACGAACTATCCGAATATGCCCACCGGCACCCCGGCCGCCCCGGACACCTACCGCCGCCTGGTCGAGTTCGGCCGCAAGCATAATATCCTGATAGTCAACGATAATCCATATAGCTTCATCCTCAACGACTCCCCGCGTTCCATCCTCGCCGAGGAAGGCGCGCGCGAGTGCTGCCTGGAGATGAACTCGCTGAGCAAGGCCCACAATATGTCCGGCTGGCGAATAGGAATGGTGTGCGGCGACAAGGACTACGTGGCCCAGATTCTCAAGGTCAAGAGCCAGATGGACTCCGGAATGTTCCGCAGCATGCAGCTCGCCGCCGTCAAGGCGCTCGCCCAGGGCCCCGGGTGGTTCGAAAAGCTGAACGCCGGCTACAAGGCCCGCCTGAAGAAAGTGTGCGAGCTGTTCGATGTGCTCGGCGTGAGCTATAATCCTGACTCACAGGGACTTTTCGTCTGGGGCAAAGTCTCGCCGGACAATGCTTTCCTGAGCGCCGACACCTCCATGCCCACCGTCGAGATCGGCAAGCGGATCGTGGACGTCACCCCTGGAATGGTCTTCGGCAAGAACGGCAACGACTACATCCGCGCCTCCCTCTGCGCCACGGAGACCCTTCTGGACAAAGCTATTAGTAAGGTAAGATATATAGACCGATAATTAAAGTCAATAATAGCAATTATTAATCTGAGTAATGTAGAAAGGATGGTATACCTTATGCCTAAACCTGTGGCCACCCTCGGCCGCGAAACCCCAAAAATCCGAGATTTTCGGGGACCCCAATCCAACCCTTCGAGGGGCCCGCTGGCTACAAGTTATTTGCGGAGCAAATGACGCAGTAGACAGTGGGAGGGATGGAGCGAAGCGGAAGGTTTATGGCATAAGGTATACCTCCTTTCAAAGACAACTGAATAAAGACAATTGAATATGACGGTAGGAATAATAGGACTGGGACTAATCGGGGGGTCGATGGCTATCGATCTGAAACGCAGGGGGTTCGCCAGCAAGGTCCTCGGCGTGGAGGCCGACCCGGTCAATGCGGCGGCGGCCCAGAAGATGGGGCTGGCGAACGAGCTGGTCAGCTTTGAGGACTGCGTCAGCGGCAGCGACATCGTCATAGTGGCGGTGCCGGTCGGGACGGCAGTGACTATGCTCCCGAAGATCCTTGACGCCTTCGAAGGGGCACCGGACAAGATAGTCATCGACACCTGCTCCACCAAGAGCAACATCGTCCGCTGCGTCCACTACCATCCCTGCCGCGGGCAATATGTCGCAACCCATCCGATGGCCGGCACGGAATATTCCGGTCCCTGGGCCGCAATGCCTGGCCTGTTCGACGGCCGCGCCTGCATATTCGCCAACAGCGAAGAATCCTCCCCCAAGGCCCTTGCCAGGATAGAGGAGCTGTATAACATCCTGAATATGAGGCCGATATATATGAACGCCGACAGCCACGACGTCCACACGGCATATGTCTCGCACATCTCCCACGTCACCTCCTTTGCCCTGGCACTGACGGTGCTCGACAAGGAAAAGGACGAAAAGCATATCTTCGACCTGGCCTCCGGCGGCTTCTCCTCGACCGTCCGCCTGGCCAAGAGCAACCCGGATATGTGGGTCCCCATCCTCACCCAGAACAGGGAGAACGTCCTGCAGGTGATAGACACATACATTGACAAGATGAAGGCTTTCCGCCAGGCCATAGACTCATTCGACGAGAAAGGCATCGAAGACCTCATCCTCCAGGCAAACAGAATAAAGAAAATACTCAGATAAATGGCACTCGAACTTATCCCCGTCGACCAGTGGGGCTTCTTCACCCTCCCCAAACCAATGGTCATAGCAGGTCCCTGCAGCGCAGAGAGCGAAGAGCAGGTGATGGAAACCGCCCGCGGCCTTGCCAAGGAAGGCATACACGTATTCCGCGCAGGCATATGGAAACCGCGCACCCACCCCGGCTGCTTCGAGGGCATCGGCACCGAAGGGCTCAAGTGGCTCCGCCGCGTCCAGAAGGAATGCGGCCTGAAGGTGTGCACCGAGGTGGCCAGCGAAAGGCACGTCTACGAGTGCATCAAGTTCGGAGTGGATATGGTCTGGGTCGGTGCCCGCACCACCGCCAACCCTTTCCTTATGCAGGAAATAGCTGACGCACTGAAAGATACGGATATCCCCGTACTGGTGAAGAACCCCGTCAATCCGGACCTCGACCTGTGGATCGGAGCCCTGGAACGCCTCAACCGCGCCGGCATCAAGAAGCTCGGCGTGATCCACCGCGGCTTCTCCACCTCGGAGAAAAGCGAATACCGCAACGCCCCCGGCTGGCAGCTTGCCATAGACCTCGCCAGCCGCTTCCCCTCCCTGCCGTTCTTCGCCGACCCGAGCCATATGGGCGGAGACCGCAAGTATATCAAAGAACTGTCCCAGAGGGCTTTGGACCTCGGCTTCGACGGCCTTATGGTGGAATCGCACTGCAACCCTTCGGTGGCGCTTAGCGACGCCAAGCAGCAGCTCGTCCCCGCCGACCTCGGCGCAATGCTTTCCAGCCTTACGGTGCGCGAAAGGGACAGCAAGGACCAGGGCTACCGCGAAGGCATAGACCAGCTCCGCGCCCAGATAGACATCCTTGACGAGAACCTGCTGTATATCCTTAAATCCCGTATGGACGTCAGCCGCAAGATAGGCTCCTACAAGAAGGAACACAACATCTTCATCGTCCAGACGGCACGATGGGAGGCCATCCTTGAAAAGATGATCCGCAAAGGCGAGGAATACGGTTTATCGGAGAAGTTCATTACGGCCGCCTTCGGTGCCATCCACGAAGAGTCGGTCAGGGTTCAGGACGAAATTCTCGAAGCCGGCCAAGAAGACTAGACTCGAAGACATCCTTCTCCCTGTCGGAGAGGAACATAACCTTTATCGGTACCTGAAACATGCGCTTGCGCAGCGGCTCAGGTACTTTTTTGCTGTCCACCACCCTCTGGCTGTCCTTCTCGGTCGTGGCAACCACGGCCGTGGGATAGTGGCGGGCGGCGCCGGCAAGGGTCTGGATGTCGGAGGCGCTGTAGCGATGGTGGTCCGGGAAGCTGAAACTGCGCACCACCTGATACTTGTCGCTGAGGAAGCGCTTCAGAGGCATATCCTTGGCTATTCCGGAGAAGAGAATCAGTTTCTTGGAATAGATATAGTGAGGGTCGGCATCTTCGAAGACGGGGGCCATAGGGCAGTAGAGGATGCTGGTAAAGAACAGGCCAACTTTCCTGCCGCCAGAGAACCGGCCGCTGCAGGTGGCCGGGTTAAACTCCTTTATACCAAGGCTTTGCGCCCATTCCATCCGCTCCCAGTCTTCCATATAGGCAGGGCACTTGGTGACCACTATCATATCCGCAGCCTTCAGGCGCTGGGGCAGGTCGCGGAGACGGCCGAGGGGCATCAGCGCGTCGCGCACCGGAGGGCGGCTCCAGTCGACAAGGACGATATTGACGTGGGCGCCGAGCTTACGATACTGGAAGGCGTCGTCAAGGACTATGATATCGGAGGCCGGCAGTTCCTTGTCAAGGCACTTGCGGGCTTTCTTGCTCTGGGCGAGCAGATCCGGATGACACAGGAAATTGCAGCCTTCGATGCGGTCTTTGTCCACCGCTACGGTAACGGCTGGGAACTTCTTTTTGATCTGAAGGGGCTCGTCGCCATAGAGGCGGGCGGTGCCGTCGCGCGTAACCTGCTGGAAACCACGACTTTTGCGCTTATAGCCGCGGGAGAGGACCGCGATGTTGCGATAGGCCCAATCGTCGCTTCGCTGCAACAGGTCCAGGATCATCTCGGTGTGGGGGGTCTTGCCTGTGCCGCCGACTGCGATGTTGCCCACGCATATGGTGGGGACTTCCGCCTTGCGCACCTTGCGCACGCCGCTGTCGAACAGGACGTGGCGCAGCTTGAGCGTCAGCCAGTACGGGAACAGGATAATCTTGTCAATCACCATCTTAGTAATACTGATAGAACAACGCTATTGACTCCATTCCGGCATACAGCTGACGGAGGAGGTAACTCTCATTGGGCGAGTGGATCGTGTCACGTTCCAGGCCGAAACCCATCAGCAGGGGGTCGGCGCCGAGGATGGTCTGCATATCCGCAAGGACCGCGATGCTTCCGCCTCCGCGGCTGGGAACCGGCTCTATTCCATAGACCTGGGCCATAGCCCTGGATGCGGCCTGATAGGCGTGGGAGGTTATGGGGATGAGGAAGCCGTTGCCACCCTCGCAGGGCTTGATTTCGACTTTGACATATGGCGGGGCAATTGCCTGGAAGTGCTTGACAAACAGCTCGGTAATCTTTTCGCTGCGCTGGTTGGGCACCAGGCGCATCGAGATTTTCGCGTGGGCCTTGGAGGGGAGGACGGTCTTGGCGCCTTCGCCTGTGTAGCCGCCCCAGATGCCGCACACGTCAAGGCAGGGACGGATGCCGGTACGCTCCATAGTGGTGTAGCCTTTCTCGCCTTTAACCTCCCGGATATCAAGGAATTCCTTATATTCTTCGATATCGAAGGGGGCCCTGGAGAGCATAGCCCTGTCTTCTTTCGAAAGTTCCACGACATCGTCATAGAAGCCCGGGATGGTGACGCGGCCGTCCTCATCGATAAGGCCGGAGACCATATCGCACAGGACGTTGATGGGGTTGGCCACCGCACCGCCGTAATGGCCCGAGTGGAGGTCTTTGTTGGGGCCGGTCACGGTGACTTCAAGGTAGGCAAGGCCGCGCATTCCGCAGTTGATGGAGGGGACCTTTTCGGATATCATCGTGGTGTCGGAGACCAGTATGACATCGGCTGCGAGAAGGTCTTTGTGGGCCTCGACCCACTCGGGGAGGGACGGGCTGCCTATTTCTTCCTCACCTTCGAAAATAAATTTGACGTTGTGACGCAACTGCTTGGTTTTCAGCAGATATTCAAAGGCCTTGAGGTGCATGAACAGCTGGCCTTTGTCGTCGTTGGCGCCGCGGCAGTAGATGGCGTCCTCGCCGGTGTGGGGGTCTTTCGCGAGCACCGGCTCGAAGGGGTCCGTGCGCCACTTGTCGAGCGGCTCGGGCGGCTGGACGTCATAGTGGCCATAGACCAGGACGGTCTTTTCGGCGCCCTGCACGGCCTTGCTGCCGAACACTACCGGATTGCCGGCCGTTGGCATAACCGCGGCCTCGTCGGCCCCGGCCTCCTTCAGCAGCTGCGCGAGCCTTTCGGCGCACCTGACCATTTCGGGTTTGTTCTGCGCCTTGGCGCTTATGGACGGGATTCTCAGGAGGGAGAAGAGCTCTTCGAAAAAGCGCTCCCTGTTAGCGGCTATATATTGCTTCATGATTCTAAGGAGTTGTAGATGTCGGAGATGACCAGACCGCAGAGGGTGAAGCCGAAGATGGCGGTGATATGGGCTAGGGAGCCGTTCACGGCAATCTTGCCGTGGCCGGGGTCCTCGGGGGAAGCCGCGGATGAGCCTTCGGGAGCACCGAGGTTGGGAAGGACCTCGCCGTCATAGACGCAGAGGAAAGGCTTGGCGGGGAGAGGGGCGCCCTTGTGACGTGCAGCGCTACGGATTTTCTTGCGGAGCATAGCGCCCAGCGGGCAGTCGCGCACGGAGAAGAATTCGCCTACCCGCACTCGGGTCGGGTCGACCTTCAGGGCTGCGCCCATAGAGGAGAAAAACGTCGCCTTGGAAGCGGTCGCCTTGAGGATGAGCAGTATCTTGTCCTTCAGCGCGTCAATGCAGTCGATGACGTAGTCATATGAATCCAGGTCGAAGGAGTCGGCAGTGGCTTCGCAATATGTCTGCTGAAGGGCGAGGACATCCGCTAAGGGATTGATTTCCAGGAGCCTTTCACGAAGGGCTTCAACTTTGGGGCGGCCGATGGTGGCGGTTGTTGCCATCAGCTGGCGGTTCACGTTGCTGGGCACGACGCAGTCCGAGTCGACTATCGTCAGGTGCCCTATGCCGCTGCGGATGAGCCCTTCGGCGCACCAGCTCCCGACTCCGCCCACGCCGAACAGGATGACGCGCGCGGCGGAGAGCCTGTCAAACACAGCCTCCCCTACCAGCAACTTGGTCCTGGAATGTATTTCTTCGGTGTGAAGCAAAGGATTATACCGTCAGGATGTCCTTTTCCTTGGCGGAGATGACGGCGTCGACTTCCTTGACGTTCTTGTCGGTGATCTTCTGGATCTCGTCTTCGGCTTCCTTTTCGGCGTCTTCGGTGAGCTCGCCGGCCTTCTGGGCCTTCTTGAGCTGCTCGACGGCGTCGCGGCGGGCGTTGCGCACTATGACCTTGGTGTTCTCACCTTCGGCCTTGGCCTTCTTGATGAGCTCCTTGCGCCTCTCTTCGGTGAGGGCGGGGACGACGCAGCGGATAATTTCACCGTTGTTGGAGGGGGTGAAACCGAGGTTGGCGTCGAGGATGGCCTTCTCTATCTTGGAGATCATATTCCTCTCCCAGGGCTGGATGGCGAGGGTCTTGGCGTCCGGGGTGGACACGGAAGCAACCTGCACCAAGGGGGTCTGGGTGCCATAATAGTCGACGGTCACGCCGTTGAAGATGGAGGGGTTGGCCTTGCCTACGCGATAGGACTTGAGGTCTTCCTCAAGGAATGCGACGGCGTCTTTCATCTTCTTGTCGGCCGTGCTGATGATGGTTTTTCCGTTCTCAGGTATCATATTCTTATATATTTATTATTTGCGTACAAGCGTTCCGACCTTCTCGCCGCGCAGCAGCCGGGTGAGATTGCCCTTGCAGTTCATATCGAACACGATGATGGGCATATCCCCCTCGCTGCACAGGGCGAAGGCAGTCTGGTCCATCACCTTGAGGTGACGGGAGATGGCCTCGTCGAAGGTGAGCGTGTCATATCTGGTCGCGGTCGGGTCTTTTTCCGGGTCGGCCGTGTAGACCCCATCAACTCTCGTGCCTTTCAGCAGGGCGTCGGCTCCGATCTCAAGGGCGCGAAGCGCAGCGCCGGAGTCGGTCGTGAAGAAAGGATTGCCTGTGCCGCCGGAGATGAGGGCGACTCCGCCATTTTCCAGCACGCGGACTGCGTCGTCGCGCATATAGTACTTTGCGACGGGTTCCATAGGGGTGGCTGTAAACACTTGGGCGTCAACGCCTTGCTCTTTGATGAACATCGACAGGGCCAGGGAGTTTATCACCGTGGCAAGCATTCCCATCTTGTCTCCGTCCACGCGGTCGAAGCCTTTGCCCGTGCCCTGAAGGCCGCGGAATATGTTTCCGCCTCCGTTGACTATCGCAACCTGGAGGCCTGCCTTCGCGGCGGAGGCTATTTCTTCGGCATATGCCCTGAGGCTGTCGGTGTCAAGGCCTTTGCCCTGGGGGCCGCCAAGGCTCTCACCGCTGAGTTTAAGCAACACTCGTTTATACATACTTCAAAAATTTTTCATCAACAAATTTCGCGAAATATTATGAAACTTGCAAGAAACAAGTTATATTTGCATTCGATAAAGAAAAAGATATGGCAAATTTCCTGACATCTTCGATAGGTAAGAAATTCATCCAGGCCGTGAGCGGAGCGTTCCTTTTCGTGTTCCTCCTTCTCCACGCCACAATCAATGTCTTCTCTGTGCGCGATTCCTTCGCCGGCGAGTTCGGTTCTCCGGAAGGATGGTTCGCCCAGGGCTGTGAATTCATGGCCCTCCCTGTCGTGGATGTTATGGTCCCCATCCTTGCCCTGGGTTTCCTCATCCACATCTGCTACGGCATCTATCTGACGATAGGCAACTACAAGGCCCGTGGCGGTCAGCGCTATGAAGTAGCCTCCAAGGCTGCCTCGGATTCCTGGGCTGCGAAGAATATGGTGGTCCTCGGCCTGCTGATCCTCGGCCTGCTGGGCTTCCACCTCACGCATTTCTGGGCAAAGATGCAGCTTCAGGACTTCATCGGAAGTGAAGCCGAGGATCCGTATCTGCTCCTGTGCTTCACGTTCAAAAACTGGTGGATGGTCGTCATCTACATCGCCTGGTTCGTAATCCTGTGGTTCCACCTGGTCCACGGCTTCTGGTCCATGTTCCAGACCATCGGTTGGAACAGCAAGCGATGGCTTGGGCGGTTAAAGGTTATCGGTGTGGTGGTCGCAACCCTGATATGCCTCGCCTTCGTTGCAGTAGCGGTCAATGCCTTCCTCCAGGCAAACGCCCTCATTGCATAAAAGCTAAAAGAAACCGACAAGCCGACCAAATTGCTTTTGGCCGGCTTTTTTATTTGAATACAAACCTTTTAATACCCGTATAAAATGAAACAGAAAAAGTTTATGCTCCCCGAGAGCGAGATTCCCCAGGCATGGTTCAATATGCAGGCCGTAATGCCCAACAAGCCCCTGCCCATCCTCAACCCTGCCACCCGCGAGCCCCTCAAGGCCGAGGACCTGTATCCAATCTTCTGCGAAGAATGTGCTAATCAGGAACTTAACACTACGGACGAGTGGATTCCCATCCCCGAGGAAGTCAGGGAGCAGTATGCCTCCTACCGCTGCACTCCGCTGGTGAGGGCCTATGATTTCGAGAAAGCTCTCGGAACGCCGGCGCACATCTACTTCAAGAACGAGAGCGTGTCCCCCGCCGGTTCGCACAAACTCAACTCCGCCCTTGCACAGGCATATTACGCCAAGGCGCAGGGCATCACCAACATCACCACCGAGACCGGAGCCGGCCAGTGGGGCGGCGCCCTTAGCTATGCCTGCAAGAAGTTCGGCATAGAGTGCGCGGTGTATATGGTGAAGATAAGCTACAACCAGAAGCCCTACAGGCGTTCCATTATGAACACCTTCGGAGCGACCATCACCCCTTCGCCTTCGATGTCCACCCGTGCCGGCAAGGATATCATCACGGCCAACCCCAATGACAACGGTTCCCTGGGCTGCGCCATATCCGAGGCCATCGAGCTGGCAGTTACGACCAAGAACTGCAAATATGCCCTCGGCTCCGTGCTGAACCACGTGTGCCTTCACCAGAGCATCATCGGCCTCGAGGCTGAGAAGCAGATGGCTATGGCCGGCGAATATCCCGACATCGTGATAGGCTGCTTCGGAGGCGGTTCCAACTTCAGCGGTATCGCATATCCTTTTATGAGGCACAATATCCAGGAAGGCCGCAAGACCCGTTTTATTGCCGCCGAGCCTGCTTCCTGCCCCAAGCTCACCCGCGGAAAGTTTGAATATGACTTCGGCGACGAGGCCGGTATGACCCCGCTGCTGCCGATGTATACCCTCGGCCATACCTTCAAGCCGGCAAGCATCCACGCAGGCGGTCTTCGTTACCACGGCGCCGGCGTCATCCTTTCCCAGCTGATGAAGGACGGCTTTATGGAGGCTGTCGACATCGAGCAGACCGAGTCCTTCAAGGCCGGCGTGCTCTTCGCCCAGAGCGAAGGCATCATCCCCGCCCCGGAAAGCTGCCACGCAATCGCAGCCACCGTGCGCGAGGCGCTCGAGTGCAAGAAGACGGGCGAGGCCAAGACCATCCTCTTCAACCTTTCCGGACACGGTTTCGTGGATATGGCCGCTTACGACCAGTACTTCGGAGGCAGCCTCGTGGACTTCCACGTGAGCGAGGAAGATATCGCAAGATTCATCAAGAGCGCAGACGACCTTAACAAATAGATGGATACCCTGATGATAGTTGTCGCCGTACTTCTCGGCGTGCTTGGAATAGTCGGCAGCGTGGCCCCGGGCCTTCCGGGGCCGCCGCTGAGCTGGCTGGGACTGCTGATTATGTATTTCTTCGGAGGCGACCCGATGACGGCCCGCTTCCTCTTCATCTGGCTGGCAGTCACCACCATAGTAACAGTGCTGGACTACGTGCTCCCGATGTGGTTCACAAAACTCACGGGCGGGAGCAAGTATGCAGGCTGGGGCGCCCTCATCGGCCTTTTCGTCGGAATATTCCTGACTCCGGTCGGGATGATCCTGGGGTCGCTTGCAGGTGCGTTCATCGCCGAGCTGATAGTGGCCGACAAGGATGCCACGTCCTCCTTGAAGTCGGCCTTCGGCGCCTTCCTCGGATTCATCTCCACCACCGGCCTCAAGCTCATCGCCGCCGGCGTGATGATGTACTATATAATCATCTACATCTAGGACTTGACGCCGTAGTCCTTTGAGCGAAGGGCCTGGATGATAATATGCTCTGTGACATACAGGGCTTTGGACAGCGTCTTCGGGTCAGCCCCGAAGTCGCTGTTTATCTGTACCGCAAGCCGGCACTTTTCCTCACCGGACAGTTCATAGAGGCTTTTGCCCGGATAATCCCTGGCTATGATCTGCCCTGCCATATCCCTTACTTCCGCTACCGACCACTGCGACTCTTCGCCGAGCGCCTTCGATATCCTTGCGAAGGACTCGTAGTCCTTTATCATCATGGCGCAGTAGTCCTTCACGGAGGGGAACATCTCCTGAACCATCCTGGTCTCCACGAAGTTCTTCGGCAGCACCCCCAGGACCGGATGGATCTCCCAGTCGGGCGGAAGCTTGGTTCTGGAACCTATCATCTTCTCCACAACCCTTACCGGCAAGTCCCTGACAAAAGAGCCTCGGATCATGCCAGATAACTGGTTGAATGCAAGATACCCTGAGCCCCACATATGTCCGCCCGGAGTACATTTCCCCTTCTCGTAAGCATTGCGTGCAAGATAGATGATATGGTGACGCATGGAATCTTTGCCGGTTATCGGTATCGGCCTGAACATATAATTGTCCGGCAAAGGAGGATATCCGTCTTTCACCAGAACTGCATTGATGTGCCTGGTTATGTAAAAGAAGACCTGGACCATCTGCTCTCCGCTTGCCTGAAGGATCAAGTGTAAATGATTGGGCATCAATTCGAAAGCACATATCTTCACTTTGAACACTATACTAATCAAAGCAATCGTGGCCATACCTTTTGCGTATTGCCGGTCATTGTGGAACAATTTTCCTCCCTGCCAGCCATCCGTGCAAAAGTGATAATAACCTTTGGGCATCAAACGGATTGATTTGAGTTGTTTTTTTTTGAAATCCATAACTGTTTTGATTGATGGTCCCTTTTGAGGACCGGAATTACACATATTTGGTCTTGGCGGGTGACTATAGCTCCTGGCAAAGACCGGAAATGACCGTTTTTGGTCTTTGCGGGGGACTTCTCATGTTATTCAATTGATTAGCCATATTTGTCTTCATTTTAGGCGCTGCCGACGTAGCCGAGGGTGGCGACGCTGATGCGGGTGGGGTGCGGGAAGGCGGTACGTAGGGTGCGGCGGCAGGCATTGAGCGTGGCGCCGGTGGTGAACACATCATCGATAAGGAGGATGTGGCGGTAGGGGGCGACGGACGGCGATGAGGCCGGGGTGGTCGATGCCGACGACTCGCAAGGGTGGCTCGGAGCGCTCTCGAAGACCGGATTCGGGCGTTTTTGGTCTTCGAGGGTGACTACAGCACCTCGTGAGGACCGGATTTGTGCGTTTTCGGTCTTCGCCACGGACTCAGCGGAGGAGGAGGGGACCGAGGGAACGGCGGTGGGGGCGGGATGAGTGGCGGGGAGGCGGAGGGCGAAGGCGGTGCGGACGTTGGCCGCTTTCTCTTCGACGGAGAGGCGGGTCTGGGTGCGGGTGCGGCGACGGCGCACCAGCAGGCCGGTCTCGCAGGGCACGCCGAGGCACTCGGCGACGACCCTGGCGATGACCTCGGCCTGGTTGTAGCCGCGGCGCCAACGGCGCAGCGGGTGGAGCGGCACGGGAATGACGACGTCCACGTCGGCGAACAGCGCGGATCCGGCCAGCCGCTCCCCCAGCATCCGGGCGAAGTACCGCCCCGCCGCCAGGTCGCCCTGGTACTTAAGCGCCTGGGTGATGCGCCTGTAGTTTGCGTTGACATCGTAGAAAAACAGCGCCGCCGCATAGGAGTACGGCTCGAACCCGCCTTGAGCGGGCGGGGCCGCCGCCACCGCGGAGGAGGTGGTGGGCGATTCCGGTGACTCGGAGGGGTGGGTTGAGGTGGGCGCTGGGGTAGCTGCGGCGGGGGTGGAGGATAGCCCCGGTGCGGTCGTGGGGGCCGACCTTGCAGGTGAGGTGGTGGTAGAGGCCAAAGAGGCGGGGGTGAGCAAGGCAGCTGGGGGGATGGCGGCGGGGGACGCGGTCGTTGAGGCTGACGAGGTGGAGGCAGGCGAAGGGTTGGCGGCGGGGGTGGGTGATTCCGGCGACTCGAAGGAGTGGGTTGAGGTGGCCTCCAGGACCGGATTCGGGCGTTTTTGGTCTTCGCGAGTGACTGCAGCACCTCGCGAGGACCGGATTCGGGCGTTTTCGGTCTTCGCCGCCGCCCCCGCGGAGGAGGCGAGGTCGGGGTGGGCGAGGCTAGGTTGGGCAGAGTCGCGTTGGGCGAGATCGGGGTGGGCTAGGCCGGGTTGGAGGAGGCCAGATTGGGCGAGGCCAGGCTTGTCGAGGTCGGAGTGGGCTAGACCGGGCTTGTCGAGGCCAGGCTTGTCGAGATCGGGTTGGAGGAGGTCAGGCTTGTCGAGATCGGGTTGGGCAAGGTCGGGGTGGGTGAGGTCGCGCTGGATGAGGGCGTTGAGGCGGTCGGCCATGCGGTTGCGGGGCATCGACCAGAACCAGGTTTGGGGGAGGTCGGTCAGGCACCAGATGCAGAGGTGGTGCTCGTGGCGTAGCAGAGGGCGGCCGCAGACGAGACACTCGCGCGGCATAAAAAGATCCCCCAGCGTTGTAATAAGGCTCCTCGCAGACAGCGGAGGAATCAACAAGCCATACCTCCGCAGACGTTAATCACCTGACCGGTGACATAGGATGAGAGGTCGCTGGCAAGGAAGAGGGCCACCTTGGCGACCTCTTCCACCGTGCCGCCCCTGCGCAGAGGGATGGTCTTCACCCAGGCTGCACGAACGTCCTCGGGGAGGGCGGCGGTCATATCGGAGATGATGAAGCCGGGGGCGATGCAGTTGGCACGCACTCCGCGGGGGCCCATCTCCTTGGCGATGGACTTGGCAAGGCCTATGAGGCCTGCCTTGGAAGCGGAGTAGTTGCACTGGCCTGCATTGCCGGCTTCTCCCACCACGGAGGACATATTGATAATGCTCCCTCCCCTCTGGCGGGACATCACCGGAGTGACGGCATGGATGAAGTTGAAGGCGGACTTGAGATTGACGGTGAGGACCGCGTCCCACTGGCTCTCCTCCATACGGAGCATCAGGGTGTCGCGGGTGATGCCGGCATTGTTGACAAGGATGTCGATGCGGCCGAAGTCCTCAAGAATCTTCTCTACGACCTCGTGGGTTTTCTGGAAGGACGAAGCGTCGGAGACATATGCCCGCACCTTGTGGCCCCAGGTCTCGAGCTCTGCTACCGTGTTTTCGTCAATTACCACGTCGGTAAAGGCTATGTCAGCCCCCTCGGAGGCATATTTCAGGGCGATGGCCTTGCCTATCCCCCGGGATGCGCCTGTAATCAGCGCGGTCTTTCCGTCCAGAAGTCCCATAAATCAATTTTTTCTGTCGCAAATTTAACCCATATTGGTTATCTTTGCAAATAATTATTACGGAAAAATCTGCAGCAGATTTTTCAAAAAGCGAGACAATATGAAACTTATACCGGTATATGCGTGGACGAAGACCACGGTGCATATGGAGAACAGCGCGAGGAAGTTCAAGAAACAGCCCTGGGCACAGGGCGTCATCCTGCTGACTTGCGTAGTGGTGGCGATGCTGCTGGCGAACCTGCCGTGGACCAGGGATGCCTATCACCATATACTCGAAACCAGCCTCTCGTTCACGGTGACGACCCCTTCCGGCGGCGGAATAACCTTCCCCAAGGATATGACGGTGGAGAAGTTCATCAACGACATCCTGATGGTGATATTCTTCTTCACGGTGGGCCTGGAGATCAAGCGGGAAGTGGCTTTCGGCGAGCTGAGCAGCCCGAAAAAGGCGATAATGCCGATAATAGCGGCTATGGGCGGAGTCGCAGTCCCTGCGCTGATATATATATTCATCAACAAAGGCACCGCAGCAGCATCCGGCTGGGGCATTCCGACGGCTACCGATATAGCTTTCGCGGTGGGCATATTGTCCATCCTGGGCAACAAGGTCCCGGTCTCGCTGAAGGTGTTCCTGACCGCCCTTGCCATAGCGGACGACCTGATAGCCATCCTCGTAGTGGCCATATTCTACGGCGGCTCCATCAACCTCAACCTGCTGCTGATAGCCCTTCTGGTAGTGACGTTCATCGTCATACTGAACCTTATCCACGAAAAGAGGCCCTGGGCATATCTGGTTCCCTCCATCGTCCTTTGGGTACTGTTCTACTATGCCGGCATCCACGCCACGATGGCCGGCGTGGTGATGGCCTTCCTCATCCCGTCCACCCCGCGCTACACCAAGCAGTACTACTACCGCAAGCGCGACTACTGGCGCCACAAGCTGGAAGAATATGACTCCATCGAAGAGCCCGGCGGCTTCCCCAACGGGCCCCAGAGGCACGTGCTGCGCAAGCTGAGCCAGACATCCCGCAACCTGATAAGTATGTCCTATGCCCAGGAGCACGCCCTCAGCCCGTGGGTCAACTTCCTGATAATGCCGCTGTTCGCCCTGGCCAATGCCGGCGTGACGATTCCGGACGTGTCCTATTTCAACATATTCCATTTCACCCCCGGAGTGGGCAGCGTGAGTATGGGCATATTCCTCGGACTGGTGCTCGGAAAGCCGCTGGGCATCACCCTGGCGAGCCTGCTGGCCATCAAGACCAAGGTCGGGACTATGCCCGACAAGGCCACCTGGCCTATGCTGTTCGCTGTGGCCTGCCTGGGAGGTATAGGCTTCACGATGTCGATATTCGTGGACACCCTCTCCTTCGGAGACCTCGCCGCCGACCTCACCACCACGCTGCGCGATATGGGCAAGGTGGCCGTGCTGACCGGTTCGCTGTGCGCCGGACTGCTCGGAAGTGCATTGATAACAATCATAAACAAGATACAGAATGTTCGCAAGTGAAGTGTATTCCCGCCGCCGCAGGACCCTGCTAGGCAAGATGCGCGAGGACGGCCAGGACGGCATAATCCTCTTTATCGGCAATGCGGAAGCCCCCGCCCAGTATAAGGACAACGCCTACAAATGGCGTCAGGACAGCACCTGGCTCTACTATTTCGGCCTCGATGCGCCCCTGTATGCCGCCATCCTGGACATAGAGTCCGGGACCGAGACCATATATGCCGACGACGTCGAAATCGGCGACATCATATGGATGGGGCCGCAGCCCAGCGTTGCTTCGCTCGCCAGGAGCGTAGGGGTCGCTGCCAGCGCACCCTACAGCGAGGTGGACAAAGCCGTGAAGGCCGCCATCAAGGCCGGCCGTAAAGTGCACTATATCAACCCTTCACGCTATTTCAACAAGCTCCGGCTGATGGAAATGCTCGGTCGCTACCGCATAGAGGACGGCATCTCAGTCCCCCTGACGAAAGCCATCATATCGATGCGCCTGGTGAAGGAGGATATCGAAATCGCCGCCATAGACGATGCCTGCGCGCTGGGCTATGAGATGCACTCCGTCGCACGCGATGCCATACGTCCGGGAATAGTGGAGCAGGAAATCGTGGGGCTTATGGAGGGCGTCACCCTGGCCAAGGGCTGGGGCGTGTCGTTCCCTACCATCCTCACCCAGCACGGCGAGACCCTGCATAACCACCTGCACGACAAGGTGATAGAGCCCGGCAAGCTGATGGTGATCGACGCCGGCGCCGAGAGCAACCTGCACTACGCCTCCGACTTCACCCGCACATATCCGACCTCGGGCAAATTCACCCCCAGGCAGAGGGATGTCTACCAGATAGTCTACGACTGCAACCAGCTCGCCTTCGAGCTCACCCGTCCCGGCATCACCTATCGCGAAGTCCATCTGGCCGCGATGCGCAAGATGCTCGAGGGCCTGTCCGGACTCGGACTAGTCCACGGCGACCTCGACGAGATGGTGGCCCTTGGCATAGCCGGGCTGTTCCAGCCCCACGGCCTTGGGCACAATATGGGCCTGGACGTGCACGATATGGAAGACCTCGGCGAGAACCTGGTGGGATATGACCCTGACCAGCAGCGCTCCAAGCAGCTGGGACTCGGCAGCCTGCGTATGGCCCGCCGCCTCGTCCCCGGCCACGTAATCACCGATGAGCCAGGAATTTACTTCATCCCGGCGCTTATCGAAAAGTGGAAGAGCGAAGGCACCGGCAAGGGCTTCGTGAACTTCGCCGCCCTCGAAGGCTACTATGACTTCGGCGGCATCCGCATCGAGGACGACGTGCTCGTCACGCCCGACTGCTCCCGGCGTCTCGGCCCCAAGCGCCTCCCCGCCAGCCCCGACGAAGTCGAAGAGGCGATGGCAAAATAAAAAAACCGGCTCAGCGCCGGTTTTTTTTGTTTCAGGATTACTTAGAGGGTGCAGTGGAGTGATACATCACCTTCACTGCACAGATCCTTGTTACCCCAGGCAGTAATAACTATCTCACTGGCAGGGATATTAACCAGATCCGCACGAGGGATGCTGAACTCAAACTTGGCGCCTTCTTCATCGGTTACACCGGCACACTTGATGTTGGAAACAGAGCAACCGTCAGGTGCTATGCCATCTCCAGGAGCAGCCTTGAATGAAGGGGACTCAGACGTTCCGCCGTATGGCTTCACAAGGATAAGAAGGTCATAAGAATTGGCTGCCCAAAGCTTCGCAGTGTTGTTGGAAGGATCGTCATCGAGTTCGAAACCGACATAGACGTAGCCTTCACCACCCCATATGGCAGAGTATCTTCCGCCTGTTGTCCTGTGGCAGTAGAAATACAGATTGTTTGCATCGGAAGTAGCCTTGAATGCACCGAGATTACTTCCAGAAACGCCTTCAATATCAGCCCAGTCTTCGAATTCGCCGTCGATGGTGATGGGGCCGGGGGCCTCGAGAGGCTCGGTGCCGTACTTCACGACGGTTGCAAGGTGGCTGGCTTCGCCGTCATTGGGCAGGTAGTCGATGGTGGTATAGCCGCCGTCAGCGATGTCGAAACCGATTCCGAAGGTCGTGGCGAGACCGCCGGGGAAGTCGGTGTAATCCATACTGAGTTCGTAGTAGTTGCCGTCACCGGCTGCCGAGAATACGGGAGAATAGCCGGAATCGCTGGTAGCCCAGGCAGTGCCGGGTTCGATGGCATAGAGCTTTGAACTGTAGTCGCAGTAGGCTCCGCCGGAGGTCATCTTGCCTTCGGTGGCGTAGTTGATATTGAGCTCTTTCCAGTGGCTGTTGTAGCCGCCGCCAAAGCTGTAGTCGCTGTTGATGAAGATGTGGAAACGGAGTTTGCCGTCGGCAACACCCTTGGCGAGGGCTTCGTCGGAAACTTCGAGAAGCACATAGACCTTGTCGTCATAGAAGACTTTTCCGCTCTTCAGGCCAATTCCCTCAGCGTCAGCGTGAACGATACTGGTCACATATTCGGGATCGAGTGCGTCCCAATCGGAAGGATCGCCGTCGATGGAGATGCCTTCGGGCTCTACGGAAGGTTCTCCTGGCTCAGAGGAAGGATCTTCAGATTCAGTAGGCTCGACGGAAGGCTCATCGGAAGGCTCATCGGAGGGCTCTGCGGAAGGCTCATCGGAAGGTTCATCGGAAGGGTTGGCTGAAGGCTCCTGGGAAGGAGTCTCGGTAGCATCCTTTGAAGAATCCGGCTTAGGCTGCTCCTTGGGAGTACAGGCCAGCACGAATGCCACCATAGCGGCGAGCATCAGGAAAAGGAAAGATTTTTTCATCGTCGTATCTGTTTGTTGGTTAATATTTTCGGGTATCCCGCCTGCAAATATATCATATATATTTCAAAAGTGTTACGATTGGGTTTCAAAAAGCATTTCGAGGGGTTTCGCAGCGAAACACTACGAAACACGCCCGACGCTGGGTGCGCCGGGCGTTTAACTGTGGAAGGGATACCTTCTATTCCCCGAGGGTGGCGACCATAACGGCCTTGATGGTGTGCATCCTGTTCTCGGCCTCGTCGAAGACTATGCTGGCGGGGCTCTCGAAGACATCTTCAGTGACCTCTATGCCGTCGAGGCCGAACTTCTCGTGGACATCGCGGCCTACCTTGGTCTCGAGATTGTGATATGCCGGGAGGCAGTGCATAAACTTGCAGGCGGGATTGCCGGTGCGGCGCATAAGGTCGGCGTTGACCTGATAGGGACGGAGAAGGTCGATGCGCTCTTTCCACACGGCTTCGGGCTCACCCATAGACACCCAGACATCGGTGTATATGAAATCGCAGCCTTTCACTCCTTCATCGACATCGTCGGTGATGGTGATGCGGGCGCCGGTCTCGGCAGCGACCTTGCGGCACTGCTCTACAAGCTCAGGTGCGGGCTGGAGGGCCTTGGGGGCCACGATGCGCACGTCCATACCCATCTTGGCGCCGCCGACGAGGAGGCTGTTGCCCATATTGAAACGGGCATCGCCGAGGTAGGCATATGCCACCTCGCTGAGGGGCTTGGCGGAGTGCTCGCGCATAGTGAGGAAGTCGGCAAGGATCTGGGTGGGGTGGAACTCGTTGGTAAGGCCGTTCCACACGGGAACTCCCGAATATTCAGAGAGTTCCTCGACCGTGGCCTGTGCGAAGCCGCGGTATTCTATGCCGTCATACATACGTCCCAGGACGCGGGCGGTGTCCTTCATCGATTCCTTGATACCTATCTGCGAGCCGGTGGGGCCGAGGTAGGTCACGTGGGCGCCCTGGTCGTGGGCGGCGACCTCGAAGGCGCAGCGGGTGCGGGTGGAGGTCTTCTCGAATATGAGCGCTATGTTCTTGCCCACAAGGTGCTGACGCTCACGGCCGTCATACTTGGCCGTCTTCAGCTCGGCGGCAAGGTCGAGCAGATACTCTATCTCTGATGGGGTGAAGTCCAGCAGCTTGAGGAAGCTGCGGTTTCTCAGTTTGAATGCCATATATATCTGATTATTAAGGGATTATTCTTGTTCCACTGGCGGGATTGTCGAGCTGGCCGGCCTCGGTTATGACGCACTGGGCGCCGCCGTTCTCGACGAAGAGGATGCCGGCGCGCACCTTGGGGGCCATCGAGCCTTCGGCGAACTGGCCTTCGGCGAGATAGCGCTTTGCCTCGGCAACGGTCACCGTGTCAAGGGCCTTCTCGGAAGGCTGGCGGAAATTGACATATACCTTCGGGACGTCCGTAAGGATATAGAACTCATCCGCTTTCATCGTTATGGCCGCGAGGGCGCTGGCGAGGTCCTTGTCTATGACAGCTTCGACGCCGCGGGAGCCTACGACGGGGATGCCTCCGCCGCCTACGGTCACCACGATGCAGCCCTGGCGGGCAAGCTGCTCGACTATGTCTATATTGTTAATCCTGAGGGGCTTGGGCGAGGCGACCACCTTTCTCCAGCCACGGCCGCGGGGGTCTTCACGATATTCCCCCGGGAGCCTTTCGGCTTCTTCGCGGGTGTAGTAGGGGCCTACCGGCTTGGTTGGGTTGGCGAAACCGGGGTCATCCGGCGAGACTTCCACACGGGTGACCAGCGAGACTACCTTGCGATGGATTCCGGCCTTGGCAAGGACCTTCTCCATTCCTGTCTCAATCATATATGCAATCGAGCCCTGGGTCTCGGCGCCGCAGAAATCCATAGGCATAGCCTCCAGGCCGAAGAGCTTTTTGCCGGCCTCGTGCTGCAGCATCACGTTGCCCACCTGGGGGCCGTTGCCGTGGCCGATGACTATATCATAGCCGCGGGCCACGAGGTTGACCAGCTGGGAGCAGGTGTTCTCGACATTGGCGAGCTGCTGCTCATATGTGCCTTTCTCCCCGGAGCGCAGCAGCGCATTGCCTCCGAAGGCCACCATTGCAAGTTTATTCATCTCTTCTGAGCGGTAAGGTTGAACATCGCAGGAGACCGCCCATCTTGGATATCTCACGGTAGGGCACCGTCTCTACTGTCATTCCCCAGGCCTTCTCGAGGTGGGCCTTGAGGCGCGTAAAGTGCTCTTCCACAACGATTACGTCTTCGCTGATGGAGAACACGTTGGAGTTCATCCAGTACATTTCCTCGGTGGTGAGCTCGAAGACATTGTCTTTCCCGAAGAGATCCACCAGATGCTCGGCGTCGCGCGGGTTCATAAAGCCGCGTTTGTAGATTATGGCTTTGCCGCGGCCGACCGGCATAAAGGTGCAGTCCAGGTGGAGGATTCCTTCATAGGGGTCGGTGTCGCTCTTGCGGAGGTTCAGCGGGATTATCCTCTTTTCGGGGAAAATCATCCGTAGGTAGTCCAGCGCGAGGCGGTTGGTGCGGGCGGTCTTGACGGAACTGTAGTCCGGGAAGTCATACTGGCCGAGGAATATGATGTCGCCATAGGGGATGACGTCGCCTCCTTCCACGTGGACGGCCTCGGGGAGGTTATATATGTCCTTGTAATGGATCTGGCTGTAGATGTCTCCATAGGCGTCTATCTCTTCCTGGCGGTCGGGGATTATGTTGGAGACTATTATCTTGTCATCGATGACGAAGCCGACGTCGCGGGCGAAGACCTGGTTGCAGTTCTCCACGAGAGAGGGGCGGTAGACCTTCACTCCATATTTCTCGAGGACGGCCTTGAAGGCGCCCATTTCCTCGACTATGTCCTTCTCCTCGGGATAGACCCCGTGCAGGACGGATTCATATGATTTGCTGTCGAAGGTCTCTTCCAGCTTCGGGGTGGGGCCGTTGGAGTACGGAAGGCCCAGAATGACTTCGCGAAGACGGGAGGTTTCGTTTCTAACGTTCAGTTTCATAAGGGGTTATTGTTTCTGTGTCAAGTATATGCCGACCATTCCTATCGCAAGTCCGACCCACTGCAGGCCGGCAAGGGTCTCCTCGCCGAGGATGAAGGCAAGAAGGGCGGTCACCAGCGGCACCACGGCAAGGAACACGCTGGTGCGTGCGACGCCAAGTTTGCCAATCGCATAGGCCCAGCTGGTGAAGGCCGTCGCCGAGCAAAGGAGGGCCAGGGCGAGGGTGGGATAGAGCACTTTCCAGCTAAGGTAAAGACTTGGTTCAAAGGAGGTTATGCCTTTGGTAAAGAACAGCGGGAGGAAGAATATGGCGCCAAGCAGGAACTGCCACATCACTATCACCGAAGGTGAATAGGTCGCGGACAGGGACTTGGTGAAGGATATCTGACTGACCTCCGAAATCACCGCGACAAAAAGGATTGCGATGCCCACCCAGAACAGGGGGCCGGTCTCCGTGCGGGTGAAGGTCACGAGCCACAGGCCGGCGAGGGTGATGAATACGCCTATGATATTCACCCCTTTGAAACTCTCCTTGAAGATCAGCATCCCGGCTGCCATCGCGAACAGCGGGTTGGTGGCTATCACCAGGGATGTAATCGTCGGGGACTGGGTGAACTGGAGGCCATATGTCTCCGCCACGAAGTAGACAAACGGCATACAGAGGGCCAGCAGGATGAACTTCAGTGCATCCTTGCCGCGCATCCTGATGGACTGCCCCGTCAGGAGATTGATAACCAGCAGGAGGAGCCCCGCCGCAAGAATCCTTACAGGCACGAAGAACTCCACCGGGATGTGCAGTTCGAGCAGCCTGTCCGCCCAGATATATGACATCGCCCACAGCGCCACCGTGAGCATCGCCGCAAGATAAGGGTATATCAGTCTTCCTTTCATATTCTCCCACAAATATAACCTTTTTCTTACAATCCGGCAACATTCCCGCCCCCTCAACTACGATATTATAATCTACATTGCCCCTAATAGCACTTATTGCGACGTAGTAAGTCGCCGCCAGGCGACCGGCCGGAGGCCGAGATCCCCCTAATAGGGGGTGCAGGGGGTTAAGAGGTCCCGTAGGGACCACGAAAAAAGACAGCGGTGTCGCTGTCTTTTTTTGTGGTCCCTGCAGGGCATGATCCTGCGACCCCCTGATTATGAGTCAGATGCTCTAACCAACTGAGCTAAGGGACCGGATGCAGTGCTTTTAAACTGCACTGCAAAGATACGGATTATTTTCCAATAATCCTACTCTCACACTTTGATCTCAACCTCGACGCCGGAAGGAAGCTCGAGCTTCATAAGGGCATCGACAGTCTTTGCGTTGCTGTCGTCAATGTCCAGAAGACGGCAGTAGGAGCTGAGCTCGAACTGCTCGCGGGCTTTCTTGTTGACGAAGGTGGAGCGGTTCACAGTGAAGATCTTCTTGTGCGTAGGGAGCGGAATAGGGCCGCATACCTTAGCACCGGTGGAAGCCACTGTGTCGGCGATCTTCTTTGCTGACTTGTCAAGCAGCATGTGATCGAATGATTTGAGTTTGATTCTGATTTTCTGACTCATATCAATTACACTTTTTAAATTTCCATTAAATGTCGTCGTCACCATAGAAATGGCGGTAACCACTCTTTTCGACGATGTCTTTCGCCAGGGAGGCGGGGACTTCGGCATAGTGGTCGAAGCTCATTGTGCTGGTGGCACGTCCGGAGGAGAGGGTCCTCAGCACGGTGACATATCCGAACTGCTCTGCCAGGGGGACGAAAGCCTTGATGATCCTCGCACCGTTGGCGGTGGAGTCCATTGCGCTTATCTGTCCGCGGCGGCGGTTCAGGTCACCCACTATATCTCCCATATAGTCTTCCGGAGTGACGACTTCCAGATTCATTATTGGCTCGAGAAGCACAGGCTTGCACTTGGGGCAGGCGTGGCGGAAGGCCAGGCGGGCAGCGATCTCGAAGGAAAGCTGGTCGGAGTCCACCGGATGGTAGCTTCCGTCCAGGAGGGTGACCTTGAGGGACTGCACCTCATATCCGGCGAGGACTCCGTTGGCCATAGCCGACTCGAATCCTTTCTGGACGCTGGGGATATATTCCTTCGGGACATTGCCTCCCTTGACCTGGTTGTCGAACTGCAGGCCCTGGACGCCTTCGTCCGCGGGTCCGATTTCGACGATGATGTCCGCGAACTTGCCGCGGCCGCCGGTCTGCTTGCGGAAGAGCTCCCTGTACTGGACAGTACCTGTGACTGCTTCCTTGTAGTTGACCTGGGGAGCGCCCTGGTTGATCTCGACGCCGAACTCCCTGCGGAGACGGTCGACGATGATGTCCAGGTGGAGCTCGCCCATACCGCTGATGACGGTCTGGCCGGTCTCAGGGTCGGCCTTGACGGTGAAGGTCGGGTCTTCTTCGGCGAGCTTGCCGAGGGCGACTCCGAGCTTGTCAAGGTCCTGCTGCGTCTTGGGCTCGACCGCGATTCCGATGACCGGATCCGGGAACTCCATCGACTCGAGAGTGACGGGGAAGTTCTCGGCGCATATGGTGTCGCCTGTGCGCAGTTCCTTGAAACCAACGGCTGCGCAGATGTCTCCCGCCTCCACGAATTCAATGGGATTCTGGTGGTTGGAGTGCATCTGGTAGAGCCTTGCAACACGCTCCTTCTTGCCGGAACGGGTGTTCAGCACGTAGGTGCCGGCATCGAGCTTGCCCTGATAGGCACGCACATATGCCAGACGGCCCACGTAGGGATCTGTAGCGATCTTGAACACCAGGCCCACGAAGGGTTTGTCCGCATCGGGAGCGATATCTTCCTCCTTGCCGGTGAACTTGTTGACGCCTTTTTCATCGGCGATGTCCAGCGGGGAAGGGAGATAGCGGACAATGCAGTCCAGCAGGAACTGGACGCCCTTGTCCTTATAGGAAGAGCCGCAAGTTGCAGGAACGATCTTCATATCGATGGTGCCTTTGCGGATTGCCGCGATGATCTCTTCCTCCGTGACGGAGTCGGGGTCGTCGAAGTATTTCTCCATAAGGGCGTCATCGCATTCAGCCGCAGCCTCGATGAGCCTGTCCCTCCACTGCTCCACTTCGTCCGCCATATCGGCAGGGACGGGGATTTCGTGGAAGTTCACGAGCTCATCGTTGTTCGCCTCATACTCATATGCCTTGCGGCCGATGAGGTCGACTATTCCCAGGAATTTGTCCTCGGCCCCTATCGGGAGGGATACGGGGACTGCCGTTGCACCGAGCTTTGCCTTGATTTCTTCCACGCAGGCGAGGAAGTCGGCTCCGACACGGTCCATC
>CACZBP010000006.1 GCA_902779495.1 uncultured Bacteroidia bacterium
GAAGACAGGTGCACCGCATTCAATTTTGAATATCCTTCCCTGGACCCATATGGCAAGGCGGCGACTCTGTCCGGGACCATCGTCATAGGAGACGAAATATCGAAGGACGCTCCCGCCCGGGGGCTGTTCCTATATAATCATTTCACGTCATATGCCGCCGGCGAATGCCCTTCCCGCGGGGACCTCGGGGCCCAGAAGCTGATGGTCGGAAGCGGGCTCATATCCATATCGGCCGACTACTATGGCTTCGGCGTGACGCAGGACAAGCCCCAGGCATATGCCCTTGCCGGTGCCAACGGGCAGGCCAGTGCGGACGCCCTCATAGCCGCGACAGGCCTTCTGGCCGATATGGGCTACACCTGGGACAACGTCATATTCAATATGGGATATTCCCAAGGCGCGCAGTCGGCCATCGCCGCCCTCAGGGCACTGAAGGAGAACCACCCCGAAATCCGTTTCACCCGCACATATGCCGGAGGCGGCCTCTATGACGTAAAGACGACCTACCGCAGTCTGGCCTCTTCCGGGCAGTCACCGATGCCGGATGTGGTGGTATCGGCGCTTCTCTCATACAATGAGTTCTACGCTCTTGGCATCCCCCGCGAAAAGCTTTTCAAGGAGCCCCTTCTGGGCAACCTGGACGAGTGGTTCTTATCCAAAACACACACCCTGGCCCAGATTGAGGTCCTGATGGATTCGGACAATCTCCAGGAATATGTGACCCCGGAAGTGCTTGACCCCGAAAGCGAGATATCAAAGCAGTTCTATGCCGTAATGGACAAGGAGAGCCTATGCCAGGGCTGGGAGCCCAGGCTCGGTGAGAAGATAACCCTTGTGCACAATAAAGCCGACGACATAGTCCCCGTGGAAAACACGGAAAAGCTCATACGTTTCTTCCGGGAGCACGGTGTCACCGTCAGGTCCCGCGTGGAGAATTTCAGTCAGATTCCCCTCATCCGGGGGCCTCACAATATGGGTGCAGTCGTTTTCATCCTGGACACCCTCAACGACATCTGCTCCACCCTCGACATCCGCCTATGGGTAGACGCTTCCCAGGTCATCCAGCTCGTCAAGTCCCTCCCGGTAGCATCGCCGGATCTCGTCAAGTAATTACAGAAGGAAGAACAGGGCGACGCCTGCCATGCTCACCGCAACGCCGAGGATTTCCTTCAGCGATATCTTCTGCTTGAATATGAATGCATATGGGAAAAGGATCAGCACCGGCGTGAGGGCCATCAGCGTGGAAGCTATTCCGGCATCGGTATATTGGACCGCCATCAGCGAAAGCGACACCCCGAGGAACGGGCCGAAAAGGGTCATCACCAGGACCTGAAGCATGCCCACCCTGTCCCGCACGGCAGCTTTGAGCTGAGGGATATTCTTCTGAAGGGATATCAGGACAAAGAATCCGGCCGCTCCGACCAGGGCCCTTATCATCGTGGAGGCGAAAGGCAGCATATCAAAAGCGACAGCGGGTGCGTCTGCGGGGATGGCATCCGCATAGTACTGCATTCCGACCTTGCTGAGGACCAGCCCGACCCCCTGGCCGAGCCCTGCCCCTATGCCCAGGAGAATGCCCTTCAGCGGAAGGACAAGCCGGACCCTCCTGCCTCCGTCCCTTCCCAGGACGGATATGGCTATACCGGAAAGAGTCACCGCCATCGCCAGGCCGGCCTTCCACGAGAGCGTCTCGCCCAGGATGGCCCATCCGGCCAGTGCCGCGAAAGGAGGCGCCAGCGTCATCAGCAACTGCCCGAACCGCGCACCGATGCTGATGTAGCAGTTGAACAGGCACCAGTCGCCGAAGACATATCCGACCACGGCCGAAAGCGACAGCCACAGCCAGGCCGCACCGTCGGCATAGACGGGATACGGCCGCCCGAGGGTCACCCACATCAGGGCAGCAAGAAGCACGGCAGCCAGGCTCAGCCTCAGCACGTTGGCCGGCATCGAGCCTATCCGGTGGCTCGCCCTGTCTGCAAACAAGGCCGTCACCGTCCACGACGCCGCCACCGCCAGCGATATGAGTTCTCCCAAATGTGTCATCCCGGCTGCAAATATAGTATCTTTTCCCGCAAAATGAGATATAAAATTGCAGAGTGAGACGAATCCTGCAACAATCATCGCCAGCATATGGATAATGATATCAGACAGATAATCGACTAACTCCGTCGTTTTAACAAAGAGAGGGACTGGGACCATCAGTAAAGTTCTTAGGTAACGAGATTGTCTTTGACCCGTCCGAAAGCTTCAATAATAAGGCAAAGCAGAGGAGGACGCTTAACGACGGCACCAGGAGATCCTTCGGTGAAACATTCATCAGAAACGAAGTCAAAGTCCTTCTGACCAGAGGTGTCAAGGGCCTCTACATCTATGCCTGCGACAAAGCCCTTCGACAAGCCCTTAAAACCATCGCCGGCATCTAGAGGGTTCCCGCGCACTTCACAAAGCCCATCTCTCGCCGGGCCCCTCTCCATCCCCTCCGCCGGGCCCTCTCTATTCCCCCTCGGGCCTTTACGCCGCGCCTCGCCAGGGCTGAACGTGGTGGCCTCAGGGGCAGCTCGGAGTACGATTTCGACGCTTTTTGTTCGCGCAGGTGCCCCCAAGGGCGGCCAAGAGTACGATTTCGACGCTTTTTGTTCGCGCAGGTGCCCTCAAGGGCGGCCAAGAGTACGATTTTGACGCTTTTTGTTCGCGCAGATGCCCCCAGGGGCGGTCAAGAGTACGATTTCGACGCTTTTTGTTCGCGCAGATGCCCCCAAGGGCGGCCAAGAGTACATTTTGAACCATTTTTGTTCGCTCAAGTGCCCCGGAGGTACCCGCCAGGACCGGATTACCGCCTTTTCGGTCCTGGCCGGGGACTCCAGCTCCCCGCCAGGACCGAATCTGCACAATTCTGGTCTTCGCGGGTGACCCTTCGTCGAGAAAGACGCCCTCGCAGCCAAGCAGCAGCACGCGTGAAAGTGCGCGCACGTGCAGATGGGGGCCGGGGACGTGGCCGGGAGGCACCGAGGGAGCCGGAAGAGCCAGTAGAGCCGGAAGAGCCCCGGGCGGTAGGCGCTTTGCGGGACCTGCGAGGCGGGGGCGGTGCCGGGAAGGCGGCCGCTAGGCGTCGACAAGGACGTGGCCGGGAGAGCCAGGAGAGCCAGCAAAGTTGCGGCCGCTAGGCGTCGGCGAAGAGGCGGCCGTCGTCGAGGGTGATGTGCAGGGGGGTGTATTCGCTGTGGAAGTCGTTCCTGAGGCGGTCAAGGTAGCGGGCGCATTCCCATTTGCACATCGGGAGGTCGTGAAGCAGGTAGTTGCCGCAGGCTTCCGGGCGGGTGGCGGGGACCTCGTCCTGGGTGAGGATCCATTCCAGGCATTCGATGGTGAGCCGGCGCATATCCTGGACGTCGTAGTTGCCGGTCATTATGACATACATCCCGGTCAGGCAGCCCATAGGGCCGACATAGACAACATCGTCCTTCACACGCGAATTGCGGAACCACGTCGCCATCAGGTGCTCGATGCTGTGGATGGCGGCGGGGGCGACGGCCGGCTCCTTGTTGGGCTCGGTGATGCGCAGGTCGAACGTGGTAAATCCCTTGTCCACGCGGGAGACATATATACCCGGTTTGAGGTGGGTGTGGTCGATGGTAAAACTCTGAATGACTTCCATATACGTTAAGCTTTGAGGTCAAGCATCTTCTTTATGAGGCCGAAGGCCCGGTAGGGCATATAGCGCAGTTTCACATCCAGCCAGGTGGGGGTCTTCACCACCGCGCGTTCGTGGCTGAAGGCCAGGAAGCTGCGCTCGGAATGGTAGCTGCCCATACCGGAATTGCCCACTCCGCCAAACGGGATATTGGGATTGGCTATATGCATTATGGTGTCGTTGATGCAGGCTCCGCCGGAGGTCGTCCTGCCGATGATGCCCCAGCCGTCGGCCTCTTTTCCGAAGTAGTAGAACGCCAGGGGCTTTTCGCGGCTGGTGACGAAGTCCACGACCTCCTTCCGGTCACGGAAAGTGAGGATGGGGAATATGGGGCCGAATATCTCTTCCTGCATCACCGGGGCATCAGGGGAAACGCCCTCCAGCAGGGTCGGTTCTATCCACAGGCGGGCCTTATCGTGACGGCCGCCCACAACGATGCGGCCATCGGAAAGATAGCCCACAAGGCGGTCAAAGGCCGATTCCTTGACTATATGCACGAATTTGTCGGAATGCTCCGTGCCGTCCGGATACAGCCCCGCAAGCTCTTTCTTGAAAGCCTCGACGAAGGCGTCCTTGATGTCCTCGTGCAGGAAAAGGTAGTCCGGGGCGATGCAGGTCTGGCCCGAATTCAGGCACTTGCCCCAGGCGATGCGGCGGGCCGCCAGGGTGAGGTCGGCGTCCCTGTCCACGATGCAGGGGCTCTTGCCGCCCAGCTCCAGCACCATCGGCGTCAGGAACTTTGCCTGGGCTTCCATCGCAATGCGGCCCAGGGACGGACTACCGGTAAGGAACACAAGGTCATATCTATGCTTGAAAAGCTCCCCGTTCACCACGCGGTTGCCCTGGACGACGGCGACATATTCCTCGGGGAAGGTGTCGCGGACCATATCCTCCAGCACCTTGGAGACGGCCGGCACATATGGCGACGGCTTCAGGATGGCGGTGCAGCCTGCCGATATGGCTCCCACCAGCGGGTTCAGCAGCAGCTGCACAGGGTAGTTCCAGGGGCTGACGATAAGGGTGCAGCCGAGCGGCTCCCGGACGATATAACTGCTTGAAGGAAGGCCGGTTAACGGCGTGGGGCGACGCTTGCGGCGGGCCCATCCGGCAGTCTTCCGTATGGCCTCCCCTATCTCCCCATAGACAAGACCTATTTCCGTTATATAGGCCTCCTCGTAGCTCTTGTGCAGGTCCTGCCAGAGGGCATCGCACAGGGGTTTCTCCCATTTTTTCAGCCCGGCCTTGAAGGCCTTCAGCTGGCTGATGCGCCATTTTACGTCACGGGTGGTGCCGCTGGCGAAAAAGGCACGCTGCCCAAGGACAAGTTCCTGGATTCTTTCCGACGATGTGTTCTCCATAAACGTTTATCTTAGCCTTACAAATTTAGCAATTTTTTATATGCTTTTTTGCTATATTTGCATCCGATAAGACTATTTTTATATGAAACCCGGAGGTATCAACTCTTTCCTCGAAAAGGAAATCCACATAGGAAAAGCGACTTTCACGGTGCTGGACGTGGTGTTCGTCGCAGCCGTCACCACCCTTGCGATAATCGCCAGGCTCTACCTGTTCCCGCTGATATCTGGCGACTTCAAGGGCTTCCTGTCCAGGTGGATGGCCAAGATCCACAAACTGGGCGGCTGGAACTCCCTGGGCACAGCCATATCCAACTACACCTCGCCGTATATGTACCTGATGTGCCTTGCCGCCCAGTTCAGCAACGACCTGTACTCGCTCAAGGCCATATCCGTCTTCTTCGACTTCGCGGGCGCCTTCGGTATGGGCCTGCTGCTGTGGGAGCTCACCGGATCCTCCCGCAAGGCCCTTCTGGCATATGCCGTCACCATCCTCTGCCCCACGGTTATGATCAACAGCGCCTGGTGGTGCCAGTGCGATATGATCTACTGCTCGCTGATGATATTCGCCCTTCTGTTCCTGTTCAAGGACAAAAGCGCGCTGTGCTGCATATTCCTCGGCCTGGCCTTCTCATTCAAGGTCCAGGCTGTGTTCCTCCTGCCGTTCATCCTCATTATGTGGCTGAAAGGCAAGACGATAAAGCTGTGGCACCTGCTGTTCATCCCCCTTGTCTATGTGATAATGCAGATCCCCGCCTGGATGGCCGGAAGGCCCTTCTCCGAGCTTATGAGCGTCTATCTGACACAGTCCGGCACATATCCTCAGGGCACCCTGAAGTTCCCCAACCTGTATGAGTTCCTGGACGAGACCTATCGCCACAAACACCATCAGGCCGAAATCGGCGAGTGGGGCGTCTACTTCTCCTTAAGCGTCCTGGGCACGGTCGCCTGGTGGCTCTGCTCGAAGAAATTCCGTCTCACGAAGGAAATAATGGTCACGATGGCTCTTTTCACGGTGTGCATAGCCCTCTATACGCTACCGCATATGCATGAGCGCTACGGATTCATAGTGGACTTGCTTGCAATTGCTTACGTAATTCAGAGGCCGAAAAAGACGCCGGTCGCGATCCTTCTGATAACGATGTCGCTGCTGACGTATATGCCGTTCCTCATAGGGGCATATGTCTTCCCGTTCGCGGTGCTTTCGGTGGTCTACCTGGGAGTTATCGTCTACCTGGGCTACGACCTCCACGCCCAGATTTCCAGCGCTGAGCCCGAGGCCAAGGCCTAAGGGCTATTCGGCCTTCGTTTCCTCTTCCGCCTTCGGGGCCTCTTCTACCTTCGGGGCTTCTTCTGCCTTCGGAGTTTCCTCTGCCTTCAGAGCTTCCTCGGCCTTGGGGGCCTGCGCCTCCTTTGCCGCCTGCGCTTCCTTCTGGAGCTGAAGTTCGTGCTCGCGCTGGGCGCGCTCCACCGAGACGGAGCGTTTCAGCACGAAGCCGGAGCCGAGGTACTTGGTGCGGACGTCCTCGTCTTCGGCAAGGGACTGCGGGGTGCCGGTCTGGAGGATGGTGCCTTCATACAGCAGGTAGGCGCGGTCGGTGATGGCGAGGGTCTCGCCCACGTTGTGGTCGGTGATGATGACGCCTATGTTCTTGTATTTGAGCTTAGCGATGATATATTGGATATCCTCCACGGCTATAGGGTCGACTCCTGCGAAAGGCTCGTCAAGCAGGATGAACTTCGGGTCTATCGACAGCGCCCGGGCTATCTCGCAGCGGCGCCTCTCGCCTCCGGAAAGCTGGATGCCAAGGCTCTTGCGGACCTTGGAGAGGTTGAATTCGTCGATCAGTTCCTCGAGCCGCGCCTTGCGCTCCGGCTTGGGAATGCCGTGCATCTCCATTATGGACATAATATTGTCCTCGACGGACATCTTGCGGAAAACGGACGCCTCCTGGGGAAGATAGCCAACGCCCTTCTGGGAACGCTTGAACATAGGAAGGCCGGTGATCTCCTCATCGTCGAGGAATATGCGTCCGGCATTCGGAACTATCTGTCCTGTAATCATATAGAAGCTCGTGGTCTTACCGGCGCCGTTGGGGCCCAGGAAGCCAACTATCTCTCCCTGTTCCACTTCCATCGACACGCCCTTAACGACGGTGCGCACACCGTATTTCTTCACAAGATTCTCGGCACGGAGTTTCATATTTCAAAATTTTGTATCTAATTCAAAATCGGTTACGAGGTTCTTCACCTCGGGGTTGCTGGCCATCAGCTCAAGCGCCTGATCCTTGGGGAGATAGGGCTTGTCCGGGGTCAGTTCGTCGGCCATCACTTCCACCAGCAGGCGCGCCTTGGTGCTCCCGCACAGCTTCTGGAGGCGGTCTTCGAGCCCGTAGAGGAGCTTTTCCTGGATCCACTGCTGCTGCGCGGCGTTGACCACGAAGAACGTTGCATATTTCATACCATCCTTCTCGTGGATTTCCAGCTTCGAAGAGGACAGGGTGCCAGCCAGACGGGGACGGTCCGCATAGGCCTCGGGCATATGCTTCCAGGCCTCGATGATCTTATCGTCGTCCGGGATGACATCGGCCTGCGGCGCCTGCACCTCTTCCTGCGGCCCTTCCTTCTCCTTCATCCCCGCGATGGACAGCGACGACGGCTTCTTCGCCGGTCCCCTGCGCCTTCCTGCCGGAGCTGAGGTCTCATCTGCCGCTGGGGCAGGGGCTGCCGGAGCCGCGGTGGCAGCGGTGGAGGCAGATGTCGGTGCCGCGGAGGCTGCGGCGACAGCAGGGGCGGCCTGCGGGGCGGCAGATGCAGCGGCCGGAGCAGCGGCAACCGGGGCACCAGATGCAGGGGCCGGGGCAACCGGGGCGGCCGGAGCGGCGGCGGGCGCCGTCACCGGGCGGGGCTTCAGGGAGACCTGCGAGCCGCACAGGAAGCTGAGCTTCATCAGTGCGAACTCGATGTGGAGGCGGGGGTTCACCGCCGCGCGGTAGCCTGCCTCGCACTGGGTGGTTACGCTGAGGGCGTCGTAGAGGAACTGCAGCGGGCAGCGGGATGCCTGCTCGCGGTACTTTTTCTTCAGTGAATCAGGGAGTTCCAGCAGGGCGTCGAGCGCGTCATTGCCGGCAACCACGAGGTTGCGCAGGTGGGATGACAGCGACGAGACGAAGTGCAGCGCGTTGAAGCCGCGGGAGAGAATCTCGTCGAAGCGCATCAGGGCGTCCTGGTAGCGGCCCTGGAGGAAGGCGTCCACCAGGAAGAATCCGTGCTCGTAATCAAGCACATTGAGGTTCTTCAGCACATCCTCGTAGCGGACGGAGGTGCCGCAGAAGGCGACGGTCTGGTCGAATATGGTCAGGGCGTCGCGCATTGCGCCGTCGGCCTTGAGGGCTATCACGTGGAGGCTTTCGTCGTCGATGGTCACTCCCTCCTTGGCCGCGATGCCGCGCAGGTTGCGCACTATGTCGGGGACGCTGATGCGGTTGAAGTCATAGGTCTGGCAGCGGGAGAGGATGGTCGGGAGGATCTTATGCTTCTCGGTGGTGGCCAGGATGAATATCGCGTGTGAGGGTGGCTCCTCGAGAGTCTTGAGGAAGGCATTGAAAGCGGCCTGGCTGAGCATATGGACCTCATCCACGATATAGACGCTGTAGCGGCCGACCTGCGGTGGGATATTCACCTGGTCGATGAGCATCTTGATGTCGTCCACGCTGTTGTTGGAGGCGGCGTCAAGCTCGTGGATGCAGAAGGAACGGCCCTCGGCGAAGGACTTGCAGGACTCGCACTCGCCGCAGGGCTCCATATCCGGTCCCGGGTTGGAGCAGTTGATGGTCTTGGCGAATATGCGCGCAGCGCTGGTCTTGCCCACTCCGCGCGGGCCGCAGAACAGGTAGGCGTGGGCGAGCTGGCCCCGGACGATGGAGTTCTTAAGCGTCTGGACTATATTGTCCTGACCTATGAGGGATTCGAAGGAATCCGGCCTGTATTTGCGTGCTGAGACTATATACTGTTCCATACAATCATCTTATTTCGCAAAAATAACCATTTTTTCGTTAACTTTGCAGAAAAATAGACGTTATGAGAAGGATTTTGGCGATAATGGCCGCAGCCCTGCTGCTGGTTTCTGCCGGACCTCCTGTCGGCCAGCGGATCAGCACGCGCAGCGAAAAGCTCAGCGATTTCCGTCTGAAGGTCACGAAGGTGGTCCTCACGGGCAACGCATTCCAGGACGTAGCCCTGAAAGAGGCCGTCCGGAACGCCTGGACCATAACGCCCTACGAGTTCTGCTCCCCGGAAGAATTCGAAACCCTCAAAACCAGCGGGGACTACTACTTCATGCTCCGCACGACGGACCCCTCAAAGCCCGGAATCTCCTTCCTCACAGTGGTGAAAGGCGGAGCCAAGGACGTGCATAACATGCTGGAAGTCTTCTCGATGCCAGTGGGCTCCGAAGGAGCGACAAGCGGCAGCGAAGAATTTTTCCTCACGGCCCTTATGGGAATGATGCAGGAGAATGTCGAGAAAGGCCTCGACCGTGCGGGAGTGAAACTCAAAAGCATAGCCGGAGGTTCCGGAAGGCTTTCGAAAATGAAACTATATATCAATTCCGAAGACCTGGCCCCCCAGGTTGACGAAACATTCAAGGCAGAAGGTCTTGGGAAGGATATGTATATAATAGACCCCTACGGGGCGGAAGACATAATAATGAGCGGAGCATATGACACGGCGGTAAGCTACGTCATCGCCCCGGAGCCCCCCGCCAAGGGTTCGGTGTGCTACAAGATGCTCATCGACGCCCGCACCCACGAACTGCTGTGGCTGGGCAAGCACACCGTCCGCCCGGGCAAGAAGGATGCGGGGTTCCTCAAAAGCGATTTAAGGAAGTTTTCAAGTCACAGGAAATAGGATGATTTGCGGAAGGACGGAGCAGGGAGTGCTGTACGCCGCCAAGCGCGGAGGCTCTGCGGTAGGATATTGTGCACTGAGCATCAGGGTCGGCACGCGCGACGAGCAGGGCTGGCACAGCGGCATAGCCCATTTCACGGAACACACCATATTCAAAGGCACGGAGCACAAAAGCGCCTCTGTGATAAATAGTTACCTCGACCGCCTCGGCGGCGAGCTCAACGCCTACACGACCAAGGAAGAGATAGTCATCCACGCCACCGTGCTGAAGGAAGACCTCGGCAAGGCCGGCTCCCTGCTTCTCGAACTCGCCACCTGTCCCACCTTCCCCGAAAAGGAGATAGAGACTGAAAGGGGCGTGGTCATCGATGAGATCCAGCAATATAAGGACAGCCCCGCCGACGACGTGTATGACCGCTTCGAAGAAAAGCTCTTCGAGGGCCATCCGCTCGGCGGCCCCATCCTGGGCCGGACCGCCTCAGTGCGAAGGATAACCTCCGCGGAACTGCGCGACTTCGTCAAGGCGAAATTCCGCCCGGAGGCAATGGCCTTCACCGTGGTTGCCGACGTGGATGAGCGCATCCTTGAAAGGCAGGCCAAAAAGCTGATAGCCAAGTACTTCCCGGACAAGTTCGAAGGCACCCCCGTGGCGGGCATAAGGCCCCTGGCGGCCCCCCTTCCAGGCCTTCCGAAATTCGACATCACCAAGGACAAGCACAACCACGAGGTGAACGCCGTGATAGGCGCCCCCGCCCCGTCGCTGTATGAGGAAGACGAACGCCTCGCCGCCATACTCCTCGGCAATATCCTCGCCGGCCCCGCCTCCAACTCCATCCTCAACGAAATCCTCCGCGAACGCAACGGCTGGGTCTATGCCGTGGAGAATTCCTACACCCAGTATGCCGACACCGGCATTATGGCCATATGCCTTGGCTGCGACCGAGCCAACCTCGACAAATGCCTCGCCTCCGTCCATAAGGAAGTCCTTAAGATGCAGACGATTCCGCTTTCCGAGGCCCGTCTTAGAGCCGCCAAGAAACAGCTCCTTGGACAGCTCGCCATATCCTCCGACAACGGCGAATCCCAGTGCCTGGCGATGGGCAAGAGCCTGCTCGCCTGGGGCTCCGTCACGGCCGACGACGAAGTCCGCCGCCGCATCGAATCCATCACCGCGGAGGACCTCCGCGCGGTCGCAATCCGCATTTTCAGCCCGGAAGTGACATCCAGGATGGTTTTCCTTTAGGAAAATTGCCGATTTTTTGTTATTTTTGCAGATTAAAGGTGTAAAATGCACCCGAATTTTTGGAAAATAATAAAAAACGGTATACAACATTATGATTTTCAACCTTTTACAAACAGACACCCTGGCTGCAGCCAATGAGGTTGTCGAGCAGATCGTCCCCGCTCAGCAGGAAATGTCATTCTCCCTTATCGAAATGGCCGCAAAGGGCGGCTGGCTGATGATAGTCCTCTTGATTCTTTCAATCATCGCCATCTATATCTTCGGCCAGAAATGGTGGCTCATCAGCCGCGCAGGCAAGGTGGACAAGAACTTTATGAAGGACATCCGCGACTACATCCACGAGGGCAAGATCAAATCCGCCATCGACCTGTGCGAGAGGTTCGACTCCCCTATCGCCAGGCTCGTCCAGAAAGGCATAGAGAGGATAGGCCGTCCCCTTAACGACATCCAGACCGCCGTCGAAAACGTAGGCAACGCCGAGGTCGCCAGGCTCGAGAAAGGCCTTCCCATCCTCGCAACCATAGCCGGCGGCGCCCCTATGATCGGATTCCTCGGAACCGTCATCGGTATGGTCCAGGCCTTCTTCAATATGTCCCAGGCCGGCAACAACATCGACATCACCCTCCTTTCGAGCGGCATCTACACCGCTATGATCACCACCGTCGGCGGCCTCATCGTGGGTATCGTCGCCTACTTCGGCTACAACTGGCTCACCTCCAAGATCTCCGACCTGGTGTTCAAGATGGAGAGCGCCACTATGGACTTTATGGACCTGCTTCACGAACCCGCTGAAAAGTAAAAGGATATGCCAATCAAAAGACACACGAAGGTGCTGTCGGACATCGGAATGTCCTCGATGACGGACCTGGTGTTCCTGCTGCTCATCTTCTTCCTGATAACCTCGACGCTGGTGAACCCCAACGCCCTGAAGCTCCTGCTCCCCAAGAGCACCGGCCAGGTGAGCGCCAAGGCCACCGTCAGCGTCTCCATCAAGGACTGGCACGACGGCCAGACCTACTCCTATCACATCAACGGCAACGAGACCCCGGTTCCCTTCGCCCAGGTCGAAGATGAGCTCGTGGAGCTCCTCCAGAGCGAGGAAGACCCCACCTTCTCCATCTACTCCGACGAAACCGTCCCCGTGGGCGAGGTCGTCGCAGTGATGAACATAGCCAAACGGAATCATTACAAGGTAATCCTGGCCACGAGCCCGGAATAGGCAATGGAACAGTACATAGAGAAACGTCAGCGGCAAAGCGGCATAGCGAAGGGGACGGGCATCGTCCTCACCGTCGGCGTGCACCTGGTCCTGGTGCTGTTTGGCACCTTCTCCGGGATGAAATACCTCTACCCCCCGCCGCCCGAGCAGACCTTCCTCATCGACTTCACCGAGCCTGAAGCGGTGAAGCCCGAGCAGAGGCGCGACGGCAGCCAGCCCCGCAGCGAGGAGGTCGACAAGACCAAGCCGCTCGAGCTGGTGCAGCGCTCCGAGGCCCAGGAAAAGGGCACAAAGGCCAACGAGGCCCCCGAGGCCAAAGGCGACGACTTCGGAGACGTAGAGAAATATGAGCCCTCGCGCGAGAAGGAGATAGACCGCCGCGCCCTGTTCCACGCAGCCGACAACAAGACTGACAAGGACACCCTCGCTCCTAAGACGGCCCGAGAGCCAGGCGACGAGCTGAAAGCCGGCCACGCCTCCGGCAACACCAAGACAGGCAAGACCACCGGCGAGCCCAATGCCAAGCTGCAGGGCCGCAGCGTGGAAGGCGTCCTTCCCAAGCCGCAGGCCAAGCTCCAGCAGGAAGGCACGGTCGTGGTCAACATATGGGTAGACCAATATGGCTCAGTCCAGAGGGCCGAAGCCGGAGCGGACGGCACCACGGTGGTGGATTCCAAGCTTTGGGCGGCAGCCCGCTCAGCAGCGCTGGGCGCACATTTCAATATGTCCGCCGACGCCCCCGCACTCCAGAAAGGAACAATAACATATATATTCAAATTAAAGTAGCGTGTAGCACTTTTTTATATGGAAGACAACAGAAAAGACAGGCCCAAGAGGCCAAGGATCGCAAGGGCAGCGGCTCCCGCACAGCAGAGCGCACGCCCCTATGGCGAAAGAAGAAGCTACGGTGAGAACCGCGGCAGACACTACTCTGAAGGTGAAAGACCCTACAGAAGAAACTACTCCGACAGCGAAGAACCCCGCGGCAACGCATTCGCGGACAACAGCAGCTTCCGTGACAGGGACGAGCGCCGTCCCTATGGCGAGAGGCGTTCCTATGGTGAAGGCCGCCCCAGGCGCAGCTACGGTGAAAGCCGCGGCGAAGGCCGTCCCTACGGCGAAAGACGCTCCTATGGCGAAGGCCGCAGCGAAGGTCGCCCCTATGGCGAAAAACGCTCATATGGCGACAGGCGCCCCGCCGGCCGCAAGCCCTTTGCCAAGCGCTCCGCTGCCGATGAAGGTATGCACAGGATGCTCAGCCGCAAGCCCAAGGTGAGCGACGCCCAGTTCTCCGACAACGACACCGCTCCGACCCCCTTCAAGGAGGAGGTCCGCCTCAACAAATTCATAGCCAACTCCGGTATGTGCTCCCGCAGGGAAGCCGACCAGATGATCCAGGCAGGCGTAGTGACGGTGAACGGCGAGGTCGTCACCGAGCTCGGCACCAAGATCAACGTCCTCAAGGACGAAGTCCGCTTCAACGGCGAAAGGCTCAAAGGCGAAGAGAAGGTCTATATCGTGATGAACAAGCCCCGCGGCTATGTCACATCCGCAAGCGACCCCCACGCCGAGAAGACCGTCATGGACCTTCTCAAGGGCTGCAACTACAGGGTCTTCCCCGTCGGCCGCCTCGACAAGAACACCACCGGCGTGCTGATGTTCACCAATGACGGTGAAATCGCAGAACGCCTCACCCACCCCTCCTACGACAAGAAGAAGATCTACCAGGTCACCCTGGACAACCCTCTCACCGAGGAAGATTTCCAGAAGGTCACCACCGGCATAATGCTCGGCGACGGCGAAGTCAAGGCCGACGAGCTGGAATATATCGACGAGAACGACCACCGCAAGCTCGGCATCGAGATCCACTCCGGCAAGAACCGCATAGTCCGCAGGATATTCGAATCCCTCGGCTATGACGTCAAGGCCCTCGACCGCGTCTACTTCGCCGGTCTCACCAAGAAAGGAGTCAAGAAGGGCGAATGGCGCTACCTCACGGAGGGTGAAGCCAACGTCCTGAAAATGGGAGCATACCTGTAATGGCAGAAGCATCAAAGAAGCACCGCGCAGGATTTGTCAACATCATCGGTAACCCGAATGTCGGCAAGTCCACCCTGATGAACGCCCTGGTGGGCGAGAAGCTCTGCATCGTCACCTCCAAGGCTCAGACGACCAGGCACAGGATAATGGGCATAATGAACGGGGAAGACTTCCAGATAGTCTACTCCGACACGCCCGGCATCCTCAAGCCCAGCTACCGCCTCCAGAAGAATATGATGAACTATGTCGACACCGCTATAGGCGACGCCGACATAATCCTCTACGTCACCGACACGGTGGAGCAGTCCGACAAGAACGCCGACTACATAGCCAAGCTTCAGAAAGTCGACTGCCCGATAGTCCTGGTCATCAACAAGATAGATGTCAGCGACCAGCCCACCGTCCTTAGGCTTATGGCCTGGTGGCAGGAGCAGCTCCCGGGAGCTGTCATATTCCCCGTCTCGGCCAAGGAGAAGTTCAACCTCGAGAATGTCTACCAGGCCATCCTCGAGAGGCTTCCCGAAGCCCCGGCCTGGTTCGACAAGGACCAGTTCACGGACAGGAACCTGCGCTTTTTCGCCTCGGAGATAATCCGCGAGAAGATCCTGCTGAACTACGACCAGGAGGTCCCCTACTGCTGCGAGGTGGAGGTGGAAGCCTTCAAGGAAGGCGCCTCCCGCTATGACATCAGCGCGGTGATCTATGTGATGCGTGACAGCCAGAAAGGCATAATAATAGGCAAAGGCGGCGCCTCGCTCAAGAAACTCGGCACCGACGCCCGCCTTGAAATGGAAGATTTCTTCCAGAAAAAGGTCTTCCTCAGCCTCTACGTCAAAGTCGACGAAGACTGGAGGACCAGCCGGAAAGAACTCCGGCGTTTCGGGTATGAGGAATAGGTTTCCTCATACCTAAACCCATGGCCACCCTCGGCCATGTTAGAGGGAGGGGCCCAAACTTGTTTGGGAGGGATGGAGGAGCGAAGCTCCGGAAGGTTTATGGTATGAGGAAACCTATTCCTCAAATAGAAAAACGATAACGGTATATGGCAGAAGATTGGGAAGATATCCCCCAGGAGGAGAACGAAGAGACTGAAGAACAGCCCCTTGATGAAAGCAATGCCTCATCGTCAGGCAAGTATTCAAGGCTTCTGGGTGAAGACAGTAAGCGGTTCAAGCTGTCGGGAATGTTCAAGGACTGGTTCCTTGACTATTCCTCATATGTCATACTGCAGCGCGCCGTCCCCCACATAGTGGACGGCCTTAAGCCCGTGCAGCGCAGGGTGCTGCACGCGATGTGGCGTATGGACGACGGCAGGCTCACCAAGGTAGCCAATATCGTCGGACAGGCGATGCAGTTCCACCCCCACGGCGACGCCTCCATCCTCGGAGCCCTCGTCCAGTTGGGCCAGAAAGGCTATGCCATCGACTGCCAGGGAAACTGGGGTAATATCCTCACCGGCGACAGCAACGCCGCGGGACGATACATCGAAGCCCGCCTGAGCAAATTCGCCAAGGAAGTCATATTCGACCCCAAGATCACCTCGTGGATGACCTCCTACGACGGCCGCAACCAGGAGCCCACGGAGCTCCCGGTGCGCTTCCCGCTGCTGCTCGCCCAGGGCACCGAAGGCATCGCCGTCGGTATGGCCTCCAAGATCCTGCCGCACAACTTCAACGAGCTGATAGACGCGTCGATAGCCATCCTCAAGGGCGAACCCTTCGAGCTCTACCCCGACTTCCCCACAGGCGGCTATGCCGACTGCTCGAAGTATATGCAGGGCAGCCGCGGCGGTGCCGTGAAGGTCCGCGCCAAGATAGAGAAGCTGGACAAGAACACCATCGCCATCACCGAAATCCCCTACGGCAAGACGACCCATATCCTCATCGACTCCATCCTCAAGGCCAAGGACAAGGGCAAGATAAAGATAAAGAAGATAGAGGATATGACCACCTCCAAGGTGGATATCGTCATCCATCTCCCCAACGACGTCTCCCCGGACAAGACCATAGACGCCCTCTATGCCTTCACCGACTGCGAGATAACCATCAACCCCAATGCCTGCGTCATCAAGGACAACAAGCCCGAGTTCATGACGGTCAACGGCATCCTGGAATATAACACCGAGCACACCAAGTCCCTGCTGGGCAGGCAGTTGGAGATCCGCCTCGAGGAGCTGGAGAACGAGTGGCACTACGACTCTCTGGAACGCATATTCTTCGAGGAAGGAGTCTACAAGATCCTCGAGGAGACCCGCCACAAGACCTGGGAAGACCAGAAGAAGGACATCCTCGGCCGTATGCTCGATTTCCAGTCGCTGGTGAAGCGGCCCATCGTGATGGAGGACATAGACAAGCTGGTCGAAAAGCCGGTGCGCAAGATATCCAAGTTCGACGCCAAGGCGATGGACGAAAGGATAAAGGCCATTGAGGAGCAGATGGAGAAGGTCAGGTATGACCTCGAGCACCTGACGGCATATACCATATCCTGGTTCAAAGGCCTCAAGAAGAAATATGGCGACAAGTTCCCCCGCCTGACCGAAATCACCTCCTTCGAGACCATCGCCGCCACCAAGGTGGTCAACAACAACGCCAAGCTGTATGCGAATATGGCCGCAGGCTTCGTGGGCATAGGCCTTAAGAATTCTGACGGAGGCGAATTCATATGCGACTGCTCCGACCTTTCGGAGATCATCGTCATAGGCAAGGACGGCCGCTACCGCATCACCAAGGTCACGGACAAGGCCTTCTTCGGGGAGAACCTCCTCTACGTGGGCGTCTTCAACCGCGGCGACGAAAGGACCATCTACAACGTCATATATCGCGACGGCAAGCCCGGCGGCAGCTATTTCGCCAAGCGTTTCGCCATAACCTCGGTCACCCGCGACAAGGAATATGACATCACCCAGGGCAAACCCGAATCAGTGATAGTCTGGTTCACGGCGAACCACAACGGCGAGGCCGAAACCGTCCGGGTGCAGCTGCGTCCCAAGGCCAAGCTCAAGAAGACTAGCTTCGAATATGACTTCTCCACCCTGGCCATAAAGGGCAAGACCGCCCGCGGTAACCTCGTGTCGAAGAACGCCGTCAAGAGCATCCAGCTCCGCAGCAAGGGCGTATCCACCATCAGCGGAAAGGACATATGGTATGACGCTGACGTCCAGAGGCTTAACGAAGACGGCCGCGGCCTCTACCTGGGCCAGTTCGAGTCTGACGACAAGGTGCTCGCCATCTTCTCGAACGGCACCTTCTACACCACCAGCTTCGACCTGAGCAACCGCTACCAGGGCGATGTCCTGCGCATAGAGCAGTTCGACGAAGACAAGACCTTCACCGCCCTCTACTGGGACGGCGCAGTCAAGGCGTTCTACATCAAGCGTTTCTCCTTCACACTGAGCGACAACACCCCGCTCTCCTTCATCTCCGAGTCACGTGGCTCCTACCTTGTCGCCCTTTCCGACGACCTGCACCCCCAAGTCCAGGTCACTTTCGGCGGCAAGTTCGCCACCCGCGCTCCTGAAGCCATTGATGCAGAAGAGTTTATCGCCAAGAAGGGTCTCGCAGCCAAAGGCAAGAAGTGCCACCAGTATGAGCTCTCCGCCGTCGAGTTCATCGAGCCCCTCCACAAACCGGAAGACGACATCCCCGAAGATGACGACCTTCCCGAAGAGCCCGATGCCCCCGAGGTGATTGAAGCACCTACCACCAATGCGGCTCCCGCAGCGGAGGAAACTCCTGAAGTTCAGGTAGTCCCCGCTGTTCCGGAAGCCCCTTCGGTTCTGGAGGCACCTTCGGTGGATGAAACGCCTGAGCCCCAGGAAGTTCCGCAGGAGCCGGCAGCGGTTTCTCAGAAGCCCCAGGAGGTTCCGCAGGAGCCTGAAACCTCCGAGCCGGAAGCCATCGACATCCTCGATGTCCCTGAGGTCCCTGTCCCCGCGCCCAAGAAGCGCGCCTCACGCAAGAAGAAGGCGGACGCCCCCGGCGCCAAGATGGGTGACGTCATCGACCTGTCGATCGACGACATCCCGGACGGAGAACCCACCCTCTTCGACCTCTGACACGGCGTCAGTGTTACAGGTCAAAAAAGAACAGATTGCTATGACAAAGTTGGAAGTACCGGGAAACAGCCGGAAGATCCTGCTCCACGCTTGCTGCGCCCCGTGCAGCGGAGCCATTGTGGAGTGCCTGGTGCAGAACGGCCTGAGGCCCGTCGTCTTCTACAGCAACTCCAACATCCATCCCAGGGAGGAATATGACATCCGCCTTAACGAGTGCATACGCTATGCCCGGGAATGCGGCCTTGAAATAGTCGAAGACACCTACGACCACGGTGCCTGGCTGGACCATATCCTCCGCCAGGAGCAGCTTCTGGGCGCAGACCTGCGGCACGCCCCCGAGCGCGGTCCCCGCTGCCTGGAGTGCTTCAAATTCAGATTGTTACGGGCGGCAGAATATGCGAGCACCCACGGTTTCGAAGTCCTGACCACAACCCTGGCCTCCTCCCGCTGGAAGGACCTGGGCCAGGTCAACGAAGCCGGCGAATACGCCTGCAGCCAGTTCAGCGGCGTCACCTGGTGGCCCCAGAACTGGCGCAAAGGCGGCCTCCAGGAGCGCCGCTCCCAGATCATAAAGGAACGCTGTTTCTACAACCAGCTCTACTGCGGCTGCGAATTCAGCCAGCGATGACTAGTAGAGGACGGTGGGGTCGTTGACCTTGTCGGATGAAAGGAAGTCGAAGGAAGAGCCGTGGCAGGTCCAGGTGTAGAGGATGCCGGCTGCATCTTTCATCGTCAGGGCCTGGCGGAATATGCGGCAGCCACCGAGGCCTTTGCCCCTGGTCACCATATTGCCGATGACCTTCCAGCCGTAACTGTCATATTCAAAGACATATATAGCCACTCCGTCGCCTCCGTCAGTCACAGCCACTACCAGTTCGGGCTGGCCGTCGTTGGTGAAGTCGTGGACGCCTATCATATAGGAATTGGAACGGCTTTCGGACGAGCCGCTGAAGCCGATCTTGGGAAGGCCGGACTGACCGGAGGGGTGACCGTCACGGTAAACAACTGATTTCCTGCCGTCTGCGTCTTCAACTGCAACGGCGACACTGCCCTCGAACCATAGTGCCGCGGCTTTGAAGCTCTTGCCACGGACGGAGAAATTAAGGACTGCGTCTGCACTGCCCGCCTCATATTCCACAAAGGCGTCGAGGCCCTTGATGAAAACGCCGGCGGCAGCCTTCGAATTAAATGAGAAAGCGGCCATAATCACAAGTGATATATAAATATACAGTTTCTTCATACGCTACAAAGATAGTAAAAAAATCAGTTGGCCCTGTTCCTTTTGGGGAAGAGCATCTTCAGATACACCGAAACCATATGGCCGACGGCCCAGAAAACGTTCCTGCAACGGCTGTCGTAGAGGAACTGCTCGCCGGTCGGGCGGCCCTTGGGGCTCTGCAGGGCGGCATATCTTTCCTTCAGCGGATAGCTGGCGTCACGCCATTTGTCGGGCCCGGGATTGCGGTCGCAGACGGCCAGCACTCCCGGCGCCACGACCCTCGCAAAACCCGCTTTCCTGGCCCTTACGCCATAATCGTAGTCGCCGAAGGTGTGGTGATAGGCAGGCTCGAGATTGCCCAGGACCTTGTATATGGCCGAAGGCACGAGGACTATATTGCCGTTGAAGGTGAAACAGGGGACGGGGATTACCGGGTCCGGCTCCACCAGCTTGTTGGATTTGAGGCGGCCGCCATAGCTGATCGTGCCGTCGGCAGCCTGGCAGGTGCCCGCGACTATGGCCTTGTGCCTGAGATATTCCGATGTCTCCATCAGGGTGGCGAGGGCGCCGGCCTTCAGGACCGTGTCATCGTTGAGCCAGAGGTAGAAGTCATATCCTTCCTTGGCGGCTTCGCTCCAGGCAAGGCGCATTCCGCGGTTCCAATAGAGGCCTCCTTCGCTGCGGATGAGGCGCACCGAAGGGAAAGCCGCGGCGACCGCATCGGCGGTGCCGTCCGTGCTGCCGTCATCCACCAGAAAGACTGTGAATGAGTACTTTCCGTCGGCGGCAAGGCTGTCGAACTGCCGCATACAATTGTCCAGGCAGGCGAGAGTCTTGTCACGCCTGTTGAAAACGGTTATGAGGACGGCGACGGAGAGCATCAGTCGAGTTTAAGTACTGCCATAAACGCGCTCTGGGGCACCTGGACGGTGCCTATCTGGCGCATACGTTTCTTTCCCTCTTTCTGCTTTTCGAGCAGTTTGCGCTTACGCGTGATGTCGCCGCCATAGCATTTGGCGGTCACGTCCTTGCGCACCTGCTTGACTGTCTCACGGGCAATGATCTTCGCTCCGATTGCCGCCTGGATGGGGATGTCGAACTGCTGGCGGGGAATGAGGTCCTTGAGCTTTACGCACATCTTGCGGCCGAAATCATAGGCATTGTCCTCGTGAATCAGCGAGGACAGTGCATCCGCCGGCTCGCCGTTTAGCAGGATGTCCAGCCTGACAAGGCGGGCGGGGCGATAGCCGGTGATATGGTAGTCGAAGGAAGCATATCCGCGGGAAACGGTCTTCAGCTGGTCGTAGAAGCCGAAGACTATCTCGGAGAGGGGCATATCGTAGTTGAGTTCCACCCTGTCGGCCGTGATAAAATGCTGACCGGTGAGGGTGCCGCGCCTGTCAAGGCAGAGCTTCATAATGGCTCCGAAATAATCCGACTTGGATATGATCTGGGCACGGATATATGGCTCTTCGATGTGGTCTATGAGGGTGGGGGCCGGCATTCCGGAAGGGTTGTGCACGTCCATCACCTCACCCTGGGTGGTGAACACCTTGTAGGAGACGTTGGGGACGGTCGTGATGACGTCCATATTGAATTCGCGGAAAAGCCTTTCCTGGACTATTTCAAGATGCAGCAGGCCGAGGAAACCGCACCTGAAGCCGGAGCCAAGTGCCAGCGAGGACTCGGGCTCATAGACGAAGGAGGCATCGTTGAGCTGGAATTTCTCCAGGACGGAGCGCAGTTCCTCGAACTTGGAGGCATCCACCGGATACATACCCGCGAAGACCATAGGCTTCACCTCCTCGAAGCCGGCAATAGCCGTGCTGCAGGGCCTTTCCTGCGAGGTGATGGTGTCGCCGACCTTTACTTCGGTCGCACTCTTGATGCCGCATATCGCATATCCCACATCGCCGCAGCTGACGCCTCCGGTGGGGACGAGTTTCATTTTCAAAACTCCGACCTCATCGGCGACATAGTCCATTCCGGTGTTGAAGAAACGCACGCGGTCGCCTTTGTTAAGGGAGCCGTCGAACACCTTGAAATAGGCTATCACACCGCGGAAGGGGTTGAAGACAGAGTCGAATATCAGGGCACGAAGGGGAGCGTCCGGGTCGCCTTTCGGGGCCGGGATCTTTTCCACTATAGCGTCGAGGATGGGCGGAACGCCTTCGCCGGTTCGGGCTGAGACTTTGTAGACATCCTCGGGGTCGCAGCCGATAAGGTCGCAGATCTGGTCCGTAACCACCTCTACCTGAGCCGCTTCCATATCAATCTTGTTCAGCACGGGGATTATTTCGAGGTTGTGGTCCACCGCAAGGTAGAGGTTGGATATGGTCTGGGCCTGGATGCCCTGGGAGGCGTCCACCACCAGCAGGGCTCCTTCGCAGGAGGCGATGGAGCGGGACACCTCGTAGGAGAAGTCCACGTGGCCGGGAGTGTCAATGAGGTTAAGGAGATATTTCTCCCCCTTGTAGACATATTCCATCTGAATGGCGTGGCTCTTTATGGTGATGCCTTTCTCCTTTTCGAGGTCCATATCGTCCAGCACCTGGTTCTCCATATCCCTCTCGCCGAGGGTCTTGGTGAGTTCCAGCAGGCGGTCGGCAAGGGTGCTCTTGCCGTGGTCTATGTGTGCGATGATACAGAAGTTCCTTATGTGCTTCATCCTGTGCGTTTTTCGATATAACTTACAAAGATAATCAATATTTTTTCTAAATTTGCCATCAGTATGGTCAGGAAACTCATTATTTGCTTTTTGGCAGTCCTGCTGCCCCTCGCCCTGTCAGCCCAGGACCACCTGGACTTCCTCGGCATCCCCCTCGACGGCCCGCTCAAAACCTTCGTCAAGCCCCTGCGGAAAGCCGGCTTCAAGTATAAGGACAAATCCCGCGACGACCACTGGTTCACCGGGAAATACTATGGCGACCCGGCCGAGCTCTTCGTAGCCACGACCGCCGCCTCCGGCACGGTCTACCTGGTGATGGTCAACTACCCCCCGAAGACCGACTGGCCCTCCCTGCGGAATCAGTATGAGTATATCCGTATGCGCCTGACCGCCCTCTATGGCGAGCCCACCAACAAGCGCGAAGTCTTCGACTTCCCCTACACGGAAGAAGACGGCCTCCGCGCCCTGGAGTATGGCAAATGCTCCTGGATCTCCTCCTGGGCCCTCCCCGAAGGCGTCGTCTCCGTCTCCCTGACCGAAGACTTCCGCGTCCGCGTCTTCTTCACCGACAAGTCCGGCCTCTCCCTCGCCTCGCAGGAAAAGCAATAAAAAAAGAACCCCGATCGTTTTTCAACGACCGGGGTTCCCGAAAAGCGGCAGCTACCTACTCTCCCACCTGGTGGGGCAGTACCATCGGCGATTGTGTGCTTAACTTCTCTGTTCGGAATGGGAAGAGGTGTGACCACTCCTTCCAGTAATCATCGTTTTGGTTCTCTGCGCTTCATAAGCCTATATTTCTCTCGAAACAAAGCTCTCGGGCGATTAGTACAGGTCAGCTCAACACGTTACCGTGCGTGCACTTCCTGCCTATCAACGTGGTGGTCTCCCACGACCCTGTGTGGAAGTCTCATCTTGAAGACGGCTTCGCGCTTAGATGCTTTCAGCGCTTATCCTGACCCAGCGTGGGTACCCGGCGATGCAGCTGGCGCCACAACCGGTATGCCAGAGGCTGGTCCGACCCGGTCCTCTCGTACTAAGGTCAGTCCTTCGCAAACTTCCTGCGCCCACAACAGATAGAGACCGAACTGTCTCACGACGTTCTGAACCCAGCTCGCGTGCCACTTTAATCGGCGAACAGCCGAACCCTTGGAACCTGCT
>CACZBP010000007.1 GCA_902779495.1 uncultured Bacteroidia bacterium
GACTCCGGGAAAGAGTCTGCCGGCTCTCCCCGGACTATCACTGCGATTATATTATCGTCTTTTCCGGTCTCACGGAAATAACCAAGCCGTTCAAGAATGAACCGGCTGGTCCTGGTTTCAGGCGTGTTGCTGTTCGTCTACTGGTGGCGCACGATGCAGCGCGACGAGATGGCGCGGCGCTTCTACATTTCCAAGGATTGGGTCTACAACCACGAGATCGGCCATGCGCCCATGAAGCGCGTGCTGTCCGGAGACGGTTCGTATGACTTCGTCACCTTCGCAGTCGACGCTCTGGCGAAAATGTCCTACGGGTTCGAAGTTGCCGATGCTCCGGCGGACTTCTCGCCCGAATTCGTCATCGACAGCCGTGCGTTCCATTTCCATTTTGCGCCGCAGAAGCTTATGGAGGCATAGAAACGCGGCTCACGGTTGACATACATATTGCACACCCCGGCCGGCCAGCGGTCAAGGCCGGAGTCGTCGGCTGTCGCCACGAATCCGTCGTCCTTGTAATTGGCTGCAGGATTGACGATTGCCTTGAGCACTTCCACGTCAGAGCCGTTTATCTTTATCGTCTCCTTGTTGTAGCCTATGATAGGAGCTACACCTTCGGCAGTCTCGTAGGCGTCGACCTGGTTCTGGGTGGGGTCGAGGATGGAGAAGCAGTTGAAGGAGATGGGGTCCGCGCAGTTGAGCCAGTGCTCATAGGTGCCTATGTTCTTTGCCCAGAGGATTTCGTCGTTCCACACATCCAGGAAGATGTTCTGGTAGTTCTTGACGGGATTTGTCGGATACTTGTTGTAAAGGGCCCTTCCGGCAGCCTTGCAGGCGTCGATGCACTCCCTGGCTGCGTCAGCTGCAAGTTTCCACTTCTCGGCATCGTAGGTCTGGCTGATGAGGTTCGCTCCGGTGACCGGATCGACCAGGTCGGCCTGCTGGGTGTTGCCGTTATAAAGCGGGGACGCGGCATAAAGGAGGATACGGGACATAAGGCCATATGCGGAAAGCCTGGTGGCACGGCCGGTGTCGGAATCGACCCATTTGTCTATTTCGCCGTGGGTTCCGTGGATGTCATTCAGCAGTTCGATGCACTTTTTGCAGTCGTTGACCATAAACGTCACGCATTCATCCACGGAAGAGCGGCGGATGCTGAGAAGGTCTTCCGCAGGGTCATAGCAGTGGTCGGCAAGGATGATCGGACCGTGGGCCCTGAATGCAAGGAAGTGGAAATATGCCCTCAGGAAATAGGCTTCGCCCTTCCAGTGGCGTTTCTCCTCATCCGTCGCAGGGGAGCCGTCGACCCTTTCAAGGAACATATTGGTCTTGCGCAGGGCCATATAGGACTCCTCCCAGACCTGGGTCTTTGAAATCGTGGTGGGGTTCCAGGCGCCGCTGTTGATGTTGTGGCCATAGGCGCCGCCGTAAGCGCACTCCATCTCGTCGCAGCCGGCTACGAAAGGATCCCTCCAGGCGCCTCCGTCATCGGCCATATTGGCCTCCGTCGGAATCCAGGAATAGACGTGGGAAAGGAACTTCTGGGTGTATTCCCTGTTGGCGAAAATATCGTCTACAGTGAGGTTTTCTTCCGGACTCTTGTCCAGGAAATCTTCGCAGGCGGTAAAGGCCAGTGCGGCTGAAAGTATTGCAGAAAGGATATATATTTTACGCATAATGCTCTGTTTTATAGGTTAGAATCCAAGCTGCACCCCGATGGTCATCGCCCTCTGTGTAGGATAGGCGGCGTTGCCCAGATGGCCGAATTCGGGATCTATTATCTTGATTTTGTCGAGGCTGAAGATGTTGTTTCCGTTGATGAAAAGACGCAGGCTCTCGGCGTGTATCTTGCTGCAGACCTTCTTGCTGAAATTGTAGCCGAACTCGGCGGTCTTGAGTTTCAGGTATGATGCGTCGCGCATATACAGGGAGTTGACCGTGAAGTTGTTGGTGTTCTTGTCGGCGTGTGCCACAGGGTACTTCGCATTGGTGTTGTCCGCTCCGGGGATGAAACGGTTGTCGTAGTACTCGTGGTAGATGTTGTAGGAAGGATAGGCAAGTGCAAACGGCCACATTCCGTTGCTGTCGAGCAGGATGTTGGTGTTGCCGGCTCCAGTGAAGTTGAGGGTGAGGTCGAATCCCTTGTAGGCGAAGGTCATTCCGAAGCCGTACATAATCTCGGGGACGCGTCCATAGCCGATGAAACTGTAGTCATATGCATTGATGACATTGTCGTTGTTAAGGTCGGCATACCGGATATCTCCTACGCCGTAGCTTTCGTCAAGCTCCTGCTTGGGGGCGTTGTCAACTTCTTCCTGGGTCTGGAAAAGACCTATCGCAGTGAGGCCGTAAATAAGGCCTGTGGAGCGTCCGCGGGTGTCCTGGTAGGACCAGGTGTGGTAGACGGTGTCGTCCTCGATGATCTTGTTGCGGGCGAAGGTCATATTCGCACGGAGGCTGTAGTAGAACCCGCCCGGGGTGGTGTCGGTGAACTCGATGTTGGCATCGAATCCGCGGTTTTCCATTATACCGATATTCGCCCACGGCGTGTCACCCCACTGGGCTCCGAGGATGTTGGGAATCTGGGCCCTCTTGATGAGGATCTTGTCGCGGTACTCGTAGAAGTAGTCGGCGCTGAGTTTGAGCTTGCCCTTGAACATTTCCAGGTCGAAACCGACGTCCGTCTTGCGGGAGACTTCCCAGGTAGCCTTGGGAGAACCCATCGACAGTTCGGCCGTACCTCCGGTCATAATCATATCCCTTCCGAGCAGGTAGGAGTTCGCGTTCATATTGACCGTGGACATATAGTAGAAGCGCTCCGCGGAGTTGGCGTCGTTTCCGACAAGACCATATGAACCCCTGATTTTCAGATGGTTCACAGGGTTGTTCTCGCCCCAGAATTTCTCCCTGGAGGGCACCCAGCCGGCAGAGACGGCCGGGAAGAAACCGTAACGCAGGCCCTTGGCGAAGTTCTCGGAGCCGTTGTAGCCGAAGTTGAACTCAACCAGGTAACGCATATCGTAGGAATAATTGATACGTCCGGCAAGGCCCTGGCGGCGGTGAGGAAGACGGGCAGTCGAGTTGCCGGCGGTCAGGTCGACATAGTCCCAGCGGTTGAACATTGCAAGCGCACCGACGGAGTGCTTGTTGAAGGTCCGGTTGTAGTTGAGCCTTACATCATAATAGATCGCCCTGTTCGATGCCTGGGAGAAGCTGAAGGACATAGGCTGTTCCTCCAGGATGATATTGTATTTCGCTTCACCGGTGACGGAGTCGTAGCCGAGGAACTGCTTGGTGTCGGGCACCTTGCGGCGGAATGCCTCGTTGTAGTTGTAGTAGTCGAACGACAGGTTGGCATTCAGGGACAGGCCGGAGGTTATGAGCGAGCCCAGGTCCCAGTTCAGGCTGGCGTTCGCCTGGGTCGTCACGCGGAACTGGTCCGCATAGCCGTTGTTGGTGGCAAGGCTCCAGGGAGACCTCTGCTCATAGGAGGTTGCACGGCCTCCGAGGGAGCCGTCGGGGTTCCTGACGGGATATGCCAGCGGAGAGGTGAGTTTCAACGAGTTGAATATTGTTCCGGCCGCCGTTCCAGGGTAGATCCTGTGCTCCATAATCTCGGAAAGTCCCAGTGCGAGGGAGATGTCCTTGGTGACGTTGATGTCGACGTTGGAACGGAAGTAGTAGCGCTGGGAGAGGGAGTTCGTCCTGTAGTCGTAGGTAGGATCTTCCTTCAACAGACCGCTCTGGGACGAGAAACCGAAGTTCACATAGTAGCGCACGATTTCGTTACCTCCGGAAATCGAAAGGTTGTTCATCGTCTGGAACGAGTTCTTCTTGAGGATCATATCCGTCCAGTTGTTGTTCGGATACATATAAGGGTCGGAACCGTCCCGGTATTTCTCGATTTCCTCGTCGGACCAGGGGACGACTTTTCCGTCCCTGGCGCTTGCCTCATTCATAAGGGTGGCGAATTCCGCCGCATTGATGAAGTTGTCAAAGCGCAGTCCGTGGAGGTTGGTAGCCTCCATCCTCAGGGTAATCTTGGGCTTGCCCATACTGCCTTTACGGGTGTTGATAAGGATGACGCCGTTGGCGCCGCGCATACCGTAAACTGCCGTTGCAGAGGCATCTTTGAGGACTGAGAATGATTCTATATCGCTGGCATCCACCAGGTTGATGTCACGCTGGACTCCATCCACGAGAACAAGGGGCGCGGAGGAAAGCCAGGTTCCAAGGCCGCGGATGAGCAGGGTCGCTCCGTCATATCCCGGTTCGCCGCTGGTCTGGCGGGAAACCAGGCCGGGGACGACACCGCCGAGGGCGTTGGACAGGTTCGGGGTCGCCTGGTGCTGGAGCTTCTTGGCATCCACCGTGGTGAGGGCTCCGGTGACGGTAGCCTTCTTCTGCGTACCGTAGCCGATGACGACCGCATCTTCAAGGGATTCGGCATCCACGTCGAGATAGATGTCGACGACGCTGCGCCTGGCGACTTTGATCACCTGCTCCTTGTAGCCGATAGTGAATGTGACGATCTCACAGTCGGGATCGTTCACGCCAAGGACATAGTAGCCGGTGGCGTCGGTGATGGTTCCGATGTTGGAGGCTTTCTGCATAACTGCCACTCCTTCAAGCGGTTCCTTGGTGCCCGCATCATAGACGTGTCCCGTGACGGTCACCGTCTTTTTACCGCCGTTCTGGGCTGCCATCGTCAGGCAACAGGCAAGAGCCAGCAGGACGGACGAAACTTTTCCAATTCCAATCATATGAACAAGTGTTTGTTTTTTCGCACTGACAAGATTTTCGACAAAGATATGTAATCGTTTTAGCAAAAACAAAGAAAAAAGGATAATAAATCTATTTTCATATCGAAAAACATAAAAAATGAGCCTGCCGAGGTTTCAAATCTCCTCCAAAAAGCGGGAATCGGACTTTATTTTGCCTTATTTTGCCACATTTTGCTAAAATGATTTTGCAAAATGGTTTTGATTCTATATATTTGCGGAAAATTGAAAATAATATTAATAGGTCAATAACATCACATTTTTAACACCCAAAACAAATGAAAACAAGAACTATCTTAATCCTTGCGGCGATCGCTATCCCGCTGGTCTCTTGTAACAAAGACAAAGTCGATCCGACTCCCGCCGGACCTGACTATCAGGAGATTACATTCAAAGCGAAAGCAGCTGCCATCGAAGGCGTAGACCTGGGCTTCAAAACAGGCGATGCCCTCTCCATCTTCGACGGCAAGGCCAACCAGAAATTCACTGCAACAAGTGCAACTGAATTCAAAGGAACTGCAAATGCAAAGGCCGAGGCATTCTACGCCCTGTATCCCTACAATGCGGAATACAAGCGCACTTCCGGCAAGGTGCCCGTAACGATTCCTTCCGCCCAGGCTCCCGAGGCCGGGAAGGTTGCCGCCGGCGCCAACTACCAGGTCGCATATGCCACCTCGGCAACGGAAGAGCTGAAGTTCACCTTCGTGCCCGCCCTGCTGAAACTGAACGTCGCAACGGACAAGACCATTGTCTCCATAACCGTTCAGGCTGACGGCGAAGAGGCCCTCACCGGCTCCTGCAACGTCGAACTTTCCGCCACTCCCAAGTGCGAGAAACTCAGCGAAGGACTTGGCAAGGTCACCATCACCGGCTCAGACATCAAGGGCGCCTACTACGCCAGCGTCTTCCCCGGAAAGGTGTCCGGATTCACCGTGTCGTTCACCGCTTCCGATGACTTCCACGCAGAGGCCAAGGTGGCCGGTGCCGAACTCACCAGCGGCGCAGTCGCTGACCTGGGCACATTCAACACTCTGAACTGGATGGAGCCCGTCAACCCCAATCCCACAAATGTTGCAGGCGCTGTCCTTATGAAGGCTTCCTTCAACGTAGCTGATTTCAATATGGTCGGCGACGGCGGTTTCGAGGATTATCCCCGCGACACCTGGAAGTGGCCCAATGAAAATGTCGAAGCCTATCTCATAGACGGATATAATTCCCCGAAAGCCCTCCGTATGGACAGAATCTCCACTGACGGCATGACCAACCTCGAGCAGGGAATGGTATGGACTAAAGTCCAGACTGAGGGAGACATCAAGTGGGTTATGGAATTCGATGCACGCGTGTCAAAGACCAGCAACGTGGACTTCTACTCCGGATTCGGATTCTTTGACGCATTCGGCAACTGGTGGAGGGAAGTCAACGGACATCCGGGTTCTCCGGCAGACGTTGTTGAGAACGGCAGGTTCTTCCACGACGACGAGCAGTGGCATCACTATGTTCTCGAAGATTTCAACTACCGCTCCCAGTGCTGGGGAACCGTCCACGTCGGTATGTGGGGCGATCCTAATGTAAACCCCTGCTGGTCGGAATATGACAACGTGGTTGTATATCCTCTAGGTTATGACATCAAGGGCACCTCGACTGAGCCCAAATCCGCAACCGTCCTCGGCGCCATCACCAATGCCACCTACGACCAGGTCGACGGTCTTGGCAAAGTCGTTGCCTGGATGGACACTGACGGCAAGGTCAAGTTCGCATTCTCCGATGTGGTCATAAACGGCACCACGGTCCCCACCGCAATAGCTGAGACCCAGTCCACCGACCCCACATCGATCCAGATCAGCAAGTTCCTCAAGAGCGAGGGAACCTTCTCCGAGATTATCCCCGTGGAAGGAGACGCTACTTCAGTTGTCCCGGATGACGTATTCATCCTCGGCGGCAAGACATACCTGCACTATTACGGTATGTATGACCTCAATCCCGATTTCACCCTCAACTGGAAAACCGACAAGTCCGGTTTCGCTGTCTCCGAAGACAACGGCAAGACCTGGACAGCCGCTCCCAACACCTGGGCCGCCAGTGCCTGGGCCAACAATAACGACGGCAAGTTCTCCAACGCTACGTTCGTGAACCACGACGGTTACACCTATATGATAGGTTCTCACGCAGGCCGCGACAACTGGCTCTGGGGCAAGTCCTATGCAGGCCGCGTAGCCGACGGCAAGGACCTCACCGATCCCAAGGCGTATGAGTATTATACTAACCCCGGCTGGACCGACGGCGCCACCGACGGTGAATGGGCGATCCAGTTCATCGACCACATCCTCCAGGGCGACCGCGGAACCTATGAGATCATCTGGAATCCCAAGTTCGAGCTCTACCAGCTGTTCTACCGCGCAGATGCCGCCCAGGGTGTCGTCTACCGCGACTCCAAGGGCCCTGACGCAGAAGGCCATTGGCTCTGGTCCGGTCCCAAGCTCCTCACCAAGGATGAAGATACCGGTGTCATCGGAGCCATCTCCGTCCTCAAGGTTGAAGATGACGGTTCTGTGATCTTTGTCGGTTCCATCATTTAGCACCTCTTATAGTTGCGCAGGCGCACGCGCGTCTGCGCAACTTTTTTTTTCTTTATGCACATCGTCCGTAAATTACTGATAGCATTAACTTTAGTCCTTGCAGCGCTTTCGTGCAAGCGGGAAGAGATGGCTGGAGGCGGGAATCCTTCTGCAAGGCCCTATAATTTCGCAAAGCTGATGGACGCCGTCCAAAGCGGACTCTGGTATGAGAAAGCCGAGGACTGCGGAGATTACCTTGCGGTTTTTTTCGACGGGGGGACCGTCGTCAACGTCCCCTTCGACGAGGTCAAGACAATAGATGGCAACATCTTCGACGAGCCTACGATAGCCCGTAACAGGGAAGGCACCAGATGGCTCAACAACCTTGTCGACACAGGCCTTTTCGTTGAAACGGCCGCGGATAGTGAATCATATCCTATCTGCCTTTGGTATGACATCAACTGTATAAGAATATATCTTTGCAACGGTTCCGTGATAGCCCGCGGGTGCGACCCGAAAAGGGTTTTCAGGACGTTCTCATTCCTTGCCAGCGACAACCGTGTCCTTTCCGAGGACATAGTCTGCACCATCAATGAACTGGAAATCAGCGGGGAACGGCCGAATTTCTACCAGAGCCTCCGCCTCAAGCCGCATTTCGAGTGCACTGCGGCGAAAATAACGGTAGGCGGCGAACCGCAGGTCAGCGGAGAGACGGTGCAGGATTTCTCCGTGCCGGTAGTCTATGACATCGAACTCTATGACGGTACGGCTGTCTCCTACACCGTCACGCTGAAAAGCACAGGGGATTTCCCGGCGGTCTATATCAACACAGACGGCGGCCGGCCCGTGAACGACAAGATAAACTACATTCCGGGCACAATCCGGGTGGAAGACCCCCTGAAGGAACACTCTTCAGTAACGACGTTCCGCTCAAGGATGAAGATAAAGGGACGCGGCAACTCCACCTGGTCGTTCTTCCCCAAGAAACCCTACCACGTCAAGCTGGAAGAGAAATCAAAGGTGCTTGGAATGAAGGGCGACAAGGATTGGATACTGCTTGCCAACTACAACGACAAGTCCCTCCTGCGCAACGCCGTCGCATTCGAGCTCTCCCGCATATGCGGCTTCTCCTGGACCCCGGTATTCTATCCTGTCGACCTGTATTTCAACGACCAGTATGTGGGAGTGTACGAGTTCGGCGAGCATAAGGAAGTGGGCAAGAGCAAAGTGAACATAGACCCCGACGCTGGAGATGTCTATCTCGAACTCGAGTGCTATCCCGACGAGCCCTACAATTTCTGGACATCTATGTCCGTCCCCCTCACCTACAAGGAGCCCGAGATTCCCAGCAAGGAGGTGCGCGAGGAGGTCGAGGGATTCTTCGATGAGTTTGAAAAGGCTCTCCAGGGCGTCAATTTCACCAATCCCACCCTGGGATATGCCGCATACATCGACATCAAGTCCTTCGTGGACAACTATATAATCCAGGAACTTACGAAGAACTTCGACGGCAATCTCCACAAGAGCACCTTCTTCTCAAAGAAGAAAGGAGGCAAACTTGAGTTCTGCCACGTGTGGGATTTCGACCTTTCGCTGGGCAACTGCAACTTCTTCGGAGGGGTGCCGGGCGGAAACGGCCCTGAGGGCTTCTACGTGAAGGACTACGGATTCCAGGGATATGGCTGGGGCTGGTACTACCGCCTCTTCCAGGACCCTGCGTTCCGCACCAAGGTGAAGAACCGCTGGAACGAGCTCAAGCCCAAGTTTGAAAAGATACCGGAATTCATCGACCGGAGGGCGGCCTATCTGGAAAAGCCCGCCTACAGGAATTTCCAGAGATGGAAGATACTGGGCACGAACGTGTGGTCACAGGTGGAGGTGTTCGGCAGCTACCCCAGGGAAATCGACTATCTGAAGGACTTCTACACCAAGCGCCTCCAGTGGCTTGACAAAGAGATAAACAAATGGTAACGATATGAGAAGAATTCTTTCCTCCGTGCTGGTTTTCTGCGTCTTAGCAGTTTCCCTCGCCGCACACGAGTACAACGGGGCATACACGGACCACGAGCTTGACCACATCGCATTCCCTGTCGGGGGAATCGGCACCGGTATGTTCTGCTTCGAAGGGACCGGAGCTATTTCCAATATGTCGCTCCGCCATTATCCCCAGCTTTTCCACGAGCCCTGCACCTTTGCGGCCATATGCGTGAAAGGCCTTGAGGATAAGACCAAGGTCCTCGAAGCCAATGTCCCTGACTACAAGAAATTCGGCCGGCAGGAAGGCGGTATGGGAGTAGGAGGCACTACCTGGGGCCTCCCCCGTTTTGACAACGGGAGATTCTCCTCGCAGTTCCCCTTTGCCACCCTTGAGCTCTGGGACAAAGATCTTCCGCTTAATGTGTCCATCACGGTCTGGAATCCCTTCATTCCGGGAGACGAGGATGCCTCAGGCCTCCCCGTGGCAGGATTTGAATATACTTTCACCAACACTTCCGGCCAGACTCTGGAGGCCATATTCTCCTTCAACACAAGGAATTTCGTCTTCACTTCGCACGATGCCCTTTCCTGCGTGGAGAGGATGAAGAACGGCTTCGTCCTCCGCCAGGACCCCACCGAGAGGAACCCCGAGTGGGAGGGACGCTTCGCAATCTACACCGACGACGACGCCACCCAGTGCGACTATTGCTGGTTCCGCGGAGGATGGTTCGACCCCCTCACGATGGCCTGGAACAAAGCCTCCAGCGGGGAAATCGTCCCTAATGGGACCGGTGACGGCGCTCCCGGCGGTTCGCTGTATGTCCCGCTGAATCTCAGGCCCGGCGAGAGCAAGACGGTGAGGCTCCGTATGGCCTGGTACTTCCCCACCTCTTTCCACCGCATAGGCCCCGAGCCCAACTGCAAGGAAGATTATGGTTCCTGCTACAACCCTGACAATTTCAAGGACCTTCCCCAGCGCTATGAGCCCTATTACAGCCGCCGTTTCAAGAACCTGGAAGAAGTGGCCGAATACTGGAACGCCAACTACGACACCCTGAAGGATGCCACCCGGAAGTTCTCCGAGACGTTCTTCGACAGCACCCTGCCCGCGGAAGTCCTCGAGGCCGTGAGCGCCAACCTTACGATACTCAAATCCACGACCGTGATGCGCCAGCACGACGGCAAATTCTGGGTCTGGGAAGGCAGCGGCGACAACTGGGGCAGCTGCCACGGCTCCTGCGAGCACGTGTGGAACTATGCCCAGGCTGTGCCCCACCTGTTCCCTCGCCTGGAACGCTCCCTGAGGGAGACCGAATACTACATCGACCAGAACACCGAGGGCCACCAGGCATTCCGTGCCAATCTTCCCATACGTCCCCTGCGCCACGACTTCCACGCCGCTTCCGACGGCCAGCTGGGAGGCATAATCAAGGCCTACCGCGAGTGGCGCATCAGCGGCGACAACAAGTGGATTTCGGATATGTTCCCCCAGATAAGGCAGAGCATTGACTACTGCATCCGCACCTGGGATCCCCGTCACGTCGGAGCCCTGGAGGAACCTCATCACAACACCTACGACATCGAGTTCTGGGGCCCTGACGGAATGTGCACCAGCATATACACCTCCGCCCTCAACTGCTTCGTCAAGATGGCAAAGGACCTGAAGGCCTTGAAGAAGAAGGAGCTAAAGTTCTACGAAGACCTCCTCGCCAGGAGCGTGGCATATATGGAGACCGAACTGTGGAATGGAGAGTACTTCTACCAGAAGGTGCAGTGGGAAGGGCTGAATGCCTCCTCGCCTATGGAAGTCCAGTCTTTCCAGAGCACCTATAGCCCTGAGGCTCAGAAGATTCTGCTTCAGGAAGGCCCTAAATACCAGTATGGCAAGGGATGCATCTCGGACGGTGTCCTGGGGTGTTTTCTGACGACATTCGCCGGCCTGGACGAACCCCTTGACCACGAAAAGGTCAGGAGCCACCTGCTTTCGGTCTACAAATACAACCTCAAGCACGACCTGCGCGACCACTCCAACCCCCAGCGTCCGGGATATGCCCTCGGCAAGGACGGAGGACTCCTCCTGTGCTCCTGGCCATATGGCGAAAAGCCCAACCTGCCTTTCGTCTACAGCGACGAGGTCTGGACCGGCATCGAGTACCAGGTCGCAGCCCATCTCATCGCCGAAGGCTGTGTCGAAGAAGGACTTGACATCGTGCGCACCTGCCGTAACCGTTATGACGGAACGCTGCGCAACCCCTACAATGAGTATGAATGCGGTTCCTGGTATGGACGCGCCCTTTCGAGCTATGCCCTGCTGGAAGCCCTGACCGGCGCAAGGTATGACGCCGTCGAGAAGACCCTCTACATCAGCTCGAAGGTAGGTAACAGCTTCCGTTCATTCCTTTCCACCGAGACCGGCTATGGAACCGTCGGCCTGAGTGGCGGCGTGCCGTTCCTTGAGACCGTTCACGGCAGCATCGTTGTGGACAAGTTCGTCGTGGACGGAAAAGTCTATAAGAATAAGGGCGGAAAATAGCGCAGGCGACACTTAAATGGCATATCCGATATGACAATTTTTTCCCAATTATTTGTAAATTTGCAATATGATTAGGAAGAATAATGCGTCTTTGAAGGATGTAGCTGCAGCGGCAGGCGTTTCTACATCCCTTGTGTCATTTGTCCTCAACGGCAAACAGAAACAGTACCGGGTCAACAAGGATGTTGCTGAACGGGTCAAGAGAATTGCAAAAGAGCTGAACTATAAGCCCAACGGACTGGCAAAGAGCCTTCGCAACGGCTCCACCAAAACCATAGGTGTGATTGTCTCCGACATCTCCAACCAGTTCTTCGCCGACATCGCCCGCCATATCGAATCCGCAACCGAGGAAAAAGGGTATATGGCCCTTTTCGCCAGCTCCGACGAAAATGCGGGGAATATGGAAAAACAGGTTGAAAGGATGCTTTCCAAGGAGGTGGACGGGCTTATCCTTGTCCCCTGCAACGGTTCGAAGGACACCATAGAAGTCCTCTCGGAAAGGAACGTCCCGTTCGTCCTGCTGGACCGTCATATCCCCGGCCTAAAATCAAACTATGTCACCCTGGACAATTTCAAGGCCGGATATGATGCCACGATGCACCTCCTCCAGCAGGGATATTCCAAAATCTCGATGGTGAGCTACAAGGGAGACCTCGTCAACATCTACGGCCGCGAGAATGGCTACCGCCAGGCTATGCGGGATGCAAACCTCGAGGAAGAGATCTCCATCTTCCAGGTCCCTATGGAGGACACCGCCCGCCACTGCCGCAAGGCGGTGCACAGCATCATCGAAAAAGGTTCCGACGCCCTGCTATGCGCAACCAATGCCATCACCATCAATTGCCTGAGGCACATCAAAGACAGCAATATAATCATCCCTGACGACCTTGCCCTCGTGGGCTTCGACGGCGGCAGCGTGTTCGATTTCTTCTATGCTCCGCTTACATATTTCGACCAGCCCCTTGAGCTGATGGCCCGCAAGAGCGTCGACGTTCTGGTCGAGATGCTGGAATCAGGACAAAGCATGATGCAGCAGATAGAAATTGCCGGCAAGCTGATTGTCCGCGAATCTTCCGCCAGAAAAAAACAAAAGAAATGAGTCTTAAATATCTGCTTTGCCTGACTTCGGTCTGCATAGCACTTTCCGCGCCTGCCGCATCCATCCGGGTCTCATCTCCGGACAGGCAGACCATCTTCACCTTGTCCGCCTCCAAGGACGGCCTGCAGTATAACCTGACATATCAGAAAGAGACCCTGGTCCAGACCTCGTCCCTGGGTTTTGACTGTGACGGCATCCCTTCCGCCCCCTGGTGGACCGGGCGCACTGAAAAAGGGTCAGCGGTCGAAGAATATTCCCTGCCGGTGGGCAAGAAGTCCCACGTGAGCGAAGAGTACAATTATGCCACCGTGCCCGTGTATGCAAAAGGCGCCGCCGAGCCCTTTATGTATGTGCACATCAAGGTGTTCAACGACGCCGCGGCGTTCCGGTATGTGTTCTGCAACCGCGAAACGATGCACATCCGTAACGAGAACCTGGAGGTCAGGCCCGCAGGAGCTCCCATTGCCACGGCTCTGTTCGTCCCGGGATTCATAAACAGCCACGAAGGACCATATACCCGCGTCCCGCTGACCGAGCTGACGCAGGAGCGGCTGATAGATATGCCCCTGCTGCTGGAGTATCCTTCCGGCCGCTACCTGGCCATTATGGAGGCGAACCTCGTGGATTATGCCGGAATGTATCTCGTGCGGCGCGACGGGAAACTGCACAGCACCCTTTCCCCGCGCCTGGACATTCCCGGCGTGAGCGTTGTCCTTGACCCGGGAGGACGTACTCCCTGGCGTGTCTTCCAGGTGGCCGACCGCCCCGGAGCCCTGATTGAAAGCACGGTGCTCACCAGCCTGGCGGATCCCTGCAAGGTGGAGGACACCTCCTGGCTCAAGCCGGGCAAGACCACTTTCCCCTGGTGGAACGACACCGCAATGCCTGACACGACATTCCAGAAGGGGAACAACTTCCTGACCAACAAGTACTACATCGATTTCGCCGCCGACCATAACCTGGACTATCACTCGGTCTATGGATATGCCGATATGCCCTGGTACACCGATGACGGCCCGGGCTTCGGTGTGGCGGGGCCGCACGCGGACCTCACCAGGCCCGCTTCCGTGCTGGACTTTCCCGCCGTGTGCCGGTATGCGGCTTCACGCGGGGTGGATATCCACGTGTGGCTCAACTGGGCGGCGCTCTACAAGGATATAGACCGCGTGTTCGACCAGTTCAACGTCTGGGGCGTGAAGGGAATGATGGTGGATTTTATGGACAGGGACGACCAGCAGATGATCCGCATCCAGGAGACCATCCTTCGCAAGGCCGCCCAGCACAGGCTGTTCATCCAGTTCCACGGGGCGAGCAAGCCTTCCGGCCTGTGGCGCACCTGGCCCAACGAATTCACCCGTGAGGGCACGCTGAACTACGAGGTATATAAGTGGGACACAGCGCGTCTGATGGGGGCGGACCACGATATCCTTATGCCTTTCACCCGCCTTCTGGCAGGCCCCGCCGATTACCATCTCGGAGGCTTCCGCTCCCTGCCGATGGACTCCTGGCAGGCCAGGTACACGCGTCCTTTCGTTACGAGCACCCGCTGCCATATGCTGGCAATGTATATCGTGATGGAGAGCTATCTGAGCATGGTCTGTGACGAGCCCGACGCCTACCGCGGGCAGCCCGGCTTCGATTTCATAATGTCCATTCCTACCCGCTGGGACGACACCGTCGTGCCGGTTGCCAGCGTCAGCGAATATGTTGCGGTGGCCAGGAAAAACGGGGGGAAATGGTATCTTGGATGCATCAACAATTCGAAGGAGCGCGAGGTCTGCATCCCGCTTTCCTTCCTTGGCGAGGGAAAATGGAATCTGCGCCTGTACCGGGATGCTCCCGGCACTGACGCAGACCCTAATGTTCTATCCGTTGAGGAAATCCCTGTCAGTGCGCAGGACAAGCTGCCTGTCCGTCTTGCCGCAGGCGGCGGCTGCGCTATGATCCTGACCCGGGAGTAATCCCCCTACGGCACCGGTTGGATCGAAACCAACTGGCTATGCGGCAATCCCTACACCACCTGCGCCTGAAAGCATCTGGAATACATACTTTTATGTATTGGAAGAGAGAGGGGAAAATATGTATATTTGCAGTCGAGTATATAAATATACCGCTATGAAAAAATATATCATTTTCCTACTGGCAGCACTGCTGACATTGACCTATTGCCAAAAAAACCGGGAATTGAATCCCGGCGACAACACCGAATCCCGCGACCCTTCGGCGGGTCCCCAGGATCCTTCAGCCGGTCCCGAAGACCCTTCCGGGAGTCCTTCCGACTACACACCTCCGACCATCCCTGAGGACCAGGTGAGCGAGGACCCTGATTTCGAGGTTCCCGATGAGGGAGTGATGAAGAAGGTGGACATGGGCATGGCCGTAAAGTGGGCCAGCTGCAACCTCGGAGCGACCTCCGCCGAAGACCCCGGCGCATTCTTTGCCTGGGGCGAGACCACAGTCAAGGACTACTATTCCATGGCAACCTACAAGTGGGGCTGTGAGGTCCAGGCCAACAACACCTGGTTCAATATATTGAAATACAATACTGACTGGATAGTGGGCGATATTGACTTCAATACCGTGCTTGACCCGGAGGACGATCCGGCCACCGCCACCCTCGGCGAAGGCTGGCGCCTGCCCACAAGGGAAGAGATGGAAACACTTCTTGGAAGCGGCTACACCTGGACTCCCCGCGATGGCGGCTACGAGGTAAAGTGCTCATCCACAGGAGGAACCATATTCTTCCCCGGAGGAGGTGTCAACTATAATGACGAAAATTCCGAGGACGGAGATATCAGTTACTGGACTTCCACCCTTGACGCCGAATCAGGCCAGAATGTTGCCTGTTGCCTGACCAGGAGTTATGAAGGCAATATTGAAGTCATGCCCGGCGCCCGCCAGCTTGGCATGAACGTCCGCCCCGTATATGGCCCCGCCGCCAAGGAGCCTGACCATGTGGTCGCAACCCTCTATTCCGACGGCATATCCCCCAGCGGCGCCCAGCTGTCGGGATGCCTCTATCCCCTCACTTCCTTCTCGGGCATAGAAGCCGGCATAGTCGTATCCACGTCCTTCATCAACGAACCGACCCTTGAAAACGGCACAAAGTATAAGGCCACCAGCCTGGACAGTGACTCCCGCTTCACCGTCTCCGCCACCGGTCTCGACAATAACACGGAGTATCATTACAGGGCATATGCCAAAAATGGTGACGATGTGGAATATGGTGTAGTCCAATGGTTCAAGACCGGCTCGATAAAGGTGTGCGCCATGGCTCCGGAGGATGTGTCCGAATACAAGGCCACCATCACGGGCCGCCTGAGCGCCGCCAATTACGAGAGCCTTAACATCAAGGCATATTTCCTGTATTCCTCCGAGGCAAACAACAAGGACGACCTCATCGACAGAGGCAGCAAGCGCGACGCCACGACGGAGAAACTCAATTCCGGCGCCGCCTCCTTTAAATGCTCCCTCACAGGCCTGGGATATGGCAAGACCTATTATTATCTTCTCTGCGTAGAAGCGGGCGGTGTGAAATATTACAGTGAGCCACGTTCCTTCAAGACCAGGACTGCAGACGTGTCCTTCATGATGGAAGCCAACAAGATTGCCGAAACCACCGTAGAAATATCAGGCAAGATTACCGTGGACACCCAGGCTACGGTGTCCAAGGAGTTCTGGCTGAACTACAAGATGGACGAGAGCCTCAGTGCGCCTGAGAAAGTCCGCATCGACCCCGACGAATCCGGCAAGTTCACAGTCCGCCTCCATGGCCTGAAGTGGAACACCCGCTACTTCCTCACCCTCTCCGGCACCGTCCAGGGCATAAACTATGAATCCGCCGTCGAGTCCATCACCACCAAGGACTTCAAATTGCGTGGCGTCGACCTGGGCCTTAGCATTAAGATAGACTGGGCCAATATTAACCTCGGAGCCAAGAAGCCCCTGGATGCCGGTGACCTTTACTGCTGGGGCATGGTCGAGGATATATATGACCTCAGCAACTGGCATCCCGACCTGCTTCCGGAGGATTTCCCCGGGTATGAGAATGACCTGCTCGATCACAAGATAGCCCATTATAATGAGATGGCGGATTATACAGGGCTGCGTGACTGGATTATTAAGCAGGGCAACAAGGTCCTCGGCGAGACATGGGACGTGGCTGCCGTCAAGCTCGGAGGCACATGGAGGATGCCGACATATGATGATTTCACGGCCCTGTTCGCCGAATGTGACATCTATGATTACCCTTATGGCGATGCGGTTGAGGTTGTCAGCAAGGCCAATGGCAACGCCATACTGATTCCCAAGTCATCATCTGACCTGGAAACATTCTACTGGACCGCATGTGTGAGGAGGGATGACCCCGTCAATATTGCCAATAGACTCTCCTGGATTATAAAGGGTCCTGACAACATTAAATGGTATAATGTCTTCGGCTACAAAACTCTTCGCATCCGCCCCGTCCGGGTGCGGTAAGAGTTAGCCCGGCCAGACACAGGGGACCTGCCATAAAAACGCGTGTTTTATGGCAGGTCCCTTGTTTTTTGCGACCACCTTCCATAAAAACGGCCTTTTTATGGAAGGTCCCTCGCTACGCCGGCATGGTGGCCGGGCCGGGTGTTAGGCGCAGGTGGTGTAGGGATTGCCGCAGAGCCAGTTGGTTTCGATCCAACCGGTGCCGTAGGGGGTCTTGACCTTGACCCATTCACCGTCGGGGGACATGTCCATGGGACGGACAGTGACATCGGACTTGGTGATGGTGCCGACGACCGGGGAGTCGGCGGAGGGCTCCTTATGGAGCTGGAGCTTCTGGCCGGCGTAGTTGCGGGTGCTCATCGCGATGACGGACCAGTGGATCCAGCCGCCCTCGCTGATGTCGAGGCCGTCGATGGTGTAGCCCAGGATCTGCCACCAGCCATTGGTGGGGTTATACACCTCAGGGGTGTTGCCGCCGGGGCCATCGTCTTCCGGGCCGTAATCTTCCTCATCCTCCAGCTGGGGGCGGGGGTCGCCGAGGCGGCCGACGATCTTGCCGCCGGGGGTGGCGCGGATGTTGGTCTTGCCGGAGGGGTCAGGATCGTCCACCCAGACGCTGATGGCATGGGGAGCGACTTTCTTCAGGACGCGGGTGCCGTCGTCAAGGATGGATATGGTGTCGCTCTGACGGTATTCCATCTCCACCTCGATGTCACGACCAAGGCCGCCGAGCTTGAAGTTATAGATGAAACTGTAGTTCATCCCCTCGGGCTCGCGGAGGCGCTGCATCTTGTCGGGGCCCACCGAGAAATAGTAGATGTGCGCGACGGTGTCCTCGGAGATGTTTATTATCTTGACAACGAATATCCTGTCTCCGGAAGGGAGGGTCCACAGGCGGGCTTCCATCTCGGCGAAATCTTTTTGCTTGAGCTGCACGCGTGCATAGTCGTCGCCGCGGTAACGATGCTCGATGGGCAGGGCGTCGCTCCCTCGGATGGCGGCCGTCAGGGAGTTGTCCACGAACTTGTCGCAGAAGGCATCCAGGCAGCCCTGGAAGTCGGAGGACTCAAGGACATACACCCCTTTTGAGCCTTCCTGGGCCATAACGTGGGCTATCTTCCAGACGGAGGTCTGTGCAAGGGCGGCGGCGCTCCAAAGAAGGGCGGCCAGTACGAGGATCTTTTTCATAGCGTTATCAGGTTTTTCTTTATGGCATACAGCACCAGCTCGACGGTGTTGTTGATGCCGAGCTTGCGGAATATGTTGTTCTTGATGGTCACCACGGTGAGGTACTTGATTCCCAGGCTCGAGGCTATTTCCTTATATTGCAAACCCTTGCAGCTGAGGCGGATGACGTCCAGCTCGCGCGGGGTGAAGAGCGTGTCCGAGGCTTTTTTCGCCAGGCTTATCTTCTCGATGAGGCGGGCGATGTCAGTGCCGAAATATTCATAGCCGGCGGCGACGCTGCGGATGGCCTCTACTATGGTCTGGTCGTCGGCCGTCTTGGGAAGGAATCCGTCGATGCCGATGTGGAGCAGTTGCTTGAGAGTGGCCTGCGAAGTGTCGCTCGACAGGGCCAGCAGGGCGACGTCCGGCAGCTCGGCACGCATCCTGCGGCAGAGCGATATGCCGTCCATAACGGGCATCACTATGTCGAAAACCATCACGTCGGGCTTCGTGGCGGCGGCTTTCTCGAAGGCGGCGGCCCCGTCGGAAGCCGTGCCGACAACGCTCATCTCGGGATAGCCCTCGAGCATAGTGCCAAGGCCAAGGAGCATAAGCGGATGATCGTCTGCCAGGAGTACTTTAATCATTGTCAGATGAAGGGATTATGATGGTGAATATACTGCCTTGCCCGGGGGTGCTCTGCACGGTGATGCGACCGCCGAGCGACTCCACCAGGGAGCGGCTCACGGCAAGGCCCAGGCCGTTGCTTATCTCTCCTGCCGTGCCGGCACGGCGGAAGGCGCCGTCCGGGCGGAATATCTCCTGCTGCCTGTCGGCGGGGATGCCTATGCCGCTGTCGGTCACGCCGACCGTGGCCGTCCCTTCGCCGAGGGCTACTTCAATGCGCACGGAAGCACCTGAGGGAGAGAACTTTATGGCGTTGGAAACCAGGTTACGCAGGGCCAGCATAAGGCAGCTGCGGTCGGAACGGACAATCACCGCGGGGCCGTCCAGGACGAGGGAGACGTTCTTCAGCGATGCGGCCTGGCCATACTGCTTGACCACCTCGGAAGCGAGGCTCCTCAAGTCGAAACGCACGGTCTCCTCGGAGCCACTGGAGCGGGACCAGCGGAGCACGTTGTCGAGAAGTTCTATCTCGGCGTCGGCCTGGTTTTCCATCTTGAGGAATATGTCCTGCAATTCCTCCGCTGACAGCCTTCCGACTCCCCTTCGGAGCATCTGCAGGCCTTTGCGGCGGGCTGCGGTGGGAGAGTAGATGTCGTGGGATATGACCCTAAGCAGAAAGTCCTTCTGAGTGTTGCTCTGGCGGAGGGCTTTCTCACCCCGGCGGGCGCGGATGGAAAGGAAGGTCGTGGCAGCGGCGCCGGCAAGCAGCAGCAAAGCGGCCAGTATCAGGATGTTACGAAGCCGGCGCTGGCGTCCGAGCTCGGCCTGCTGGGAGTGGATTGTCTCCTCGCGACGTGCGGTTTCATACTCTATGTTATACAGTTCCAGGGTGTGCTCGCTCTTGCTGCGGCTTATGCTGTCCTGAAGCGCAGTGGCCTCTTCCAGCACGGCGAAAGCCTCCGAGGGGCTGTCCTTCCTAAGCGAGGCGGCCAGGCGGCTTAACACCTTCTGCAGCAGGGGCATATCGTGAAGCTCGCGGCACAGGGAGGCCGATTCACGAAGATACTGCCGCTCAAGGGCGGGGCGGCCGGTCCGGCCATATTCCTGGGCCAGCTGGAAGCACACCACGGACAGGGACTGGACGGCCCCCGCATCGCGGAACTGCTGCTCGGCGAAACGCATATCCGCAAGGGCCTCGTCGTAGCGTCCCAGGGCTTCCAGGGCATATGCCCTCTGGCTGCGGCGAACGGCCACGTCCACGGCTCCAAGCTGCTCACGCGCAATGGTCACGGCCCTGTCGGCATACGTCAGCGCAAGGCTGTCGCGGCCGAGGGCGTGATAGACGTCACAGGCCTTGCCGAGGGCCATTGCCAACTTCGCAGGCCGGCCCACCGACTCTTCGTTCGAAACGGCCTCAAGTGCGTAATCCTCAGCCAGTTCCGGCCGTCCGGCATAGACATACATAGAGGCGAGGTTAATGAGCGACGAGGTCAGGCCTTCGCGCTCGCCGGCGGCTTTGTCATACTCGTAGCAGCGGACCATATATTCCGCCGCCTTGTCGAAGGCTCCGAGGCGGGCGTAGGAACTGCCCAGGATGGAATACAGCTCCACCGCCGCGGATTCTTCCAGCCCCTCCTGCCCCACTCCTTCAAGAGCCACCGATATGGCCTCGGGGAACTTACCGGCATAGTAGAGGGTCTCCGCTTCCGAATAGTAATCCCTGCCGGCGAGGACCGTCGGCAGGAACACTATCAGGAAAAGGAGTTTTTTCATAGGTTGGTTATATGTTTCTTATCTGCTTCCGCCGCCGTGGCCGCCGCCGCTGAAGCCGCCGCCACCTCCCCAGGAGGAATGGCCGCCGCCACCGGAGTAGCGGGAATGTGCCGAGGCACGGGCGCGTGCAGCCGCATCCGCCTCGCTCTTGCGGCTGTAGGCAGTGGAGACGAATCCGCGGGATGAATGGCTGATGGAATTCAGGATGACGTAGGACGTCGCAGCGTCACGCATATGCGTCTGCTGAGTGTACTGCTGGTAGAGGCCGGGCTGGAGCTTCTCGAAGCTCTTGGACACCTTGTCGGCGATTCCGAAGAGCTGGGCGAAGACCAGATAGTCGTTCCACAGGCCTATCTCAGGCACGGTGCGCTCCTTGCTCAAGGTGAAGTCTTCCAGATATTTACGGAACTCGGGGACATGGCAGCGCTCCTCCAGGGAAGACGGCTCCCAAACCTTCTCGCCGATGCGGGCGGCCTTCTTCGGCCAGTCGACGACCACCTTCCAGTGGATCTTGGACCACATGTCGAACTCGTCCCTCTCCAGGATGAGGTTCTTGCCGGAGGCCTGCCTTGCGGCACTCCAGATAGTGGCTTCCATTTCGTCATCGGTCTGGAGCGTGGCTTCTGTGCCCGGAGCAAACTTCAGGTTCACTCTCTTCTCGTTGGAGGGATCCGGCTCCGCCGTTATAAGGCCCTTCTGCAGCCAGCGGAGGAAATATGCGCCGGTGAGGCGGCCGAAATAGGTCTGCTGGGAAGTGACGTGGTCGCCCGAGCAGAGGAGGCTGTAGGCGGCTACGATATCTCCGCCATATGGCAGGTCACGCCACCACTCGGTTATCTTGGTCTTGCCGAATATCTTCTTGCTCCAGCGCCGGCCGGTAATACGTATCCACAGCATCCATATCAAGAATGGTATGAGGATTACGAAGATTACGACAAAGCAGCAGAACAGGAATAGATACCATATTGCCTTCGCTATAAAATCCCCGAAGTCGCTGCCTCCATCGTCCGCGTCCTTGTAGTCGCTGCCTTCGAAGGCGCGGTCGCGCAGCTGCTCGAAGGTGCGGCTGTCGGTCACCGAAGGGTTGAACCAGCCCTTGTCGAAGCGCATCATAACTATCATGGAGCTCTCGTAGCGGAACTTCTCCGTGGACACCACATACCCGACGCCGTCCTCCACGCCATAGTCGAACTCGCCGCCGAAGACCCACATGCCCATGTTGCCTCCGTCGCCGGCGACCCAGGTCTTGGTGGAGTCGGCCATGTTGTAGATGGTGAGGCTGGCGCTGTCCGGCTTGGCGCTCCACTCGTCATTGAGGAACTGCCAGAGGAAGCCGTCGTTCTCGCCGTCGGCCATCGCAGTGACCAGGTTCTCAATGACATAGATGATGAAATAGCGGTGCTCGCCGGTCTTGCCTTGGCCCCAGCAGAGCTCCACTCCGCGGCTGCCCTTGTCGATGATTCCGCAGCGGTGGGTCTTGGCGGCCAGCGAACGGTCGGAATTCCAGGCGCGGCCGTCGTTCGCGTATTCCTCCCCGTTTTCAAACACCTTCAAATCACGGATATAGCGTGAGCCGAGGTTGTCGATGGGGATATACCATTCGGTGCCTCCGGTGATGTTGACGTTCCACCACTGGGCCACCACGGCGTTGCCGTTGCGGGCGTTGCCGTTGCGGTGCAGGTAGACCTCAGTCTCGATCTTGTGGATGTCGGTGGCCGAGGCAGCGGCTGCGACAAGGCACAGCGCCGCTGCGAGGGTGACTAGCTTTCTCATTCGTAGTAGGTAAATGTGTAGACGTAAGTGTGTTTTACAGAGGCCATTGCGCTGTCATCAGCAAATGGATACCAGTCGACAGTGGCTTTGTGCAGGGGACCCTGGCGGTCATATTCGTAGTCGAATTCGTAGGCTTTATTGCGGTAGGTGGTGTTGGCGTAGGAGGGAAGAAGCTCGCAGCCGCGGCCTTTGAAGCCATAGGGGTCCAGATCGTCGATGAGCAGTCCGGAGATGTCATATGCCTTGCCGTAGGACGTGTTGGTGTAAACGCTGTAGATGTAATACCTCGACTCATCATCCGTAAGCTCTTCAGGACCTTCGGGGCCCCATTTCTGATGGGCGTGGACAAGGCAGCCCTGAAGGTCCCAGGTGAACTCCCAGGGGATGGTTTCAGAAGGTAATCCGTCGAGATTGTCGATTGTCAGGAGCGCGTAGCCCTCAAGGTCAGGATTATCCATATAATGGCAGTCCCCGCTGCTGTAGGTCTTCCATACGTCTTTATCCATATAGCCTGACTCATAATGGGTTATGCAGCCGTTGGCGTCGAGGTCGGCCTTATAGATGACAGCCTCCGGCTCGGGGTGCTGGCGGATTTCCATATGGCCTTCGGAGTAGAAATAGTACTCGTTGCGCTTGAGAAGGCCGAAGCCGTCCGGGAGGGACTCGCCGTTCTCATCATAGCCGTAAGTGACATATGCCTGCTGCTGGGGACGTCCCTGGGAGTCGTAGGTGACCGTCATCTCCTGCCTGGTGGACATATACGTCCCGGGGCCTGAAGACTTCTTCACCCAGGTCTCCTTGGTCACGGTCTTGACGCAGCCCGTCGGATCGAAGGCCGCAGGGCTGGCGGAAGGGTCGGCTGATGCGTCGGCTGAAGGTTCATCGGAGGGGTCTCCTTGCGGAGTCCGGTTATCGACGGTTGCCGGGGTGCAGGCCGCGGCAAGGGCGATTATTGCAATATAGATCCTTTTCATAGTCGTAGTTTTTCCGGTTACAAATTTAGCCTAAAGTATCCCGCGGGACAATACATAATACTATGTATCATTCGCTTGCGATGAGTTCGCCGGTGAGGTAGCTGTAGGTGAAGAGGGACTTGCTGCGCATATAATGGTCCCTGTTGCAGCCTATGCGCTTGACAAGGATGAGGCCGCGGCTGGGATTCACCGTGACGAGGTTGAAGGCGTCCTGAAGGACGGTGCCGCGCGTGCGGGCTTCCTGCATATAACTGTCTTTCTGCCCCGCCTTGTCGACGATGATCTGCAGCTGGCGCCTGTGGCCGGGGACGTGGCCGGTCATATCGATGTGGGTGTGGCCGCTGAGCCAGCAGGCGAAGGTGCCGCCCGCGTCGATGAAGCGGTCCACCGCCGCGAAGCAGGCGTCGCTCATACGCTCCATCTGAGGGCCTTCCGGTGTGTCAAGGAAGGCTGGGGAGCCGTCCGGAGATGCCACCGGCTCCAGCTCATAGTCCCTGTCGGAGAAGCCCAGGGGCAGCTTTTCGAGGCCGGACTGGGCCGGGAGGTGCTGCGCGGCGATGACCGTGCGGCCTGCCTTGAGCGCCTCGGCAAGCACCCTGGAGAACCACTTGTCCTGGGCCTGGTCGTAGTGCATGCAGTCGAGGACTATAAGCCTGATTCCCTGGGGGTTATAGTCTTTGTAATAATAGCACAGGCGGCCGGCGGGACGCACCACTCCCCATCCGCTGATGAAGGGGAGGGACTTGTCCTGCCCCTCCATAATGAGGCTGTAGGCTTCGTCTGCCGTGGCGTCATAGGGGCGGCGGCTCTGGGCCCAGACCAGGTGGCCTTTCCAGCAGTCGTGGTTGCCCACCACGTTCAGGATGCCCCTGGCACGGGGGACGAGGTCCCAGGGGTTGGGGTCGTCCCAGTAGCAGTTCACCGCGTCGCCAAGGTGGATGGCGTCTTCGATGTGGCTGCCATATGAGTGGAGAAAGTCGGCTATACGCTCGAGGTTTTCCGTATCTCCGTGAAGGTCAGAGAATTGCAGCAGGGTCAGAGACGGCGCCGGCTCGGGCTTTCCCCACTGCGAATAAACAGCCCGCGACCCTTCCAGCCAGGGGACGACCTCGGAGGAAGGGTGCAGGGCGGTTATCGTGGACTGCGCCGAGAGCATGCACGGCACCAGTACCGCTTCGAGGACGCGGGGAACTCCTCGGGTGCGACTCCAAGCCCGCCGACAAGGCACAGCACGTCGAGTATAACGTTGTTGCCTTCGCTGAATGCCTTGCTTCCTTCCTTGAATATGCTTGAAATAACGGGAGACGGCATTATGCCCAGGGGATTGGGGTATTCTCCGTCATAGAGGAAAGTGCGCTTCGAGGAGAAGTCCGAGGATGTCATGGCAATTTCCTTAAGCAGGCCGTCCTCCCACTCGAGGGTCGCCGTCACAGAGATGGACATCCAAGGGGTTGACTGGCCCTGCGCGACACTGGTCTCGGTAGCCTCCACACTGACAATCCGGTTGTCTTTGTCATAGGAAAACACCAGTTCCTTGGAATTGACACCACCTTCCCAACTCGCTGTTTCCTTGTATTTTTCAACAAGACCGTTGGAGCCCAGGGAGAATGAAACGGAGCCATCTTCATAGACATACTCGCCGTCGGTGAAGGAACATACTCCCGCGGAAGAGATATAGCCATCGGCACCGACGGTTACTTCAATCGCATCTATGGAAACGAGCGTCGCCTTGCCGGTTTTGCCGTCTTTCTTGTAGGGGATATAGCCCCTGACGCCCTTGGCGGGGTCTACTGCAGGGGTGCCGTCATCCCAGGGCTTGAGGCCTGTCTCGGGGACGGGTTCATCGGACGGGGTCGGGTCGTCGGACTGGGTGGACGGGGTCGGGTCATCCGAGGTTCCGGGCTGGCCGGCCGGAGCCTTTTTGCAGGAGGCGAAGAGCGCTATGGCAAGGATGCAGAGGAGATATTTTACAGTTTTCATATGAATAAGTGTTTATGTTTATATTCTGTCAGGGAGCTATGTCCAGGGGGATGGACTTGCCGGGGAGAAGGGCATCACAGAGGATGACGAGGGAGGATTCCACTCCTTCGGAAGCCTTGGTGGCCGCCGGGAGGGAGAAGGATATGCTGCGGGATTCTCCCGGAAGGAGCTCACGCAGGTTGAAGTCGTTCTCCAGGGTGCCGGAGGAGGTCCTCAGGCCGAGGAAGGCATCGCGGTAGATGGGGGCGACGCCGGTGTTTTCTATCTTTGCCAGGACGGTGCCGTCTTCTTCTACGCTAAGGGAGCGGAGGGCGAAGCGGTAGCCCATCGCGGAGGAGGCTTCGGTCAGGCGGGCGTCACTCTGGTAGCGGTGCTGGCCGTCGCCTATTATGAAGCTGAGATGGTAGCGGGCGGCTTCGCTCTCGAAGGTGCGGCCGTGCATGCCGGCTTTGTCCAGGCAGTGCTTCTGGTCGGAGGGGGTGTAGTAGCTGAATTCGCCTCCGAGGGGGGCGCGGCGGTAGCGTTCGGCGCCGAAGAACAGCCAGTTGGGGTAGTTTTCCTCATCGTGTTCTTCGCACATAAAGGAGTCGTCGAAGTTGCCGAAGGGCAGGTCAAGCAGCGAGGGGTTTTCGCGGAAGGGGGCATATTTGCCCGAAGCGGCGTCTATGGATATGCACCACGGAGTGGACTGGAACCAGTCGGCCATAGCCGTGAGGAAGCGGGCCTGGAAGTCCTTCGACGGGAAGGTGCGGCCCAGGGTGAAGGGGCCGTCGTAGATATGGTATTCCGCCCAGAGGCCGAAGCCGGTCTCATAGAAGGCCAGGCGGGGGTCGCTATCATACTTCTGCGCAAAGGCGCGGTGGAATTCCATATGGAAGCGTTCCAGCTCGTCGCAGCGCCAGTCCGGGAATTCGGTGTTTTCGTCTTCGCTTTTGCCCCAGGTGGTTTCGTAGCCGGAGAGCTTCTTGATATATGCGGGCACGCCGCTGGACTTGCCGACATATGAATACCAGAAGCGTATCACGCCCTGATGCCCGCGGGAGGCCACTCCGTCGAGGAATTTCTCCACCGGCGACCAGTCGAATCTGTCTTTTTCACTGCAGACGTCGCTGTATTTGAAGTAGGAGAATTCCATCGTGACCCAGGGCTCGGTACGGGCCTTGTCGTTGTCCGCCCACACTACGATGCCGGTCATCGGCATCACGCCGGCGCGCCGCGGCGTCAGCTGCACGGGGCCGGGGACGAAGTCTGCGGGCTCGACGGACGGGGCGTCTTCCGAGGGGCTGGCCGGGGCCTCGCCGGACGGGTCTTCCGAGACCTCTGCGGCGGGGTCCGGCTCCGTCGGCGTCGCCACCAGCCGCTTGGGCTGGGAGCCGCAGGCGGTCAGGAGCAGCGCCAGAGCCAGGGTGAGCGCTCTATATGACGGGCCCTTTTTCATCCTATTCCCTGGAGAATATCAGCACGCAGCTTATTGCAGCGACTATGCCAATGACCTGCGGAATCGTGGGCAGGGTGGCATAGAGGATGAGGGATATGACGCACATAATCACCGGCGCGCAGGCGTCGGCAAGCGGGGCTATCACCATAGCCTTGCCATAGCGGTTGGCATATACCAGGGTGAAGGCGCCGATGGCGTTGAGGATCTGGACGAAGAAGACCTTGGTGGGTTCGCCCCAGCCGAAGGAGGCCAGGGACGGGTCGTCCTTGCCCATCAGCAGGGCTACCGGGATGAGGAGCACGGCGGATATGGCCATATATACGAACACGCTTTCGGCATCAGGGGTGGAGTTGTTCGCGAGCTTCATCACGAAGGCCTGGACGCCCCAGAATATGAACACCATCGAGGCGTAAATAATCCATATCCAGCTGCTTACGGCGCCGTCCTTGCTGTCCGGAAGGGCGAAGCAGACCAGGGCCACGAAGGCCAGTGCGATGCCTATTATGCCAAGCTTCGAGACCTTTTCCTTGAGGAAGGTGGCCGACAGGAGGACCGTCACAATGGGGGCGACGCTGATCATCGGCATCACGAGGTAGGCAGGGGCGTAGTCAAGGGCAAGGAAGAGCACCAGCTGGCCGCCGGCACCCAGAAGGCCTACGCCCATCGACAGGAGGGCGGGCTTGCTCCGCCCGTCCAGCTTGAACCTGGTATTGACCAGCGCGACCAGGGCACAGGGAATCATACTCAGGGCCCACATCACATAGACCAGGGTCTTGGGAAGGGTGGTCTGGTCGGAGAAGGCTCCCCATATGCCCCAGGTGACCATCGTCACCAGCGCATACAGCAGCCAGGGGTTTTTCTTTTGCTTATCCATATTGTAAGGAGCTATTTAACGAACGAAGCTATCAGCTGGCCCCACTCAGCGTTTTCACGGATGCCGGTGAACTTGTCGGAGCCGGGGCCCCAGGCATACACCGGAACGGCTATGCCGTTGTGGCCTTCGCTGGCGAAGTTCACGCCGATGAGGCCTTGCTCGAGGTCGCCGTCCTGGAGGGTGAGGGCGCCGGTGTTATGGTCGGCCGTGACCACAACGAGGGTGTGGCCGTCCTTGGCCGCCCACTGCAGGACGTCGCCGATGGTGCGGTCGAAGTCGAGGAGCTCTTCCATAGCCCTGGCGATGTCATTGCCGTGGAGCCAGTCGTCTATGCAGGAGCCTTCCAGCATCATCACGAAGCCGTTTTCACCCTCTCTGAGAAGGTCCAGGCCGCGGGTGACGGTGCGGCGGTAGAGGTCTCCACGCTCCTGTGCGACGGGGAGGTTGTCGGGGGCGAGGATGCCTATCACGGGCAGGCCGGCTTTCATCAGTTCCTCTTCCGTGAGGGCTACGTTATAGCCCTTGGCCGCCATTTCCTTTGATATATCTCTTCCGTCGGTGCGCTTGGTGGTGAACCAGTCGAGACCGCCTCCCGAGAGATAGTCAACACCGCAGTCGAGATAGTCGGCGATGAGGTCTTCCTGGTTGTAACGGTACTCATTGTGGCAGCAGAAGTCGCAGGGGGTGGCATCGGCGAAGTGGCAGGTGACCACGCAGCCGGTCTTCTTGCCCAGCTGCTGCGCCTTGACCAACACCGACGCGAGGTCCGTGCTGTCCGCCGCCGTGCCTACGTGGCTGTAGGCCGTCTTCTGCCCGACGGCGATGGCCGTCCCGCCCGCGCCCGAATCGGTGATGAGGGCGTTGGTGCACCAGGTGCGGGATATGCCCACATAGGGGAAGCTGTCGAAGTTGAGCTTGCCCTTGTTCAGCACCCAGGCGCAGCTCACCTGCTCCAGACCCATCCCGTCGCCTATCATAATGATAACATTGCGCACCTCATTGTCCAGAGGCGGCATCTGCACCTGCGCGACGTCATAAGTGTGCGGCGTCTGGTAGTACTGCAACGCCGTTTCCTGCTCCTTTTCCTTGCACCCGACCGCCACGATGGCCGCCAGGACGACTAAACCAGCAAATCTTCTCATAGTCAGCATCTTTTATCCTAACCCTCAAAGATAGCAATTTTTGCTGATTCCGTCAATAGTGCCCCGCCGGCACACCCACCTCCACCCCTCCGCGCCTGGATACTTACCAGAAACCGGGGCACTTTCTGGTAAGTGTCAACCATTTTGCGGTATACTTACCAAAAAACAGGGTGTTTTCTGGCAAGTCCCGGCCCCGCCGGCCCCGAAGTGTTCACCGTGTCCCATTCCGTGGGACACAGTGCGCGTTTTTCCGCCCAAACCGTTCACCGTGTCCCCGACCTTGGGACGCGGTGCGCGCTTTCCCCACCCGCCGTTGCGCCGTATCACTCTCTCTCTTCCGGTAGCACCGAATCGCATTCACACCGTCACACCGCCACACCGTCACAGGTCGAATTTCACCCCGACCACCTGTAACGCCCAATCAGCCTCCCATCACCCTCCACCGCCATTCCAGCGTCACAGGTCCCCCGCCTCAAATTCGACCTGTTACACCACCACACCTTCTTG
>CACZBP010000008.1 GCA_902779495.1 uncultured Bacteroidia bacterium
CTCGAAAAATAAATATACGGCAAAGGGAACCACGGCATACATCAAGGAAGGGTTGTTCAATTATGGCTTCAACGACGCTACCGTCAGCGTCCGTTTCTACTTCTAGTTCTGAAAAAGCTGCTTAGCGGTGACGGTCCGACGACACCCCGGGCGACCGTCATCGCTGATTCGGCCTTCCAGGGCCCTCCGGTGGCATTTCGGTGGGGACGGTACCCCCACCCCTTGTCGGACCGTCACCGCAGATGGGGAGGCTTGCTCCGAGCCGGATTAGCAGCACCTCATCCCGGCCCGACTGCGCATATCGTCCCAAAAAGAGGGACGTAACCCGCAATTTCAGCCTTTTTTGCAAGTTACGTCCCATTTTTCGGGACGTTGTCAGCACCTTTAGGTGAACTCAACGTGCTGAAACGTGACTTCCAAGCGAAACAAAAGAGAAACCGATGCAACAGAAAAGCTGATTTCAGCATCTTTAATATGTATTAGAAAAACACCACTGAATATGTCCAAGTTTCACCTTTTATTGATAGTGCCTGTCTTGGTATTATCCACTGTCGGGTGCAAGAAGATAAGCTATGAGGAAGTGATCAAGAATACCATATCCTTCCAGATGGACGGAACTCCATTCACTGTCCCGGCCATAATGTCTCATCAAATAGCACGTCGCCCCATCCTTAAAGACCGTGCCATCGATATAACATACAGTGAACAAAGGGACTCGATCATTGCAACGATGTGCCCGGATTGGGATGGCGGTCTGGGATTCTCACGTTCCGGGTTGTCCTGGGTGGCCCAGTTCCGGATGGCCATTCCGCTGAGCAAAGCGTCCGCGGGTGCGACCCTTGACGAAAAGGACGTCAGCATAAAACTGTTTTTCTACACATTCTCCCCCGAGGCGCCGTATGAAGAATATTATATCCGATATAACATCCTGTTGGCCAAGATGATAATAAGCACCTCGGGCTTGCCGGATGGACGGTTGAAGGGAGAATTCGTGTGCACGGGCCGGATAGATGACGGTGGGAAGCTGGGCTACGAAGGTCAGTCTTTCATTATGGAATCAGGTTCGTTCTGCCTTAATGGTACCCATAGCTGGTCCTATCGCGATATGGAGTATAATGTCAAAAAACACGACAGGAAGAATCGCCTGGGCCTGATTCCGAAATTTGCATTCAACTTGACCGGGAAGGGATTCGTCGCAGATGACGGATTTAGCAGCAGGGGCTCAGTCTGCGTTGACTACAACAGCGGCCGGGATTCGGTGATTGTATATGCCGAGCCGTCACTGGACGGATTGAACTATCAACGTGAGCGGAATGCCATCCTGGACCGGATGGCAGAGACCTTCAACGCCAAGGAGAATAACAAATACCGACTTGACACCAGATGCATACTCAGTTATCGTATGGCCATCCCCGTGTCCAAGATTGCCGAAGGGGCGTTCCTGACCGAGAAAGATGTGACTGTCAAGATGTTCTGGTACGCTTTCTACTCGGATGGAACAAAGGCTGCCGAATATTCTATCCCATATGCAGTTGAGTCCGTGAACCTCTCGATAAAAGCTGCCGGATTAAACGACGGCGACAGCTGGAACTGTGACTTCTCCTGCTCCGGTCACGTCGACGACCTGGATTTCGGTTTGTACTGGAAAGAGTTCTCTTTGGAAAACGGCAACCTCAAGTGCAAGTTCCCAAGCCTTCTGGATTATTCCCAAATGTGGCCATATACCTATAAAACTCTTCTTGAGCAAAGAAAACAGATTCTTGGATAGAGCCTTATGAAAAGAATATTGCAGATAATGCCGGTTGTACTGGTTGCAATAATTGCCGCCGGCTGCTCCTCTTTTGTATATATCCCCGACCTGCCTACGACAATCAATACTATAACATTCGACCTGAATGACGAAAGCTACAAGTCTGAATCGGGAAAGGTTTCAGCCCAGTACAATGCCCTGGGGGATTCGGTCATATTCTATACGGTCCTGAATTGCCCGGATTCTCAGATTGCCGGACTGATGGCGGACAAATCGGATAACTCCGTGATATGCACGCTCCGCATAGGAATCCCTCAGAAAAGGATGAAATACGGGCAGAACTTCAAAGGTGATGAAATGGATTTCCGCCTTGCTTTCTATACATTCTCCGCGAAACATCCCTTCCCTGAATATCTGGTCAGATACAAGGCGGAAACGTCGCAGCTGAAGATTGCTATGGTCGACAAGGATAATATATTCTGCCGGTTCAAGTGTTCCGGGACCTTTGATGACGGCGGCGTATTTGATCTCGGCGGCAAGTCCTTTTCCATATACGACGGCCTCCTGTATGTGAGTTGCCCCAACGCCCAGGGATACAGCGATTTCTTTGCCGGCGAGAAAAGCAAAAGGGAAAACAGCATCAACAGCCCCAGGATAGGATTCCTGCTCAACGATGATTACTATTGTTCGCATTACAGGAGCAAAGTGCTTCTGTCCGTCGATTACAATGAGCGCAAAGACTCCATCGTCATATATGCCTCCCCACAGATTCCGGAAGACGCGAAAGACATCAAAGTGTTAACAGATAAGATGTTAGATGATTTGTCCCTGTCATTCCGGATGGCGGTTCCCGCCGGAAAGTCAGGCAAAGGCTCCCTCACGGAGAAAGATTGTGACATCAGTCTCAGACTATGCTCTTCCGCCTCTGAAGAGGGAGAGAGCCTTATCCTCTATAAGGTGGAAAAAGCGTCGGTCATTATTAAAGAGCCCCAGATAGAAGGAGGGCTGACCTTTGATTATTCCTGCTCCGGCACAATGGTTTACGCCCCCAGCCTCAATCTCGATGCCGGACACTTCACCCTCGAAGGAGGCTACCTGGTCTCAACCTTCCCCCGCCGCTCGCCAGCGGACCAGTGACCGCCGGGCGACTGCCGCCGCCACTGCAAGCCCCGAGGGCCAGCAGCAGCGTCGTCAGACCGATGTATATTCCTCGCATTTATTCTTCCTCCTCGTCGAGGGAGTAGAGCTTCATTATGCTGTCGATGGCGGCTATGAGCTTTTCATTCATCTGGTTGTCGCCGTGAAGCTTGACCGTGTCGGCAAGGTAGTAGAGGCAGTTGCAGCAGAGCTCGAAGTCGCTCTTGGAGTACTCGTAATACTCCATAAAGAACTGGATGGACTCAAGCAACTTCACCGAGAAGCGCTCCGCAAGGTCGTGGGCCTTGTCGAAGGCGTCGGCCTTGTAGTAGGCCTCGACCATACCGATGATTACCACGTCGTTGTGGTAGAATCCAAGGCATATGGATTCAAGCGGGAAATTCTCCTCGGGAACGCACACCTGGCACTTGTCCAGCATCTGGACCGCCCTGGCCTTGTCGCCGCGCTTCAGGAGCAGTTCCGCGGCATTGAGGAACAGCTCGCGCTGAGGCACCACGCCGAGGAAAGTGTAGAGGTTCTGGTAGTCGACGAACCAGCCGGTGCTGCTCAGGGCATCCCACGTGTAGACCTCGTCGATCTTGCGGCAATATTCGTCCACGTCCACCTTTCCAAGGTCGCTGTTCTTGATGCGGTTCTTGATGGGAACCAGGTGCGAAGAGAAGCCGTCCGTCATCAGATACTCCTTCTGGCCGACGTTGATTTCGCCGCCCTGGCTGAGCATATGGATGGGCCTGGACCAGTCGTAGGTCGACAGCAGGTCGAGGAAGAACAGCTCGGGCTTCGACAGGTAGTCCTTGTCCTTGGATATCGTGAAGACTATCTCGTCGGGAATCTGGTCGGCGAATTCAGGGCTTAAAATGCCGGATTTCAGCACGTTCTCCTTGTTGACCGGGATGCTGAAGCGGCGGGACATCAGGTAGTCCACGCGGGAGCCGTCCTCAAGCACTATCTTCGCATCAGGATGGCGGAAAATGCGCATAACGTCGGACAGCGGGAAGACCTGGTCGCGGGTGTCGATGATGCGGACAAAGTCGTTGGTGCCATACAGATACTGCTCCTGGCCTATCTTGAGGTCGAGCGGGGCGGAATCGTTGATGGCATATTTCATCTGGCCGATATACCAGTCGGTGCCGAGCAGCGAAGTGTTGGCTATGCGCACGTCGGTGCGGATGCCCTCCACCTCCTGGGCATACCACAGAGGGAAGGTGTCGTTGTCGCCGTGAGTTATCAATATGCCGTCAGGACCCACGGAATTAAGGTAGTTGCGGGCCATCTCCACGGCGGTGCGGCGGCCGCTGCGGTCGTGGTCGTCCCAGTTCTCCTCGGCCATAAGGGCGGGCACGCACAGGCACAGGCCGGTCACGACGGCGGCGCTGGCGATGGCTGCACGGTTCTTCAGGAGGTTCTGCACTCCGTTATATATGGCCGGGACGGCGAAGCCAACCCATATGCAGAAGGCATAGAAGGAGCCCGCATATGCATAGTCCCTCTCGCGCACCTGGAACGGCGGCTGGTTGAGGTAGACTACGATGGCGATGCCGGTCATAAAGAACAGCAGGAAGGTCAGCCAGCAGCCCCTCTTGTCGCGGTCGAACTGGAAGAACAGGCCCAGCAGGCCCAGCAGCAGCGGCAGCAGGAAATAATGGTTCTTGCCCTTGTTCTCGAGAAGCACGGCAGGGGCGTCGCTCTGGTCGCCCAGGCGCATCTGGTCCAGGAAGCCGATACCGCTCTCCCAGTTGCCATAGAATATCTCGCCCGGGGAAGGGCTGTGGATATCGTTCTGGCGGCCGGCGAAATTCCACATAAAATAGCGCCAGTACATCCACCCCAGCTGATAGTCGAAGAAGAACTTCATATTCGTCAGGAAGCTGGGCCTCTTGTACTTGGCTCCTGCCACGGGGCGGCCCTTGCCGTCGGAATATGACTCATAGAACTTGATGAAACGGTCGTCCTGGTTGCTCCACATACGGGGGAAGAGCATCTTGCCGCGGGCGGAATACTTCGCCTCCACCGGGCCGTTCACCTTGCGGTACTTGCCGCCGACCAGCGTCCAGTACTTGGTCACCTTGAGGTCGTCATAGGGGGAGCCGTAATACTGGCCATACAGAAGTGGCGTGCTGCCATACTGCTCACGGGACAGATAGCGCACCAGGGAGAAGGCGTTGTCCGGCTGGTTCTCGTTGGTCGGGGTCATCACGCTGGAGCGGATGATCACTATGCTGAACAGCGAGAAGCCTATCAAAATAGTTGTAAAACAAAGGGTTACGGTGGTCCAGAAGACCTTGCCGCGGTCGTAGAACTTAATCAGCGCGAAGAAGCAAAGTACCAGCATCGCCACCAGGAAGAAGGCGGCTCCGCTGTTGACCGGCAGGCCGAGGGAATTCACGAAGAACAGGTCCACATATGCCGCCAGCTTGGGCAGATAAGGGATAAGGATGAACACCAGAAGGCCGAGGATGACGATGCTCACCAGGGCCATCTTTATGAACTCCTTGACGGAATATTCCCCATCCTCGCGGCGGCGGTAGTAGAACATGAACACCAGGGCCGGGATGGCCAGCAGGTTCAGCAGGTGGACGCCTATCGACAGGCCCATCAGGAAGGATATCAGGACAATCCAGCGGTTGGCATACGGCTCGTCGGCCTGCTCATACCACTTTGTCATCGCCCAGAACACCATCGCGGTGAACAGGGAACTCATCGCATAGACCTCGCCCTCCACGGCTGAGAACCAGAAGGTGTCTGAGAAGGTATATGCAAGGGCGCCCACGGCTCCGCTTCCGAATATGACAATCGCCTGAGCCACAGTATATTGCCCATCCTCACCGGGCTTGACCAGCCGCTTGGCGAAAAAAACTATCGTCAGGTAGAGGAAGAATATGGTGAGGGCCGAGCACAGGCCGCTCATAGCATTCACCGCGACTGCCGCGTGCTGAGCATCGGCGAACATCGAGAAGAACCTCGCAATCAGCTGGAACACAGGGTTTCCCGGGGGATGGCCCACCTCCAGCTTATAGGATGACGCAATGAATTCCCCGCAATCCCAGAACGATGCGGTGGGCTCTATGGTGGAAAGGTAGGTGACGGTCGAAACTACGAACACGATGCCCGCCACGACCAGATTCCACAGCTTGAATCTTTTATTACTCATTTCTATCTGTATATAGAAATGCAAAGATAGTGATTTTCGCCGCTTAGTCCAAATGACGGAGGATAAGTTCGCGCTTGAGGTCGGCACCGAGGGCATATTCGCCATAATCCACGTGGGTGTCGATGATATAGAGTGCCTTGCGGCCGAACAGGGCGTTTTCCTCCTGGATGGTGTGGATGCGCTCTATGGACTCTTTGGGGATTATCAGATGGCAGGGGATAATGACCGGGACGGGGTTGAGGCCTATCGCGTGAGCGACTGCTCGCACGCCCGGGCCTTTGTCGATGCTTTCGGCAAAGTCGGTGTAGCTCAGGAGCTTAGGGGCGTTGCCGCTGTGGGTCAGGTCGAACAGGGCCTTCCAGACCTGCTTCTGGAACGGGGAGCCAAACAGCAGAAGGTCCTCCCAGAGGAGGATATCGGAGAGGCGGAACAAGGCCTCGGTGTCCACCTTTTCGGTGGCAACGGTCTTCACCGCGCAGGCGGGCATCTTCGCCACCGCCGCCATCACCTTTGCCGCTCCCTTGTACGTCAAATCGACAGAAGCTATCTTTCCGTCAACCCTGGTTACTATCCATTCCATATGAGCGAAATTCTAACTTCCTCAAAATTAGCAATTTTCCACGAAAAATGCAAATTCCTACGGCACGGGGTCATAGCCGGAGCCGCCCCAGGGGTGGCAGCGGGCAAGGCGGCGCACCGTGAGCCAGAGACCCTTGAAGGGGCCGTGCTTGCGGAAAGCCTGGAGCGCATACTCCGAGCACGTCGGGGTGAAGCGGCAGGAAGGCGGCTTGTAGGGGGAGATGCAGACCTTGTAGAACTTGATGAGCAGCACGAAGGGGAATATGGCCACATCGCGCAGAATCCTGCGGAACCTGCCGCCGGAGGTTTCGCCTAAGCTGCTCATAGCCTGGAGTTTATCTCGCGGAGGATGGCTCCCACCCTTTCATACAGCACGGAGAACGGAAGCACCTCCTTGGTGTTATAGACGAACATAACGTCCACGCCGGAAGCTTCCAGCAGCCCCTTCTGGGTGCGGTAGCTCTCGCGGATGCGGCGCTTAAGAAGATTGCGCTTTACGGCGCGGCGGAAGAATTTCTTGGGCACGGAAACGAGGATGCGGTTCACATCCACTCCTGATGATGGGGCATAGCAGTATTTGAGGCCGTCGGTCACTCCGAAACGGCCTTCTTCCAGAAGCCTTGCTATATCCTTCTTGCTGCTGAGCCTCTCATTCTTGCCCAGAGTGTTCATTTTCCCTGAAGATATATCTCGATCGCCTTGGCGGCGGAAGGAGCCTGGGGGGTCGGAGCCTTGATCTCGATTGGCAGGCCGGCCTCTTCCATAGCTTCGACGATGTGCTTGCCGAAAGTGATGAACTTCAGGCCCTCGCCCTTGAAAGAAGGGAAGTTCTCCTGAAGGGACTTTACGTCGGAAGGGTTGTAGAAGACCGCAAGTTCATATGCGCCCAGGTCGAGGTCGTGCAGGTCCTGGGACACCGGCTTTACGAAGACGGCGGTGTTGAAGGAGAGTTTGGCGGCCTCGAAAAGGCGGGTAATGGCATCGGACGAGCCGTGTGAAGTGGTGGCTATCAGGAACTTCTCACCCTTGTGCTTGGGGCCGATGAGGGCCATAACGGACTCGGGGGTGCCGTTGCCGTAGAAAATCTTGCGCTTGCGGAAGACGATATGCTTCTGCAGGTACATCGCCACTGCTTCCGTGGTGCAGAAATATTTCATCGTCTCGGGCACCTTGACGCGGAGCTCCTCGCACAGATGGAAGAAGGCATCGATTGTGTGCCTGGCGGAGAAGACTATCGCGGTATAGTCCAGGATGTTCAGCCTCTGTGCGCGGAACTCCCTGGAAGACAATGGTTCAATGAGGAAAAACGGCCTGAAATCTATCTGGACACCAAACTTCTCGGTAATGGCTGCATACGGTGCCATATTCAGCGGGGCAGCCTGTGAAATCAATATCTTTTTTACACCCATAAATCTGTCTTATACCGATTCCGGAAGGTCAAAAAACAAGGGCCGAGGCGACAAGCAGACCGGCCGGAATCAATTCGAGGGTGCAAAGGTACAAAAAAGTTGTGAGTTCCGGACAAGAATTGCGCAGAATTTGTGAACGGCGCAGGGCAAAAAGGGCAAAGACCAGCCCCGACTCCCACAGGAGTACACTCCTGATGGTCAAGTCTTTAACCCCAAATATTGAAAATACTCCAGCGGTCGTGCAGCCAAGCACCGTCCCTATGATGATAAAGTCATAAAGGCTCCTCGCGGCGACCATATAATTCTCCCGGTTTCCCTTTCTTGGGGCCGCGATGTGCACGAGGGCCTCGCGAAGCAGGATAACCCCTACCAGGGTGGCCATAACAAGCAGCGTGCGCACCCCCGGCGAAAAGCCGTCCAGGAAGGCGGCGTCATACACGTCATATCGCGAAAAGACCGTGCAGACGGCGACGAAAGCCACGACCGCGACTGCATTGCGGTCCCTTGTGAGTCGCACGCTGTCCTCCAGGCTCACCAGCGGATGCCAGCGCAGAACGCCGTCCGCCAGATAGGGCAGAAGGCCAAGGAACTGGTTCATATAGAAGATGGCGAATATGACGGTCAGCGAGACTACCGTCATATTCACCACCGAGGCGCTCCATTCAGTCATTGTTCATCTGCGTGATATCTGTCGGGCGCGGGTCGGGGTCACCCATCAGGTGACGGGTGTAATAGTCGGCCATACGCCAGAAGAAATACTCGTTCATATCCCCGAAACCGTGCCTCTGGCCCGGCAGGACCATCAGGTCGAAACGCTTGTTGGCGCGGATCAGGGCATCCACCACGCGGTAGGTGTTGGCGGGGTTGACGTTGTTGTCAACATCGCCGGTGACGAGCATAAGATGGCCCTTGAGGCGTTTTGCAAGTTCCTGATTGGTAGATATACGATAGACGAACGTCGTGTCCCCCTTGTCTATCTTTTCGAGGATGCCGTGGTGCTGCTCGCTCCACCAGCGGTTGTAGATGCTGTTGTCGTGGTTGCCGGCGCAGGAGACCGCCACCTTGAAGAAATCGGGATATGTCAGGATGGCCGCGGTGGACATAAAGCCGCCGCCGGAATGGCCGTGTATGCCCACCCTGTCGATGTCGATGAAAGGATGGCGGGCGGCCAGCTGCTGGATGGCATATTTCTGGTCCTCAAGGCCATAGTCGCGCAGGTTTCCATAGCCATAGTTATGATACCACTTCGAACGGTTCGGGTGGCCTCCGCGGTTGCCCACGGTGATCACTATGAAGCCAAGCTGGGCGAGGCGGTCGGTTCGGGTGAAGCCCTTGCTCCAGGAGATGTTGTTGGCCTCTACCTGGGGTCCAGGATAGACGTAATCACATATGGGATAGACCTTTGTGGAATCGAAGTCGAATGGCTTGTACATCGCGCCGTAAAGGTCGGTGATGCCGTCGGCGGCCTTCACCTTGAATCGCTCGGGGAACTTGTAGCCGGCCTCGAACAGCAGGGAGAAATCGGCCTCTTCCAGCTCGCAGATCTTGCGCCCGCGGACGGCATCATAAAGGGCCACCGCCGGCTTGGCGTCCACGCGGGAATAATTGGCTACGAAGTACTTGGCGCTGAAACTGGCGTCCGACATCACGTCCATATCGTCCATATCCAGCTTCTGCATATCGCCTCCGGCCAGAGGCACCTTGTAGGTGTGCATCTGGTAGGGGTTCTCCTGAGGATCCACGCCGCAGGCGCTCACCAGGAAGTAGCCCGCTCCCTCGTTCACCCCGAGGATGTCCTCCACGTGGAAGGTTCCTTCGGTGAGGTTCTTCTTCATATTCCCTTCTGAATCATACAGATAGATATTGGCCCAGCCGTTGCGCTCGGACCAGTGGAGAATCTCCTTGCCGCCCTTCAGCAGCCAGGGTTTGCGGTACTCCACATAGGTGTTCATCCTCTCGCGGATGACGGTGCGGGTGGAATCGCCGTCGATGGGCACGTAGCAGAAATCGATGCGCTTGAGGTCGCGCGAGCGCTTCTGCACCCAGAAGCCGTTCTCGTCGCCGAGCCATCTGCGGTTCCACCAGTCGTCGTAGAAGTCCTTCGCCGTGGGTTGGGCGGAAAGGATATCCATATCCTGGTCCTTGAAGGTGTGGCAGGCGATCTTCCTCTTGCTGCCGTCGGTTACGTCGAAGATATACAGGTCTCCCTGGGGGCCGGGCTCGCCGGGCATCAGGTACTTGTAGGTCTCCAGCTTCGGGCGGGGCTTTTTCACGGAATTGATGACCCACAGGTCCTTAACCACCGTCATATCCCAGAGGATGGTGCTGAAATGCTTCGAATCGGGCGACCAGAATACGCCGGCGGAGGGGTGGCGGGCTGTGCTGTCGGCCTCGTTGTCACCGCTATAGTTGTCGCCTCCCCAGGATATGTCGCGGGTGCCGCCGTGGGTGAGCTGCCTTTCCACTATGGTGCTGTCCTCGGGGTCCTTGACGGCCTTTCGCATCGAAGTGGAATCCATGCACCAGAGGTTGTGGTTCTTTATATAGATGCCGAACGTGCCGTCGGGGGAGACTGTGGCCCAGTCGGGATATTTCTCAGGCTCTTCCTCGATCTCGGTAAGTTCCTTTGAATCAATGTCATAACGGAAGTGGAAGACCTTTTTCACCGTCTTTGTGGAATCTTCCTTGTCGCGGGTGTCCGCCGTGCTGGGGATGTCGAATGTGAAATATTTATCCTCGCGCAGAGTCAGATTCTCCAAGGGTATATGCTTGGCATCGAAGGGATCGCGCACGGTCTCGGTGAGCTGCATCGCGAGCTTGGGCATATCGAAAAGCTCTTCCTTGGAGCCTTTGGCAGGGTCCACGATATAATATTTTGTCCCTTCGGGAGTCGTCCAGTCGTACCAGAACTTGTCCGAATCCCTGAACCAGCTCGGCCACATCTGGGTGCTGAACACCATCTGACCGACCCTTTTGGCGGAGAAGCGGGCCGCCTGTTCGTAGTTGGCCTTTTGCACCTTCTCCTGGCCCGCGGCGACCGCCGCCACGAGCAACACGCTGACAATCAGTAATATCCTTTTCATTATTACAAAAATTTATGACTATCTGTTACTTTCTTTGGCATACCTTATGGCGTCTTTCAGCCTCTCATACAGCCCGGGCTCTTTCCAGCAATCGTCTATGGCAAAGAAGGATATGCCGTCGGTCTGACGGTACATTAGGCTGAAGGCTTCGCGCATATCCTCGGCATCTGCGGCGAAGGAGCCCACGAAGCGGCAGGCACCGGCGTTGAGGGCCTTTCCGCGGGCGACGGCATATTCCATCGACTCGGGGTCGTCGGCGCCAAGCACTCTCTGCAGGTAGGCTCCCATTTCGAAGATGTCGAGGCAGTCGGCAAAGCCGGTCTTTTCATAGCCCGGGGCGTTGAAATCCAATTCGCCTTCGTGCCCGGCTATCCACTGCGTCCCCTGCCCGGCCCAGTTCTGGCCATTGCGCTGGATGGAAGGCCACCAGGAGGCGGCCCAGTAGATGACGTCCGTCTTCGGGGAGACTTCCTTTACGGCCGCGGCGAGCTCCTTCACAAGGTCGTGGATGACGCCGGCGCGCCAGGTCATCCACTCCCGGTAGTATTTGCCGGGGGCGATGTCATATTCCCAGTCGCTTCTGTAGGTGAATATGCTCTGCGGAAAATCTTCGACCTCGTGGCCGAGCCACTGCTCGAAGGCTTCCCTGGACGCGGGGGAGAAGTCGCTGTGGATGTTGTTGTAGCGGCAGTAGTCGAGGAGGAAGCCGTCGGGGTGATACTTCCCCACGACCTCCTTCACGTGGGCCACCATCAGCTCCCGCACCTGGGGAAGGACCGGGTTGAGGAAGGCGAATATGCCGTGCTTACGGCTGTCCTTTATGTCCCGCAGGCCGCACGGAAGGTATTCCACGCAGGTCAGGGCGCCGATTTCGGGTACCGTATATGCCGGGCCATCCTCATCCAGCGGCCAGGCGCCCATACTCAGCGTCGCCGAGCTGAGCGACACCTTCAGGCCACGCCTGTGGCCTTCGGCGATGAACGTCCCTGCCATATCGAAGTCCCTCTTCTCATGGCACGGATAGCGCTTCGCCTCACGCACATTGGGGAGAAGCTCGCTCTCGTAGTAGGTGAACCCCACCGGTGGCTTGATGTCCACCACCACGGCGTTGAACCCCATACTCACCACACTGTCAAGGACTTCCTGCACGCTCTCCACATCAGGATAGCGCATCAGGTTCCCGTCATTGGGCAGATGGATTTCCAGGAGTTTCTCCCGGGGAGCGCTGCAGGCAAAGGCCATCGCAAGCGCTGCAATTAGCAGGCACTTTTTCATATCACCACAAAGATAACGAAAAATTTAGTAACTTTGCCAGAGTGTACCAAACCAGACCTGAGTGAAGTTTAAGTCGTACATCATTTTCTTCCTGCTCTTCGGGGTGCTGGCGGATGCCTATCTGTGCATCTTCGTGCTCAAGAGCCTGACCGCAAGGGTTGCCGTGTGCATCCCCACGGCCGTGACGCTTGTCTGCCTGCCGCTTATCGGGACAGGCAGGAAGTACACCGATGCGGTGTGCGTATTTTCCTATGTGTCATTTATTTCCGAGCTGCCGAAGACTGTCTTTATGCTGTTCTCGGCGGTGGGCCGGCTGATGGCCTCGCCTTCAGGCGCCGACCTCGTCGCGCTGGCGGCCGGCTGCGCTGTGAGCCTGACGTTCATCACGCTGATATTCTATGTCACCCGCCACCTCCAGGTCAACGGGCAGACGCTCTGCTTCGAGAGCCTGCCCAAGGGCTTCGACGGCCTTCGCATCTGCCAGCTGTCGGACTTCCATCTGGGTTCTTTCGGAAGGAAGAGCCTGTATGTCAAACGCATCATTGACAGGACCTTAGAGCTTCATCCGGACGTGATATTCTTCACCGGCGACCTGGTGAATTTCGAGTCCCGGGAGGCGGATTCCTATATGGATGAACTGGCCAGGCTGAAGGCCCCGATGGGGATATATGCCATCCGCGGCAACCACGATTACCTGCTTCACGGCCCCCACGAAGGGGCTTCGCGCGAGCTCGACACCGAGCGGCTGCTCGGCCTGGAGAGGAGCCTTGGCTGGAAGGTGCTGCTCAATAGCTCCGAAATCATCCGCAGGGGCTCGGACGCCATAGCCGTCGCCGGCGTGGAGAACATATCCGCCTCACCGTATTTCCCTTCGGTCGGAGGCGATATGTCCCTGGCACTCAAGGGTTTGCCTGAAGGCATATTCACCATCCTCCTTTCCCACGACCCGTCCCACTGGCGCAGCGAGGTGCTTCCCCACAGCGACGTCCATCTCACCCTTTCCGGCCACACGCACGGTCTGAAGTACAAGCTGGCCGGCCTGCACGTCTCGCACTGGCGCCTGCACGAATCCAGCGGCGTCTACACCGAGGGCGACCGCGTCCTCCACGTGTGCGAGGGCCTCGGCAGCGCCTTCGCCTTCCGCCTGGGCGGATATCCCAAGATTGATATAATAACCCTAAAAACTAAGCTGATATGAGTAAATGGTTTATGATTGTCAACCCTTCTTCGGCATCCGCATCGAAGGGTGACTCCTGGAAGGATTTCCTGAAGATCCTCACCGATGGCGGCCTCGAGGTGGAGCCTCTGCTCACCGAACGCCCTGCCCACGCGATTGAGCTAGCGCAGAAGGCGGCTGAGGGCGGTGCCCGTCAGTTCATCGCCGTGGGCGGTGACGGCACCATCCACGAGGTGATGACGGGTTTGCTCCGCTATTCCGAGCAGAGCAAGACGGATATGGGTGAATTCACCCTCGGAGTGATTCCCTACGGCACCGGCAACGACTGGATCAAGACTTCCGGAGTTCCCGCGGACCTGACGAAGGCGGCCGGGTGCATCATTGCCGGCAAGACAGCCAAGGAGGACGTGGTGAAGATGACCTTCTCCAACGGCATATTCTGTATGGCCAATATCGGCGGAGTCGGCATAGACGCTGACATATGCTACAACACCAACTCCCTGAAAACCAAGGGCTACAAGGGCGATATCCTCTACAAGATGGTGGCCCCGTATTCCATCCTTTCCAAGCAGCGCTATCCCGCCGAAATCACCTGCGACGGTGAAGTCGTGTTCAAAGGCAAGCTCCTCTCAGCAGTGATAGGCAACGGCGTCTACCGCGGCGGCGGCATCAAGCAGAACCAGGAAGGCGGCAACTGGAACGACGGCCTCCTGGAGGTCTCCATTATGGGCGACGTGAACCGCTTCAAGGGCCTTTCCAATATGATGCACGTCTTTTCCGGCGACTTTGCGGTGCTTCCCGGTATAATCACCAAGCGTTTCCGTAAGATGGAAATAAAGCCCCTGGGCAAGCCCCACCGCGTCGAGGCAGACGGCGAGATTCCCGGAACCCTCCCGCTTACCGTTGAATATATCGGACAGCAAATCAATATCATAGTGCCGTGAGAGGAACAGTCAAGCAAGCTAATCTGAATTTCACGGAAAGGTTCCTGCGGGGTTTCAGCTGGTGCGTGGTGAAGACAGTCCACCGCCCCTGCCTGCACGGTCCCAAGCCCGTCCTTGACGAGCCCACTATCTTCGTGTGCCGCCACGTGGGGATGATGGACCCCGTGATACTTATGGTGGAGTACTACAATATGATGATACGCCCTCTCGTGGCGAGGGACTACTACGATGCCAACGGCTTCACGCGCAAGTTCTACCCCATCGCCCAGTGCATCCCGATCGAGCGCCGCAGGGCCTCGACCGAGTGGCTGGAAGCCTCCCTGGAGGCCCTGGGCAAGGGTGAGAGCGTGATAATCTTCCCGGAAGGCAAGCGCAACAAGTCCGGTGACGGCCTGCTGCCGTTCCACAGCGGCGCGGCCCTTCTTGCCGCCCGCAGCGGCGCCCGCATAGTGCCCGTGTGGAACGCGGTGTGGAAGTTCCCCCACCGCTACCATCTTGCCATCGGCGAGCCAATGCACCTTGACCCGCTTCCCGAGGCCGGCGAAAGCGCCGACTGGCTCCGCGACCAGACCAAAAAGATCCAGGCCGCCGTCGCCTCCCTCGAATCCCGCTTCTAGCCCCCTGCCGTCGTGGGTACCAGGGGGGACCTTGCACAAAAACACACCGAAAAGTGCAAGGTACCCCCCACTCCACGGGGTACCTCGTTCAAAAATGCCCCCAAAACTGCAAGGTCCCCCGCCACCCCCCGCCACCTGCCAGAAAAACGGCCTCCCGGTGGCAGGTCCCCAGGAAAAACACTCCACCTGCCATAAAAACGCCCTCTGGATGGCAGGTCCCCGCGAATTGCACCCCACCTGCCATAAAAACGCCGGAATTATGGCAGGTCCCCGCGAATAGCGGCTGGGGGGCCGGGCGCGGAGGCGGCGGAGTGTCCCCGGAGTGTCGCGGAGGGCGGCGGAATGCCACGGGGGAAGGTAAGTATCGCCATTGTTGGAAATTAATATAACAATGGTTATATTTGCAGATACTAAAACCTAGTCAGAAATGAGTGATGGGAAACCAGTACTGCTGGACCGTCAAGGTCTGGAGAAAGCCCTGAAGCTGAAAGGCCTCTTTGGGCGCTGCGTTTCCGGCGTCCTGTCAAAGGTCCTTGAGCTTGACGGCCTGAACAAGGTCTATGAAAAGGTCTGGCAGCTCCAGGGCCCCGAGTTCTCCGAGGGGACGATGCGCGAGATTGGAGTCACCTATGATGTTATCCCTCAGCAACTTGAGCGCATCCCCAAGGAAGGCGGCTTCTTCACGGTGTCCAACCACCACTTCGGTGCGGTGGACGGAATGATCCTCAACTCGGTGATAGGCTCCCGCCGCCCAGACCACAAGATTCTCACCACCTTCTTCCTGAGCCTGATCCCCAACCTGAAAGACTCCTTCATCGCGGTGGATAACTTCACCACGGGAGGAGCGAAGAGTATGTCCGGCATCCGCGTCGCCCTGGACCACATCGCGCAGGGCAGGCCCCTGAGCCTCTTCCCCGCCGGCGAGGTCGCAACCTACCAGAAAGGCGCCAACCGCACAGCCCCGGGCAAGCACATTGTCGAAGACAAGCCCTGGGCCGACAATATGATCAAGCTCATCAAGAAGTCCGGCTTCCCGGTGATTCCCATCTATTTCGACGGCACCAATTCCCCTTCGTTCCACCGTCTTGGACGCATCCACGAGCGCCTGCGCACTGTTCGCCTGGTGCACGAGATGCTGAACAAGAAAGGGCAGAATATCAAGGTCAGAATAGGCCAACCAATTAATCCAGAGGAGATTGCATCTATGGACATCGAAACTCTCGGAAAGTATCTGCGTAACCGCTGCTACGCCCTTCAGGGCCAGTGCGCGGAGGCGGCCCAGGCAGCCCCTCAGCAGCAGCTCAAACCAGTAGCCCCGCACATCGCGGCCGGCCTTGTCGCAAAGGATATAGAGTCCGTCGAGGACCGTCTCCTCCTGTCTTCCGGCGATTATAAGGTCTATCTTATCACCGCCCAGGAAGCCCCCAATATGATGCAGCAGATCTATCGCCTGCGCGAGGAAACCTTCCGCGCCATCGGCGAAGGCACAGGTCTGGAGCTGGACACGGACCCCTATGACGAGTACTATAAACACCTGATTCTCTGGAATGTAACGAATCAGGAAATCACCGGCGCCTATCGCATAGGCTTCGGCAACGAGATATTCGCCTCCCACGGCGGACAGAGCGGCTTCTACACCTCGACCCTGTTCAGCTTCGGCCCCAAGGCCCCGGAAATCCTCCGCCACAGCCTTGAGCTTGGCCGCTCGTTCATCACGGTCAAATACCAGCGTGAGGTGCTGCCACTGAAGATGATGCTCGCCGGCATATGCATAGCGACGACCCACAGCCCCGGCTCGATGTACTGCGTCGGCCCCGTGAGCATATCCAACAGCATCCCCGATTTCTACAAGAGCTTGATTGTCAAGTATATAATGAAGGCCTATCCGCTCGCGCTCGGGGCTGATTTCGGCGCTCCCACCAATCCGTTCGTGCCGAACTACCTCGGCGTGGATCCGGACGCCCTCCTCGAGGGAGTGAAGGACATCGACGGCCTCGACCGCCTTCTGATTGCACTTTCCGACGGGCAGTACCGCCTTCCCGTGCTGCTTCGCAAATATATCACCTGCGGTGCGCGCATCGCCTGCTTCAACGTGGACCCGCTGTTCTCCAACTCGCTTGACGGCCTTATCGTCCACAGGCTCAGCGACTTCCCCGAAAACACCCTGCGCTCGTTCATGCGCGGCGCCCCGGAAGAGGTGAGCAAGGAGGTATTCAGGCATTTCTACGGAGATTAACCTATGGACAGTCCGCTCTGGGTATATATCTTGGGTCTGGTGGGAATGGCCGTATATGGCTCCCGCATCCTCATCCAATGGTACATATCAGAGAAGTCCAAGCAGGTCGAATCCCCCGGCATATATTGGGTCCTGAGCAGTCTCGGGGCCATGCTTTTGTATGTATATGGCTGGCTCAGAAAAGATTTCAGCATCCTTTTCGGCGAGAGCGTCAGCTACTACATCTATATGTGGAACATCAGCATAATGGGCCTTTACAAGAACGTTCCCAAGATAGTCGTCTGGCTGCAAGGGCTGTTCCCGGTAGTAATCATAGCGCTGATAGTGAGGGACTTCCCGTCCTTCACGGCCAATTTCCTCGCCAACGACAACATCCCCCTGTGGCTGCTGCTGTTCGGCGTCGCGGGCCAGTTCACATATGAAATCCGCTCGGTCTACCAGCTGGTCTACAGCTACCGCCGCAAGGAATCCATCCTACCCCTGGGCCACTGGGTGCTGGCGGTCATAGGCTCGGTGATGATCATCACCTACGGCATCATACGCCACGACTGGGTGCTGGTCATCGGCCAGTTCGCAGTGGTGTTCTCCATCAGGAACATAATGATATATTTCGCCGCAAAGAAAAGGGAAAGACTTAAAAATCAATAATATGGGACAATTACACGTAATAGACCATCCGATGATTCAGCACAAGCTGACCATTATGAGGGACAAGGAAACCGGCTCGAAAGATTTCCGTGAGCTGCTTCAGGAGATAGCGCTCCTGATGGGATATGAAATCACCCGCGACCTCCCGCTGGAGGACAAGGAGATAGAGACTCCCATCTGCAAGATGACGGCCAAGGTCGTGGCCGGCCGCAAGCTTGCGGTGGTGCCCATCCTGCGTGCCGGTCTCGGAATGGTGGACGGCATCCGCACCCTTGTGCCCGTCGCCAAGGTGGGACACATCGGCCTCTACCGTAACGAACAGACCCACAAGCCGGTAGTCTATTACTGCAAGCTCCCGGAGGACATCCAGAAACGCCTGGTGATCATCACCGACCCTATGCTCGCCACCGGCGGCAGCGCCTGCGACGCCATCGCAATGCTCAAGGAGCGCGGCTGCCACAACATCCGCCTGATGTGCCTTGTGGGCGCCCCTGAAGGCATCGCCAAGGTCCAGGCCGAGCACCCCGACGTCGACATCTACGTCGCCGCGGTCGACAAGTGCCTCAACTCCGACGCCTACATCGTCCCGGGTCTTGGCGACGCCGGCGACCGCATCTTCGGCACGAAGTAACCCTCTGCCTCCGCATCACTCCGTGGCATTCCGCCGCCTCCGCGCCCAGCCCCTGGCCGCGATTCGCGGGGACCTGCCATAATTCCGGCGTTTTTATGGCAGGTGGGGTGCTATTCGCGGGGACCTGCCACCAGGAGGCCGTTTTTCTGGCAGGTGGCGGGCTTAGTTGCCGCGCTTGGCGTTGTAGCCGAGGTCTTTCAGCAGGGCGGTGACTTTGTCGCGCAGGTCGCCCTGGATGGTGATTTCACCGTCCTTGGCGCTGCCGCCGACGCCGCAACGCACTTTCAGCGCGCGGCCCAGCTCCTTGAGGTCTTCGTCACGGCCCACGAAGCCGGTCACGAGAGTGACCTGCTTGCCGCCGCGGTTGCGCCTGTCGATGCCGACGATAAGCCGCTGCTTTGCGGGCGGAAGCGTCTCTGCCTCCTGGGTGGAAGCCTCCTGATATGCGAAGTCGGGATTGGTGGAATAGACCACCCCGAGGCGTTTTTTCCAGTCGTTTTCCATATGGCTATTCGAGCATAAGGGTTCGGAAATCATCGATGTCCTTCTTGTCCACTCCGTTTGAGGTGAGGTAGGCTTCGACTCTCTGAGCGAAGGACACGCTGAGGTCGGTGTCAGCCACGCCGAGGGCCTGCCCGCCGAGCTGCCAGAGGGTGTCGCAGGCATATGGGAGGCCATATTTCTTGGTCCTCGAGTAGTCGAATTCGGTCTTTCCGCCGTTGAGGCTCCAGTCCGCGGGCGAGAAGAACAGCAGTTCGTATTCCTTGGATATGTCGCTTTCGCTTACGCCAAGCACGCCCAGGAAGATTACTGCCATAGTGCCGGTTCGGTCGCGGCCTATCGAGCAGTGGAAATATGTCGGATATCCCTCCCTGAGGAACTCTACGGCCTTTTTGAAGGTCTTCGTGACCTTGTCGGGATATTCCCGGATTAGTCCTCCGTATGCCTTGCTCATATTGGCGTTGTAGAAGGCGATGTCGGTGCCGAGGCGGGATGATTTCGCGCCGTTCAAGTCTTTGGATTCCCGCAGGTCGATCTCTGCCCGTATGCCTTCCGCAAGCATCTGGTTTATACCCTTTTTGCTGAGGTAGCTACTGCCTATGTCGCCGCCGCGGTAGAGCCTGCGGTACTTGACTTTCCTGCCGCCGGTCGTGGTCCAGCCGCCCAGGTCGCGGGCGTTGCGGACCTTGGTGGCGAAGAAGACCTGGTGCACCTGGCCGATGGTCTTGAAACTGCCCCTGCCCACTACTGCGCCGACATCGTCACGCGTGACCGTCCACTGGTAGGTCCTGCCCGGGACGAGGTTGCTCAACTCGTAGGAAGAAGTGCCGGCAGGGAGGGCGGTGTCATATGCCCACTCGCCGTCGTCAAGCCTCAGCGTCAGCGCTCCTTCTTCGGGGAGGGCATTCCAGGAGACAGGGACTGTCGGCGGAAGGTCGGCATCGCCGGGGGCGCCGTAGGGGGCATATGGCTCGTCGGTGACGTGGGTATATGAGTAGTCCCTCTCGTCGTAAGTGACGTTCTGGATGAAATCCATAATTATCTGACTTGTAACGAGATAGGGCTCCTCCACCACAACTGGTTCCGGTTCTGGCCGCACCGGTCCCGGATCGTCCGAAGGATCGTCCGATAGCTCAGAAGACGGTTCGGAAGAAGGCTCGTCCGAGGGGTCCACGGAAACCTCGGGTGCAGCGGAAGGGTCTTCGGCGGCCGGGCCCTGGTTCCCAGAGGTCTTCCCGCATCCAGCTATGATGGCTGCAGCCAGCAGTAAGTGGATGAGTTTCATATGTTTACCTGTTTCTTAACAGTTTGTGGAGCCTTTCGTCTTCCAGAAGGTTGTACAGTCCGTCTTCGCTGAGGACTCCCTTCTTTAGCTCCTCTGGCAGCAAGCCCTTTTCGTCGGCCTCGAAATCATTCTTCCACTGGCCGGAACCGAGGTACCAGTCAAGGCTGTTCACATCGTCGTGCAGTTCGGGATATGCCTTCTTCTTCCGCACTGCCTCGAGGACCTTGTCATAGAGCTGCTCCATCTGGGCGACCCGTCCGGAGAGCTGCTCCACCCTTGCATCCTTTTCGGCCTGCTCGCACCAGGGCCTGAAGAAACGCTGGATGAGGTTATATGCGGCTATGGCCTTGTCCTTGACGGCGTGGCCATACCAGTAGGCATTGACCTTGTCGCCGGAGGAATATTCCATATGGATACGGTAGGAGTGGCCTCCGGTGATGGGCTCTTCGAGAGAGTAACCATTTAATTTATAGACTTTTGCCTCGTCAAGGATGCCGGCCAGGGAGTCCACCGTCTCCTTCCCTACAGGATATTCGCGGCGTATCACCGGGTCATCGAAGCGGTTGCCTTCGTTCATAACCACGACGACCTTCGGGACGGTGCCGCTGTCGGCTATCAGTTCACAGTAATCGGAGCCAAGGCCGGCCGCTCCCCTTCTGGCATAGCTGCAATAGACAAGGTCTCCCTTCGGCTTCGGGGCCGCGAAGCCGCAACTCAGTATTCCTGCTGCCATAATGATTAAAGGATATAGTTTCTTCATCCGGAAAAATGTGTTTTACCCTGCCAAGTTAGCTTTTTTTGCCCAATAATCAAAATCCTTTATTATCCGGCAAAAAAAGAAAAACGCCCCGCGGGGGAGCGTTTTTCCAGTTTTAGTGCCGGGTGGTTAGCGCTTGTAGAACACGGGGGTCAGGCCGACTGCGCCGCCAAAGGCCTGCTTGCCGTCAGGAGTGACACACAGGTCGAAGTCGCACAGGTCCAATGCTTCCTGACGAACACCTACACCGACTTGCCAGATCATCCATTTGAAATTGACAGGATCCTTATCGTATTCATCCTTATACTTCTCGGGATCCTTGCCCCTGCTGAGAATCTCGGTTACACTGTACCACTGGTAAGGTGCCTGGAGTTCGAAGGTCTCAGCGTTCATTGCTCCGTAGGATTCGTCCCAGGTGTCCTTGAAATCTTCAGAGGGAGCATCCCCGGCAG